>JBKJLD010000023.1:0-55408 GCA_046597165.1 Nocardioides sp.
CACCAGCTCAACCGCTGGCCCGACGGGTTGGAGAAGTGCATCGGGTGCGAGCTCTGCGCCTGGGCCTGCCCCGCCGACGCGATCTACGTCGAGGGTGCCTCCAACGTCGACGCCCCCGAGGACGGCTCCGGCGAGTCCGGCCGCTTCTCCCCGGGTGAGCGCTACGGCCGGGTCTACCAGATCAACTACCTGCGCTGCATCCTGTGCGGGCTCTGCATCGAGGCCTGCCCGACCCGGGCCCTGACGATGACCAACGAGTACGAGCTGGCCGACGACAACCGGGCCGACCTGATCTACGAGAAGAAGGACCTGCTCGCCCCGATGCTCCCCGGCATGGAGCAGCCGCCGCACGCGATGCTCCTCGGTGACGACGAGGGCGACTACTACCGCGGCATCTTCAACATCGGCGGCAGCAACTCGCCGCAGGAGCCCGCGCGGGAGGGACAGGCATGATCGCCTTCTGGATCCTCGCCCCGATCATGGTGATTGCCGCGCTGGGCATCCTCTTCGTGCGCAAGGCCGTGCACGCGGCGCTGCTTCTGGCGGTCGTGATGATCAGCCTCGCGGTGCTGTACGCCGTGCTCGACGCGCCGTTCCTCTTCGCAGTGCAGATCATCGTCTACACCGGCGCGATCCTGATGCTGTTCCTCTTCGTGCTGATGCTGGTCGGGGTCGACGCATCGGACTCGGTCGTGGAGACCATCCGCGGCCAGCGCGTCCTGGCGATCGCCTTCGGTCTGGTCCTCGGTCTGGTCCTCGTGCTCGGCGTCGGTCAGATCACCCTCGGCACGGTCGTGGGTCTCGACGCCGCGAACGCCGGCGGCAACATCCAGGGGCTGGCCGACATCATGTTCTCGCGCTACGTCTTCGCCTTCGAGACCACCAGCGCCCTGCTGATCACCGCCGCGATGGGCGCCATGGTGCTCGCCCACCGCGAGCGGCTGACCCCCAAGCCCACCCAGGCCTCGCTGGCCGCCCAGCGACTGCGCGACTACGCCGACAAGGGCACGCACCTCGGGCCGCTGCCTCCCCCGGGAGTCTTCGCCCGGCACAACGCGGTCGACACCCCGGCGCTGCTGCCCGACGGCACCGCCTCCGAGGCCTCCATCTCGCGGGTGCTCGCGGCCCGCGGCACGGTGCGCTCCGCGCCGGCCCTGGCCCAGAACATCGAGCAGATCCAGCGCTCGCTCGAGGGTCGGTCCGCCGACCGGGTGGACGAGAACGACACCGAGGGACCGACCGCAGGAGATCCGCAGTGAGCCTCGCGCCGTACATCGTCCTCTCCGCGATCCTGTTCACCATCGGGTGCGTGGGGGTGCTGACCCGCCGCAACGCGATCGTGGTCTTCATGTGCATCGAGCTGATGCTCAACGCCTCGAACCTCGCCCTGGTCGCCTTCGCCAAGCAGCACGGCAACCTCGACGGCCAGATCGCCGCGTTCTTCGTGATGGTCGTTGCGGCGGCCGAGGTCGTCGTCGGGCTCGCGATCATCATGACCATCTTCCGGACTCGTCGCTCGGCCTCGGTCGACGACGCGAGCCTGCTGAAGTACTGAGGAGCACCGGTTCATGTACGCACTCAACGAGGCCGCCCACATCCCGGTGGTCGACCCAGGAACGGCCAGCGGGGTCTCCACGCTGCTGTGGCTGGTCATCGCGCTGCCCCTCGCCGGCGCCGCGATCCTGCTGATCGGTGGGCGAGCCCTCGACAAGTGGGGCCACCTGCTCGGGACCGCCGCCGCCGCCGTCTCGTTCGTGCTCAGCCTGGTCCTCTTCGTCGCGCTGCTCGGCCGCGACGCCGGTGAGCGCCAGATCGGCCAGCACCTCTACGACTGGATCCAGGTCGGCCACTTCTCCGTCGGCATGGACCTGCTCTACGACCCGCTGTCCGCGCTCTTCCTGCTGCTGATCACCGGCGTCGGGTCGCTGATCCACGTCTACTCCATCGGCTACATGGAGCACGACCCGCGCCGCCGCCGCTTCTTCGGCTACCTCAACCTCTTCATCGCCGCCATGCTGATGCTGGTGCTCGCCGAGAACTACGTGGGCATGTTCCTGGGCTGGGAGGGCGTCGGCCTCGCGTCGTACCTCCTGATCGGCTTCTGGCAGCACAAGCCCTCGGCGGCCGCCGCCGCCAAGAAGGCCTTCGTCATCAACCGGGTCGGTGACCTGGGCATGTCGCTGGCGATCATGCTGATGTTCGTCACGTTCGGCACCACCAGCTTCTCCGGCATCAGCGCGGTCTCCGCCAACGCCTCGGAGAGCACGCTCAACGCGCTCGGCCTGCTGCTGCTGCTCGGCGCCTGCGGCAAGTCCGCCCAGGTTCCGCTCCAGTCCTGGCTGCTCGACGCAATGGAGGGCCCGACCCCGGTCTCGGCGCTCATCCACGCCGCCACCATGGTGACGGCGGGCGTCTACCTGATCACCCGCTCCAACTTCATCTTCGAGCTCGCGCCCGTCGCCCAGACCGTTGTGGTCACCGTGGCCGTGGTGACGCTCCTGTGGGGTGCGGTCATCGGGTGCGCCAAGGACGACATCAAGAAGGCGCTCGCCGGTTCCACGATGAGCCAGATCGGCTACATGATGCTCGGCGCGGGGCTCGGCGTCGGAGGCTACGCGTTCGCGATCTTCCACCTGCTGACCCACGGCTTCTTCAAGGCCAACATGTTCCTCGGCGCCGGCTCGGTCATGCACGGCATGAACGACGACGTCGACATGCGCAGGTACGGCGCGGTGCGCCATGCGATGCCGATCACCTTCCTCACGTTCGCGATGGGCTACCTCGCCATCATCGGGTTCCCGGGCTTCTCCGGGTTCTGGTCGAAGGACAAGATCATCGAGGTCGCGCTGACGCAGAACCTCTTCGTCGGCCTGTGCGCGCTGATCGGCGCGGGGGTCACCGGCTTCTACATGACCCGGCTGATGCTGCTCACCTTCTTCACCGAGAAGCGCTGGAAGCAGGACGTGCACCCGCACGAGTCGCCGCGGGTGATGACGATCCCGCTGATCGTCCTCGCCGCGCTGTCCGCGCTGGGCGGCCTGATGCTCGCCGGCAACTGGATCGTCGACTTCCTCTCGCCCGTCGTCGGCACGGCTCCCCACGAGGAGCCGCCGCTGCCTGCGATCGTGATCTCGATCCTCGCGGTGCTGGTGGTCGCGGTCGGAGTTGCCGCCGCCTGGTTCCTGGTCGGCAAGCGGGAGGTCCCCATCACCGCACCGCAGGACGTCTCGTTCGCGACCCGCGCCGCTCGCGCGGACCTCTACGGCGACGCCATCAACGATGCCGTCGTGGTGCGGCCCGGCAAGCGCCTGGTCACGGGGCTGCTCGGGCTCGACACCCACGGCGTCGACGGCGCCCTCACTGGTGGCCCGGTCGCGATCGGGGCGATCGCCGGCCAGCTGCGACGGGTGCAGAACGGCTTCGTCCGCTCCTACGCGCTCTCCCTGCTCGGCGGCGTACTGCTCGTCGTACTCGCTCTGCTGGCGGTGAACCTCGCATGAGGACCCCACGAAATCGCTCGCTTCGCTCTCGATTCCGCGAGGACATCGCATGAACAACTTTCCCTGGCTCACGCTCCTGATCCTGGTGCCGCTCGTCGGCGCCCTGGTTGTGGCGTTCGTGCCCAAGGCGCCCGGCTCCGCGCTGCCCAAGCAGCTCGCGGTCGCCGTCTCGGGCCTGACCCTCGCGGTCGCGGTCGCCATCGCCGCCCAGTACGACACCGGCGGCGGCATGCAGCTGACCGAGAGCCGTGAGTGGATCCACGCCTTCGGTGTCCACTACGCCCTCGGTGTCGACGGGCTCGGGCTGCTGCTGATCCTGCTGACCGCCGTCCTGGTGCCGCTGGTGATCATCGGCTCCTGGAACGACGCCGACGGCGCCAACCCGGCAGCCTTCTTCGCGTGGGCCCTGGCCCTCGAGGCGTTCGCCCTGGCCGTCTTCGCGGCCACGGACGTCTTCCTCTTCTACGTCGTCTTCGAGGCGACGCTGATCCCCGCCTACTTCCTGATCGGCGGCTTCGGCCGCGACGGCAGGGCGTTCGCCGCCCTGAAGTTCCTGATGTACCAGCTCGGTGGCGGACTCGTGATGCTCGCCTCCGTGATCGGCCTCTACGTCGTCTCCGCGCAGGCCGGCCGTCCGTCGTACCTCCTCTCGGACCTGGCCCAGCTCGACATGAGCCAGAACGCCGAGCGGTGGCTGTTCGTGGGCTTCTTCATCGCGTTCGCGGTCAAGGCGCCGCTCTTCCCGCTGCACACCTGGCTGGCCGACACGACCGAGAAGGCGACGCCCGGCACCAGCGTGCTGCTGGTCTGCGTGCTCGACAAGATCGGCACCTTCGGGATGCTCCGCTTCTGCCTGGGCCTCTTCCCGAACGCCTCGCAATGGGCCACCCCCGTGGTGATCGTGCTCGCGCTCATCTCGATCGTGTACGGCGCGTTGCTGGCGATCGGCCAGGACGACATCCTGCGGCTGATCGGGCTCACCTCGCTGAGCCACTTCGGCTTCATCACCCTGGGCATCTTCGCGTTCAGCAGCCAGGGCGGGACCGGTGCGATCCTCTACATGGTCAACCACGGGATCGGCACGGCCGCGCTCTTCCTGCTCGCGGGCTACCTCATCAAGCGCCGCGGGACCTCGTTGATCAGCCAGATGAGCGGCCTCGAGAAGGCCGCGCCGGTGCTCGCCGGGCTCTTCCTGGTGGCCGGCCTCGCGACCCTGGGCCTGCCCGGTCTGAGCCCCTTCATCTCGGAGTTCCTGGTCCTCATCTCGGCCTTCAACTACGCCTGGTGGGCCGGGGCGGTCGCGGTCACCGGCATCGTGCTCGCCGCGATCTACATCCTGTGGATGTACCAACGCACCATGACCGGGCCCAGCCCGGAGGGGGTCGGCATGACCGACCTGAACCGCCGCGAGCTCGGGTCGATCGTCCCGCTCGTGCTGGGCCTGGTGCTGCTCGGCTTCTACCCCATGCCGTTGCTGGACGTCAGCAACCCCACGGTCGAAGACCTGATGCAGCACGTGGGGATCAGTGACCAAGCACCCGTCGTACCCGCTGCCGGGAACGGCACTGACGAGGAAGGTCACAAGTGAGCCCCGCTCTCATCGGCGCCGCAACGGAGTTCGCCAAGCCGCACCTCGAGTACTCCCGGCTGTGGCCGCTCATCGCCGTCTTCGGCGTCGCCTGCCTGGGGGTCCTCGTCGAGGCGTTCCTGGCTCGCGAGCGTCGCTACCTCGTCCAGATCGTGCTGACCGTGACCGGCCTGGTTGCCGCGCTGGTGGGCGTCGTGCTGGTCGGTCGTGGACTGCCGTCGGTGGGTGGCGGAGCCGGTCGCGGCATCCTCGCCGCCGAAGGCACCCTCGTGATTGACGGCCCGACCATCTTCTTCTGGGCCCTGATCCTGATCTTCGCCATCGGCGGCGTCCTGCTCTTTGCCGAGCGCCGACTCGAGGGCGGGGTCTCCGCGTTCGCCGGCCAGGCCGCCGCGCTGCCCGGCACCGAGGCCGAGCGCGAGGCCTCGACCCGGGGGCTGGACCACACCGAGGTCTACCCGCTGCTGCTCTTCGCGGTCGGCGGGATGATGCTCTTCCCGGCCGCCAACGACCTGCTGACGATGTTCGTGGCGCTCGAGGTCTTCTCGCTGCCGCTCTATCTGCTCTGTGGGCTGGCGCGTCGTCGTCGCCTGCTCAGCCAGGAGGCCGCGCTCAAGTACTTCATGCTCGGGGCCTTCTCGTCGGGCTTCTTCCTCTACGGCGTCGCCCTGATCTACGGCTTCGCCGGCTCCATGCAGCTCTCCGAGATCAACGAGGCCGTGCGCAACGACGTGGGCAACCAGGCGCTGCTGCTCATCGGCATGGGCATGCTCGCGGTCGGCCTGCTCTTCAAGGTCGGCGCCGCGCCGTTCCAGGCCTGGACCCCCGACGTCTACCAGGGTGCCCCGACCGCCGTGACGGCGTTCATGGCCGCCTGCACCAAGGTCGCGGCCTTCGGCGCGATGATGCGCCTCTTCTACGTCGCCTTCGGCTCCGACCGGTGGACCTGGCAGCCAATGCTGTGGATCATCGCGATCCTCACGATGGCTGTCGGTGCCGTGCTCGCCGTCGTGCAGACCGACATGAAGCGGATGCTCGCCTACTCCTCCATCGCGCACACCGGGTTCATCCTCACCGGGGTCCTCGGGGTGCAGAGCGCTTCCGATCTGAGCCCCGGTCAGGTCACCTCGCTCCAGGCGGTGCTGTTCTACCTGACGACGTACGGCTTCGCGATGATCGGCGCCTTCGCCGTGGTCACGCTGGTCCGCGACTCCGGCGGCGAGGCGACTCAGTTCTCGCGCTGGGCCGGGATCGGCCGCCGCTCGCCGCTCCTGGGCACGCTGTTCGCGTTCTTCCTGCTGTCCATGGCCGGGATCCCGCTGACCGCCGGCTTCATCGGCAAGTGGGCCGTCTTCACCGCCGCGCTCGCGGCAGACGCCTGGCCGGTCGTGATCGCGGCGATCATCTTCAGCATCGTGTCGGTCTTCTTCTACGTGCGGGTGATCGTGCTGATGTTCTTCATGGACGGTGACGCCGAGGCCGCCGACGTGGCGCGGCCCTCGCTGCTGACCGGCTCCACCATCGCGGTGGGCGCCGCGGCGACCCTGATCCTCGGCATTGTTCCGGGGCCGGTTCTCACGCTGGCGGCCCATGCGGGAGAATTCATCAGGTGACCCCCGAATCTGGCCCGCCCGGACTGGCGCTGCCCGTCACGGACGAGGCGCTCGCCGGCCGACTGCGCGACCGGATGACGACCGTGGAGCTGGCCCTGCAGGGCCATGTCCAGAGCCGGGCCGGCTTCGTGACGGAGGCGGCGAGCCACCTGATGGAGGCCGGCGGGAAGCGGTTCCGGCCGCTGCTGGTGCTGCTCGCTGCGGAGACCGGCCACCGACCTGACTCCGACGAGGTCATCCGCGCGGCCTGTGTCGTCGAGCTCACCCACCTCGCCTCGCTCTACCACGACGACGTGATGGACGAGGCCGACCTGCGTCGCGGCGCGGATTCGGCCAACGCCCGCTGGGACAACCACGTCGCGATCCTCACCGGCGACTTCCTCTTCTCGAAGTCGTCCGAGCTCACCGCCGACCTGGGCCCGGACGCGGTCCGCATCCAGGCCGAGACGTTCACCAGGCTGGTCGAGGGGCAGATCCTCGAGACCGTGAAGCCGAGTCCGGGAGAGGACCCGCTCGAGCACTACCTCGAGGTCGTGGCCGGCAAGACCGGTTCGCTGATCGCCACCTCGGCCCGCTACGGCGCCCGCTTCGGCGGGGCCAGTCGCGAGGTGGAGGAGGCGTTGACGGCATACGGCGAGATCGTCGGGGCCGCCTTCCAGCTCTCCGACGACATCCTCGACATCGCCTCCGACTCCGTGGAGTCCGGCAAGACGCCGGGCACCGACCTGCGCGAGGGCGTCCCCACGCTCCCGGTCCTGATGGCGCGGGCTTCTGCCGACCCCGCCGATGCACGCCTGCACGAGCTCCTCGACTCCGACCTCACCGACGACGCCCGGCACGCCGAGGCCCTGGACCTGCTGCGCAAGCACCCGGCGCTGGGAGAGGCCAGGGCCTATGTCGTGGCCAGAGCCCAGGAGGCCAAGGCGCTCCTCGTCGACGTACCCGCCGGCCCGGTCCGCGAGGCCCTCGAGGCGTTCGCCGACCTCGTCGCCCTCCGCTCCACCTGAGGAAAACTTTGGGTAGTCCGTGACGGAATGCAGGTTTTTCGACCCAAAATCCTGCGTTTCGTCACGGACTACCCAAAGTTATCCTCAGATGGCGGAGGCGGGGACGATCAGGCGCAGCTGACGGCGCCGGTGGTTGATCGCCTCGACGGTGAAGATGACCAGGGCGATCCAGACCAGGACGAAGCCGACCCAGCGGCCGGCGGGCATCGCCTCGTGGAACCACAGCACGCCGAGGGCGAACTGGAGGATCGGCGCGAGGTACTGAAGCAGGCCGAGGGTCACCATCGAGACCCGGGTCGCAGCGGCTCCGAAGCAGATCAGCGGGATCGCGGTCACGATCCCCGTCGTGGTGAAGAGGAGCGCGTGGCCGACGCCGTGGGAGGCGAAGTTCGAGCCACCGCTCAGGCCCAGCCAGACGACGTACGCCGCCGCGAACGGCGCGATCAGGAGCGTCTCGAGGGTCAGGCTCTCGACGGCGCCCACGTTGGCGGTCTTCTTGGCCAGTCCGTAGGTGCCGAACGAGAAGGCCAGCACGAGCGCCACGTAGGGCAGCCGTCCGTAGTCGAGGGCGAGGACCGCGACCGCGCCGCCGGCGACCGCCATCGCGAACCACTGGAGCGGTCGCAACCGTTCGCCCAGCAGGAAGACCCCCATCAGGACCGTCACCAGCGGGTTGATGAAGTAGCCGAGAGACGTCTCCACCACCCGGCCGTTGTTGACGCCCCAGATGTAGGTCGCCCAGTTCACCGTGACCACCAGGGCGGCCAGCGCCAGCAGCCGGACCACGCGTCGATCCGCGAGGATGGCACGGAACTGCGGGGTCCTGCCCACCACCACGAGCAGGATGCTCATCGTGAGGACGGACCACAGCACCCGGTGCGCGAGGATCTCGAGCGCGCCGGCAGGCTCCAGCAGCGGCCAGTAGAGCGGGAAGGCACCCCACATGATGTAGGCCGCCGCGCCGAGCACCAGGCCACGACGCGATTCACCCACGCTGCTCAGCATAGGGGCGGGTCGGCTCAGACGACCGTCCAGGTGTCGCCGCCGCCGATGAGGCCGGCGAGGCGGTCGAGGGGTTCGCCGGGGGCGGCCGCGCGGGCGCTGGTGATCTGCGCACGCGCCTGATCGTCGTACGACGGGCGGTCGACCTGGCGGAAGATTCCGATCGGCGACTGGTTGAGGTAGCCCGAGTCGGTCAGCCGCGAGATCGCGAACGCGGTCGTGGGGTCCGGGTTGTGGGCGTCGTGCACCAGCAGCGCGTCCTCACCGACCTCGGCCACCTCGACGACCTTGACCCCGCCCCCCACGGTGTCGCGGACCAGTCCCTTGGCGCCGCCCACGCCGAAGCGGATGGCCTCGCCGTGGACCAGCGGGATGATCGCGTCTGCCTTGGTGTCGTTGTTCTTGATCGCGTCGAAGGCGCCGTCGTTGAAGATCGGGCAGTTCTGGTAGATCTCCACGAACGAGGTGCCCCGGTGTGCGGCCGCGGCGGAGAGCACCGAGGTGAGGTGCTTGCGGTCGGAGTCGATGGTGCGGGCGACGAAGGAGCCCTCGGCGCCGAGGGCGAGCGAGACTGGGTTGAACGGGTGGTCGACCGAGCCCATCGGGGTCGACTTGGTGATCTTGCCGGTCTCGGAGGTGGGGGAGTACTGACCCTTGGTGAGACCGTAGATCCGGTTGTTGAACAGCAGGATCGTCATGTTCACGTTGCGGCGCAGCGCATGGATGAGGTGGTTGCCGCCGATCGAGAGCGCGTCGCCGTCCCCGGTGACCACCCAGACCGAGAGGTCCTCGCGGGCGGTCGCGATGCCGGTCGCGATCGTGGGTGCGCGGCCGTGGATCGAGTGCATGCCGTAGGTGTCGAGGTAGTAGGGGAACCTCGAGGAGCAGCCGATGCCGGAGACGAAGACGATGTTCTCGCGGCGCAGACCGAGCTGGGGCAGGAACCCCTGGACGGCCTTGAGCACGGCGTAGTCGCCGCAGCCGGGGCACCAACGGACCTCTTGGTCGGAGGTGAAGGTCTTGCCGGTCTGGGGGTCGTCCCCCTCATCAACGGTGGGCACACCCTCGATGCCGGAACGCAGGCCCGGGAAGGGCAGCTTCTCTGTCGCGGTCACTTGCTCGCCTCCTGAGGCGTGAGGTCGACGGTGGTCCCCTCGGCGAGGCCGACCAGCTCGCCGATCGCGGCGGCGAGCTCGGCGGCCTTGATGGGCATTCCGTTGACCTGGTTGTAGCCGATGGCATCGACGAGGTACTTGCCGCGCAGCAGCAAGGAGAGCTGGCCGAGGTTCATCTCGGGGACCAGCACCTTGTCGTAGCGGGCGAGGATCTCGCCGAGGTCCTTGGGGAACGGGTTGAGGTGGCGCAGGTGGACTTGGGCGACGTGGTAGCCGGCCTTGCGCACGCGGCGTACGCCGGCACCGATTGGACCGTACGTCGAGCCCCAGCCCAGGACCAGTACCTTCGCCAGGCCGTCGGGGTCGTCGACCTCCAGGGGAGGCAGCGAGTCGGCGATCCGGTCCACCTTGGCCTGGCGGGTGCGGACCATGAAGTCGTGGTTGGCCGGGTCGTAGGAGATGTTGCCGTGCCCGTCGGCCTTCTCGAGTCCACCGATGCGGTGCTCGAGACCCGGCGTGCCCGGGATCGCCCAGGGGCGCGCCAAGGTGGCCTCGTCGCGCAGGTAGGGCCAGAATTCCGTGGCCTCGCCGTCCTCACCGCTGCCGTGGTTGGCCGCGGTGGCGAAGTCCGGGTCGATCAGTGGCAGGTCGTCGACGTCGGGGATCTTCCACGGCTCCGAGCCGTTGGCGAGGTAGCCGTCGGAGAGCAGCATGACCGGGGTGCGGTAGGTGATGGCGATCCGGGCGGCCTCCAGTGCTGCGTCGAAGCAGTCGCCCGGTGACTGCGGAGCCACGATCGGCACCGGTGCCTCGCCGTTGCGCCCGAACATCGCCTGGAGCAGGTCGGCCTGCTCGGTCTTGGTGGGCAGCCCGGTCGAGGGGCCACCGCGCTGGACGTCGATGACCAGCAGGGGCAGCTCGGTCATCACCGCGAGACCGATCGCCTCGGACTTCAGTGCGACGCCGGGACCCGAGGTCGTGGTCACCCCGATGCTGCCCGCGAAGGAGGCGCCGATCGCGGCACCGACCCCCGCGATCTCGTCCTCGGCCTGGAAGGTCGTCACGCCGAACGACTTGTGCTTGGACAGCTCGTGAAGGATGTCGGAAGCCGGCGTGATCGGGTAGGAGCCCAGGAAGATCGGCAGCCCCGAGCGGACCCCCGCGGCCACCAGGCCATAGGACAGGGCCAGGTTCCCGGTGATGTTGCGGTAGGTCCCGGCCAGCATGGGGGCCGGCTTGATTTCGTAGGAGACCACGAACGTCTCGGTGGTCTCACCGAAGTTCCACCCGGTCTTGAACGCCGTGATGTTCGCGTCGCGGATGTCGGCGACCTTCGCGAACCGCTTGGCCAGGAAGTCGATCGTCGACTCGGTGGGTCGGCCGTACATCCATGAGAGCAGTCCGAGGGCGAACATGTTCTTCGCCCGCGCCGCGTCCTTCCGCGAGAGCCCGAACTCCTTGACGGCCTCGACCGTCATCCCGGTCAGGTCGATGCGGTGCACCGCGAACTCCGCCAACGAGGAGCCGGGGGTCTCGTCCTCGAGCGGGTTGGCGGTGTAGCCGGCCTTCGCGAGGTTGCGGGCGGTGAAGTCATGGGTGTCGACGATGATCGTGGCGCCCTTGGGCAGGTCGCCCAGGTTCGCGCGCAGCGCCGCCGGGTTCATCGCGACCAGTACGTCGGGGGCGTCCCCCGCCGTGAGGATGTCGTGGTCGGCGAAGTGCACCTGGAACGACGAGACCCCCGGCAACGTGCCCTGGGGTGCCCGGATCTCGGCCGGGAAGTTGGGCCACGTCACCAGGTCGTTGCCGAAGACCGCCGACTCCTGGGTGAACCGGTCACCGGTGAGCTGCATCCCGTCCCCGGAGTCACCGGCGAACCGGATGATGACCCGGTCGAGCTGCTTGACCTGCTTGGTCACCGCACGCACTTCCTTCTGGCTGCTGGTTGGCTCCGTCGAGCTCGTACTCAGAGTATGGGAAAACTGGAACACGTTCCAGTTTTCAGGTGTGGACGACACTGCCGCCCGACTCACCACGATACCGGCGGCCCAAGGATTCCTGCGCCGATCTCTGCGCTCGGACGGTGACGCCGGCAACACGCCCGGGTGAGGGGGTCATGGTGCAGCCCGCACGTCGCCGTCAGCAGAGTGACTCGGCCCGCCGCTTGAGCGCCGCCGCGTGGCGGGCGAAGCCGTCCGCCACGCGCCCGGGTCCGGCGAAGCGCACCAGCGGCCCGGAGAACTCCTCGACGGTGTCGTAGCGGGTCGGCCTCCCGGGTCGCTGGAGCAGCCGCTGGTGGCGGGTGCCCCGCACCAGCCCGAGCCGCGCCGGCCACCCCTCGAAGACGTAGGAGAGCTGGGCCGTCGTCACGCCCTCGCCGTCCGTGACCGGTGGCTCCAGCGCGACGATCCGCTCGGGGGAGCGGGCGGTCGAACCGTCCTTCCAGCGCACGTGCAGGACGATCGGGTCGCCCACCTGCGGCGGCGTAGGGCACTCGACGTGCACCACGAACGGGTTCCACTCGGCGTACGCCGCGGTGTCGGTCATCACCGACCAGACGACCGCGAGCGGCGCGTCGATCTCGGCTTGTGCGGACGGACGGGCCTCCAGCTTCACCCGGACCTCAGCGCCGGTTGGTGAACTGGACGGGGAAGTCGAGGTCCTGGCCCTTGACCAGCGCCTGGACGGCCTGCAGGTCGTCGCGCTTCTTGGAGGAGATCCGCAGCTCGTCGCCCTGGATCTGCGCCTTGACGCCCTTGGGGCCCTCGTCGCGGATCAGCTTGGTGATCTTCTTGGCGTCCTCCGAGGAGATGCCCTCCTTGAGGGTGATCGAGATCTTGCTCTCGCGACCCGACTGGCGCGGCTCGCCGGCGTCGAGGATCTTCAGGCTCTGCTGGCGCTTGATCAGCTTGTCCTTGAAGACGTCGAGCACCGCCGTCGCCCGGTCGTCGGCCGACGCGGTGATCTCGATGGCCTGGTCTCCCTGCCACTCGATGCTGGCCCCGGTCCCCTTGAAATCGAAGCGGGTGGCGATCTCGCGGGCCGTCTGCCCGAGTGCGTTGTCGACCTCCTGGTGGTCGAGCTTGCTGACGATGTCGAACGACGAGTCGGCCATGAGTTCTCCTTGTGATTCGCAGCTGTTGAGGGGGCCCGGGGCATTTTCGTCTGCCGAAGTCCCTGCGCTATTGTTTCGCACGTTGTTGCCCGGCCACCACCGGGCGGCCATCCCGGCAGGTTGCCCGAGCGGCCAATGGGAACGGACTGTAAATCCGTCGGTGTACACCTACGAAGGTTCGAATCCTTCACCTGCCACTCTGATGCCTCTCACCTCCACCGGTGTGGGGCATCAGCTGTCTCTGCCCACCCCTCACGCGAGCAGGCCCGCTCGGCGGGGTCAGGGGCCCCAGGCGCTGTCGCTGGCCGGAGGCAGCGTCGGCTCACCGGCTGCGGTGGAGAAGAGCCGCAGCGCGGCGACGAAGTCCGAACGCAGGGCTGTCGGCAGCTCGCGGGCGACCAGGTCGATGTCCCGCGCCCGCCGCCGGGTCACGACGTCCACGATGCGCTTGCCCTCGTCGGTCAGCCCGAGCACCACCTCGCGACGGTTGTCGGGGTTGACGTCCCGGGTCACCAGGTCCGCGGTCACCAACCGGTCGACCATCCGCTGGGCCGTCGAGGCGTTGACCTGGAGCAGGCCGGCCAGCGTGGTGAGCCGGCTGTCCCGGTGGGTGCCCAGCACCACCAGGGTGCGGAACTGCGTGAGCGTGACGACATGGTCGACCTCGGCCAGCGAGCGGGTCGCCACGCCGACCAGCACTCGTGAGGCGCGCAACAGCTCGGCCACGAGCTCGTCGGGGGGCCCAGGAGGCTGGACGGCGTCCGTTTTGTCATGCACCATGCAATCATTGCATACTGCAATGGTGACTTCGCCCGCGACCGCGCCACCCCCCGCCTCACGCCTCCCCTTCCGGTCCACACGTCGCCGCGACGTCCCGCGTGAGGCGCTGCGCTCCTCGGAGACCGGGCTGCTGGTGCTCGCCGTGCTGGTCGGCGCCGGCGCCGGACTCGGGGCGGTCGCGTTCCGCTGGCTGATCAACACCTTCACGCTGATCCTCTCGGGCCACTCGGACTACGCCGGCCTGGGCCGGGTCGCCAACCCGCACGTCGCGTGGCTCGGCCCCTGGTTCCTGATCCTGGCGCCCGTCGTGGCGGGACTCATCTACGGCCCGCTGGTGCACCTCTTCGCCCGCGAGGCCCGCGGCCACGGCGTCCCCGAGGTGATGTACGCCGTGGCTCGCCGCGGCGGGCGGATCGCACCGCAGGTAGCCGGGGTCAAGGCGCTCGCCTCCGCGCTCTGCATCGGCGGTGGCGGCTCGGTCGGCCGGGAGGGCCCGATCGTCCAGATCGGCTCTGCGCTCGGCTCCACCCTGGGCAGGATCGTCGGGGTCGGCGAGGGGCGGCTCCGGGTGCTTGTCGCCTGCGGCGCCGCCGGCGGGATCGCCGCCACCTTCAACGCCCCCCTCGCGGGCGTCTTCTTCGCCATGGAGCTGATCCTCGCCGACTTCGCCGCCCGCTCCTTCGGCATGGTCGTGCTCGCCTCGGTGACCGCGAGCGTGATCGGTAGGGCTGCCCTCGGCAACGACCCGTTCCTCCACCTGCCGGCCTTCACCGTCGAGCACCCGACGCAGTACCTCCTCTTCGCCATGCTCGGCCTCCTCGCCGGTCTGGTCGGCGTCGCGTTCACCCGGGTCCTCTACGCCATCGAGGACGCCTGCGACTGGGCCTGGCGCTGGCCGGAGTGGCTGCGCCCGGCGTTCGGCGGCCTGCTCCTCGGTGCGCTACTCCTCGCCCTGCCGGAGATGTACGGCGTCGGCTACCCGGTGCTGGGCAGGAGCGTGTCCGGCGACTACGCCATCGGCTTCCTGCTCGTCCTGCTGGTCGGCAAGATGGTCGCCACCAGCCTGACCATCGGCATCGGGGGCTCCGGCGGCGTCTTCGCTCCGAGCCTGTTCATCGGCGCCATGCTGGGCTCCGGCTTCGGCCAGATCGCCCACCTCGTGCTCCCGGGCTCGGCGGGACCGGCCGGAGCCTACGGTCTGATCGGCATGGGCGCGGTCTTCGCCGGCTCGGCGCGGGCCCCCATCACCGCCGTGGTGATCATGTTCGAGCTGACGGGGGAGTACACCATCATCCTTCCGCTGATGACGGCGATCGTGCTGGCCACCGGGGTCAGCCAGGTGCTCGCCCGCGACACCATCTACACCGTCAAGCTGCGCCGTCGGGGGGTGGACCTCTCCGTCCCGCCCCGGGTTGCCGTCCTGGTCTCGACCCTGGTCGGCAGCGTCCTCGAGCCGCTGGGGGCCACCATCTCCGACCGCACCACGCTGGCCGACGCCGTCCGGGCCGTCGCGGCGGCCCCGCTCGGCCAGCTGGCCGTCACCGACGAGTCGGGGGCCTACTGCGGGGTGCTGACCTCTCGGGCCCTGGCCGAGACCCTCGGAGACGGCGAGCACGACCGCACCCTGGTGCGTGAGGTCGCCATCCACCCGGAGACCGTCGAGGTCCACCAGAGTCTGGACGACGTGCTGGACGCCCTGGACCGGGCGGACGTGGCGGCGCTACCCGTCCTGGAGACCGACACCAACAGCGTCGTCGGCTGGCTCACCCACCGCGAGGTGCTGGACGCGATGCGCGCCTCGTCCGGGGCCGGAGCCGACGCCTCGGACTAGCGGCCGCGACCGAACCGCCAGATCGTCGTGCTGGCGAACGGCACGCCCGGTCGGAGCACGGTCGACGGGAAGTCCGGCCAGTGCGGGGAGTCCGGGAAGTGCTGGGTCTCCAGGGCGACTCCGGCGCCGCGTCCGTAGCCACCTCGGTTGCCGGACTCCGGGAAGCTGCTGGCCGGGTAGAGCTGGATTCCCGGCTGGTCCGAGATGACCTCCCACGTGCGCCCGGTCCCGGGCTCCTCGAGCCTCGCGACCCGGCGCAGCCCCCGGCCGCGGGGCACGAGGTTGTGGTCGAAGCCGCCTGACCCGATCGGGGCAGGCGAGCGGAAGTCGTACGGCGTGCCGTCGACGCCGGCCACCTCGCCGGTGGGCAGCAGGTCCGGACCGACCGGGGTGTAGTGGTCGGCCTCGACGGTGAGCAGGTGCTCGGCCACCGAGCCGCCGTCCTCGCCGGCCAGGTTGACGTAGGCGTGGTTGGTGAGGTTCACGACGGTGGGTGCGTCGCTCTCCGCGCGGTAGTCGATGCGTACGTCGTCGCCGGTCACTCGGTAGGTCACCGCCGCCGTCAGTCGGCCGGGGAAACCCTGGTCGCCGTCGGGGCTGACCAGGGACAGCCGAAGAGACGAGGCGTCCGCGTGCTCGACCGTCCAGAGCCGGCGCCCGAAGCCGTCGACGCCTCCGTGCAGCGTGTGGGGGCCGTCGTTGGTGGAGAGCCGGTGGGTGATCCCGTCGAGCTCGAAGGACCCGCCGGCGATCCGGTTCGCGAACCGGCCGACGACTGCACCGTGGAACTGATCCGGCGCGGCGAGGTAGCCCGCGACGTCGGCGAACCCGAGGACCACGTTGGTCGGGTCGCCGCGACCACCGGGGCCGGACAGGTGCAGTGACTGGACCGTGGCACCCAGATCCAGCACGGCCAGGCGCAGCCCGGTCCCGCTCTCGAGAGAGAAGCGGGACACCGCTCGCCCATCGGGCAGGACGCCGAACGGCGTACCCCGGGAGGTCACCGGATCCCGGTCCAGATGTCGACGGTGTCGTTGCCGAAGGCACCCCGAGGGTCGAAGTCGGCCACGAGCCGGCGGAAGTCGGGCAGCCGGGGGTAGAGCCGATCCAGGACGTCGGGCGGGGTAGTGAAGACCTTGCCCCAGTGCGGCCGGGCGTTGAAGGCAGCGAGCCGCTCCTCGAGCAGCCCGAGCACGGGCGCCACCGCGGCGGCGTCCGGGTGCCACGTGAAGTGGAAGGCCACGCTGGGTGACCCGCCGGTCAGGCTCAGCCACATCGGGTCCGGTGCCACCGCGCGGATCTCGGAGACCTGCAGGAGCGGGTGGACGCTCGCGCGGACGGCCGACACCGCACGCCACGCGGCGGTGGCATGCTCGAGCGGCAGGAGGTACTCCGACTGCAGCTCGGCGCCGCTGCTCGGCGTGAAGTCGAGCCGGAAGTGTGGCAGCCGTTCGTGCCAGGGACCGGGCTCCCCCAGCTGAGCGGTGGCGTTGTCCGGCGACATTCCCTGCACCGGGTTGCGCGGTCCGTCGGCGAGCGAGCCGCCCCAGTTCGGGACGCCCGCCCAGCCCGGCGCGTCGGCACGGTCGGCCACCTCCTTGACCCAAACCTGACTGGTGCGTTCCGGCCCCCAGGTGGTGAAGACGCTGACGCTGTACGCCGCGGCGAGGATTGCGCCGAGCTCCTGCCCGACCCGGTCGTCGCTCACGTTCTCGACCACGCTCTGCGCGATGTCGAAGGTGGGCACCAGGTCCAGGGTCGTCTCGACGACGGCCCCGATCCGGCCCAGGGCGAGCACGGCCCCGTCGAAGCGGGGGTCGACACGGTCGAGGGTGACCAGGTCGCCCGCCGAGGTCACGAGCGTGACCGCAGCGACGCAGGCCGCCAGACACTGGTTGGCCACCCCCGAGCCGTGGGTGCCGGTCGCGCAGGCGCCGGCGACCGAGATGTGCGGCAGCGAGCCGGTGTTGGCCAGGGCCAGCCCGGCGGCGGGGAGCTCGCGGCCGAGCTCGCCGTAGGTCCAGGATCCGGTGATCCGCGCCTGACGACCGTCCCGGTCCAACTGCAGACTCCGCGGCAGCTCCGCCAGGGATACGAGGTCGCCGGTGGTGTCCGCGATCCGGTTGAACGAGTGGCCGGTCCCCAGCACCCGCACCGCGGACGAGTTCGCGACGAGCCGCTGGAGCTCGGACACGGACTCCGGCCGGGGTGTACGTGCCGCGGCGAAGTCGACATTGCCGGCCCAGTTGGTCAGCACGGTGGGACCGCAGGCGCGAGCAGCAGAGACGAGAGCTGATCCATACGATCGAGGCTACGGCGCACCGGTTGCCGCCCGACGGATCGCCTTGAGGCGGTGCATGACCTCATTGGTCCCGGTCCCGAAGTAGTCGTGCAGGGTGCGGTACTCGCGGTACAGCTCGTCGTAGGCGGCGACGTTCGCCGGGATCGGGCGGTGGGTCTCGGTGGTCGCGGACCCCATGACGGTCGCAGCGGCGCGTACGTCGGAGTGGGCCCCGGCGGCGACCGCGGCGAGAATGGCGGAGCCGAGCGCCGGGGCCTGGGACGAGGCGATCGTCGAGAGCGGCAGGTCGGTCACGTCGGCGTAGACCTGCAGCAGCAGCGAGTTCTTCACCAGCCCACCGGTCACGACCAGCTCGTCGACGGCGATCCCGGCCTCCTCGAAGGCCTCGATGATGCGTCGGGCGCCGAACGCGGTGGCCTCGAGCAGGGCACGGTAGCCGTCCTCGGGTCGGGTGGCCAGGCTCTGGCCGACGAGGAGTCCGGAGAGTTCGTGGTCGACGAGCACCGATCGGTTGCCGCTGTGCCAGTCAAGAGCGAGCAGTCCGTGCTCCCCGACCTGCTGTCCTCGCGCCAGGTCGGTCAGGAGCTCGTGGAGATCGAGTCCCCGCTCGGTGGCCAGCTCGGCGTAGGCGGCGGGCACCGAGCTGGAGACGAACCAGTCGAAGACGTCGCCGACCCCGCTCTGCCCGGCCTCGTAGCCCCAGAAGCCGGGGACCAGGCCGCCGTCGACGACGCCACACATCCCGGGGACCTCGCGTCGGGTCTCACTGCTGATGAGCAGACAGGTGGAGGTGCCCAGGACCGCCACCATGCGGCCCGGCCCGGTGGCATTCGCCGCCACGACACTCACGTGGGCGTCCACGTTGCCGACCGCGACCGCGATGCCCTCAGGCAGCCCGGTGAGTTCGGCTCCCGCGGCCGAGAGGTGGCCGGCCAGGTCGCCGGGCCTTCCGAGGGGCCGGCCCGCGGGGTGCTCGAGCTTCTCCCTCACGAAGCCCGCGAGCTCCGGCTCGAGGGCGGCCAGGAACTCGGAGGAAGGGTAGGTCCCGTCCTGGTGGAGGCCCTTGTAGCCGGCGCTGCAGGCGTTGCGGACGTAGTGACCGCACAGCTGCCACACGATCCAGTCGGCGGCCTCGACGTAGCGGTCCATGGCGGCATGGACCCGAGGCGCCTCCTCCAGCATCTGCAGAGCCTTGGGGAGCTGCCACTCCGAGGAGACGCGTCCGCCGTACCTCGGCAGCCAGGCCTCCTGCCGTGCCCGGGCGAGCTCGGTGATCCGGTCCGCCTGGTCCTGGGCGGCATGGTGGCGCCAGAGCTTGACGTAGGCATGCGGCTCGCCCTCGAGGCCGGGCACCTCGTTGAGCGGGGTGCCGTCGGCGGTGGTCGGCACCATCGTGGACGAGGTGAAGTCGGTGCCGATCCCGATCACGTCCAGTGGGTCGGCGCCCGCGTCGGCCAGGGCCTGGCGAACCGCCACGCCGAGTGCCTCGCGGTAGTCCGCAGGCACCTGGAGGGCCCAGTCGGGAGGCAGCCGCACGTCACCGACGCGAAGCCGCCGGTCCAGTACGCCGTGAGCGTAGGAGCAGGTGCCCGTGCCGAGCTCGCGACCGTCCGCGACCGTGACCACGACGGCTCGAGCGGACAGGGTGCCGAAGTCGACACCGACCACCAGGCTCCCGGCAGGGGTCGGGCGTACGCCGTGCGTCACGAGCCCGAAGGGGACATCGTGTCGCCCAGCTGTCGGGCGGCCTGCTGCAGCAGCGGCACGGCGCGGGTCACCACCTCGTCACCCATCCGGGTGAGCGGGCCGGAGACGGACACCGCCATCCAGGCCCCCGGGCCTGCGGCGATCGGGACCGCGACACAGCGGACTCCGGACTCCTGCTCCTGCTCGTCGAGCGCGTAGCCCCGCTCCCGGATCGTGCTGAGCGAGGCCCGTAGCGCGGGCTCGGTGGTGAGGGTGTGCTCGGTCTTGGCGCTCATGCCGACCCGGCCGACGATGGCCTCGACCTGGGCCGGCGGAAGCTGGGCCAGCATCGCCTTGCCGACGCCGGTGCAGTGCAGCTCGACGCGACGGCCGACCTCGGTGAACATCCGCATCGCGTGGCGTGAGGGCACCTGGGCGACGTACTCCGCGTGGTCGCCCGACAGGATCGCCAGGTTGGCGGTCTCGCCCAGCTGGTCGACCAGAGTCTGCAGGGACGAGTGGGCCGCGTCGCCGACCATCGCGTGCGAGGCGACTCCGAGCGGGACGAGCCGGAAGCCCAGGGCGTAGCGACGGTTCGGCAACTGCCGCACGTAGCCGCGCTCGACCAGCGTGCGCAGCAGTCGGTGGATCGTCGGCAGCGGGATCCCGGAGGCGGTCGCGATCTCACCGATCGCCATCGCCCCGCCGCCGGCTACCAGGACCTCGAGCAGGTCGAAGGCCCGCTGGACCGACTGCACCCCTCCCGCAGCAGCGGGGCCGGCGACAGGGATGGCGGCGTCCTGGGGCATCTGTCTCTCCAGCTCCTCAACGGCTCTGATCCGGGGCGGTCACTCTAGGGGCGAACAGGTGGGGTGGGTGGTTGACACGTCGCGGCACCGGTGCCTATCTTCCACGATGAGGAAACGAAATTCCATCATGTGGAAGAACTTTCGGGAGGTCCGACAATGACGGAACGCGTCCAGGTCGCTGGGCTCGCGGTCGCGGCGGCGCTGCACCGCTTCGTCGCCGAGGAGGCCCTGCCCGGGTCCGGGATCGATCCGGACACGTTCTGGGAGGGCGCCGCCGGCATCATCCACGAACTGGCGCCCCGCAACCGGGAGCTGCTCGCGCAGCGCGACGAGCTGCAGTCGAGACTCGACGACTGGCACCGCGAGCACCCGGGCAGCCCCGACCCGCAGGAGTACGCCGAGTTCCTGCGCGAGATCGGCTATCTCCGGGACGAGCCCGCCGAGGTGACCGTGACGACGGCGGACGTCGACGACGAGGTGGCTCACCTCGCCGGCCCCCAGCTGGTGGTCCCGCTGCTCAACGCCCGCTTCGCCACCAACGCCGTGAACGCGCGCTGGGGCTCGCTCTACGACGCGCTCTACGGCACCGACGTCGTGCCGCAGGAGGGCAACCTCGCCCCCGGTCGCGACTACAACCGGGTGCGCGGTGACGAGGTCATCCGACGCGGTCGCGCCTTCCTCGACGACCACTTCGCGCTCGCCGCCGGCTCCCACAGCGACGCCACGTCGTACGCCGTGGACGATGCGGGTCTGGCGGTCACGGTGAAGGACGACGTCGTCCGGCTTGCCGACCCGGCCCAGCTCGTCGGCTTCCGGGGTCCCCGGGACGCACCCGAGGCGGTGCTGCTGGTCCACCACGGCCTGCACGTCGAGCTCCAGGTTGACCACGACGACCCGGTCGGCGCCACCGACGCGGCCGGGGTCAAGGACCTGCTGCTGGAGTCCGCGGTCTCGACGATCATGGACCTCGAGGACTCGGTCGCTGCCGTCGACGCCACCGACAAGGTCCTCGGCTACCGCAACTGGCGCGAGCTCATGCGGGGCACCCTGGCCGAGGAGGTCACCAAGGACGGCCGCACCTTCACCCGGTCGATGAACCCCGACCGGACCTACGCCACGCTCGCCGGTGACGAGGTCACCCTGCGCGGCCGCTCGCTGCTCTTCATCCGCCAGGTCGGTCACCTGATGACCACCGGCGCCGTGCTCGACCGCGACGGCCAGGAGGTGCCCGAGGGCATCCTCGACGCGATCATGACCGCGCTCGGGAGCCTCCCGGACCTGCGCGGCCAGACCCGTGAGACGGGGCTCGCCAACTCGCTGACCGGGTCGATGTACGTCGTGAAGCCCAAGATGCACGGCCCCGACGAGGTCGCCTTCGCCGTCGAGCTCTTCGGCCGCGTCGAGGAGCTGCTCGGGCTGCCCCGGCTGAGCATCAAGGTCGGGATCATGGACGAGGAGCGGCGTACGTCGGTCAACCTCAAGGCCTGCATCGCCGAGGCCTCGGAGCGGGTCGCGTTCATCAACACCGGCTTCCTGGATCGCACCGGCGACGAGATCCACACCTCGATGCAGGCCGGTCCCGTCGTCCGCAAGGCCGACATGAAGGGCGAGACCTGGATCTCGGCCTACGAGGACCTCAACGTCGACATCGGCCTCGAGTGCGGCCTGCTCGGCCGCGCCCAGATCGGCAAGGGCATGTGGGCCGCTCCCGACAGCCTGGCCGCGATGTACGACGCCAAGATCGGCCACCCACAGGCCGGGGCCAGCTGTGCCTGGGTGCCCTCGCCGACGGCCGCGACCGTGCACGCGATGCACTACCACCAGGTCGATGTCCGGGCCCGGCAGGAGGAGCTGCGCGCCAGCGGCCGACGCCGTGACCGGGAGCAGCTCCTGGAGATCCCGCTCGGTGACCCCGCGGCCTGGTCCGACGAGGCCCGCCAGGCCGAGATCGACAACAACCTCCAGAGCCTCCTGGGCTACGTCGTGCGCTGGGTCGACGCCGGGGTCGGTTGCTCCAAGGTTCCCGACATCACCGGGGAGCCGTTGATGGAGGACCGCGCCACCTGCCGGATCTCCGCGCAGCACGTCGCCAACTGGCTGCACCACGGCGTCGTCAGCGCCGACCAGGTCGAGCAGACCCTGCGCCGGATGGCCGCGGTCGTCGACGAGCAGAACGCCGGCGACCCGACGTACCTCCCGATGGCCCCCGGCTTCGACGGCGAGGCCTTCCGCGCCGCCCGCGAGCTGGTCCTCGAGGGGCTGGCCCAGCCGAGCGGCTACACCGAGCCGATCCTGCACCGCCACCGTGCCCTGGAGAAGAGCCAACAGCGCGACGAGAGGAGCTCCTCGTGAGCAGCCTGAAGCTGGAGACCGCCCGCACGATCATCGCCGGGTCCCGCGCGCACGCCAGCACCGCCGGCTTCAAGCCGATGACCGTGGTGGTCCTCGACGCCGGTGGTCACGTCCTCGCCGTCGAGCGAGAGGACGGTTCCTCCATGAAGCGCTTCGAGATCGGCTTCGGCAAGGCCTACGGCGCCCTGTCGCTCGGCATGGGGTCGCGCGCCATCATGGCGCGAGCCGAGCAGCAGCCGTATTTCATCGCGGCCGTCACCTCGGCCGTCGGCGGCACGCTCGTCCCGGTCCCCGGCGGGGTGCTCGTCCGAGCCGCGGACGGCAGCCTGGTGGGCGCCGTCGGCGTCACCGGTGACACCTCCGACAACGACGAGGCCGCGGCGGTGGCGGGCATCGAGGGTGCCGGACTCACCGCCGAGACCGGCTGAGGCTCGCGATGTCGAGCAGCGCCGGAATCGCCGCCGTCACCCGGGTCGCGCGCGGGCTGCTGCCTCCGGCCGGGGTGATCGAGGATCGCGCCCGGCTGCGCACCTACGAGTGCGACGGCCTGGCGCACTACCGCGTGACGCCGGCCCTGGTGGTCATCCCGGAGGACGCCGCCCAGCTGGCCGCCGTCGTGCGGGCCTGCGCGGAGCACGGGGTCCCTTTCGTCGCCCGCGGCTCCGGCACCGGGCTGTCCGGAGGGGCCCTGCCCCACGCGGAGGGCGTGCTCGTCGTGACCTCCCGGATGCGGGCCATCACCGACGTGAGTCGCGCCGACCAGCGTGCGGTCGTCGAGCCCGGCGTGATCAACCTCGACGTGACGCGGGCGGCGACCCCGCACGGCTACTACTACGCACCCGACCCGTCGAGCCAGCAGATCTGCTCGATCGGCGGCAACGTGGCCGAGAACTCAGGCGGCGCCCACTGCCTGAAGTACGGCTTCACCACCAATCACGTGCTCGGCGCCGACTTCGTGAGCGCCGACGGCGACCTGGTCCGGCTCGGGGGGGCGGCGCCGGACAGCCCGGGCTACGACCTGCTCGGGGCGGTGGTCGGCTCGGAAGGCACCCTCGGCATCGTCACCTCGGCCACGGTGCGGCTGGTCCGGCTGCCCGAGGAGGTGCGCACCATCCTGGTCGGCTTCGCCTCGACCGACCAGGCCGGCGCGGCCACCTCCGCGATCATCGCCGCCGGCATCGTGCCGGCCGCGATCGAGATGATGGACGCCCTCGCGATCGAGGCTGCCGAGGCCGCCGTGGCCTGCAACTACCCCGACGGCGCCGGCGCGGTGCTCGTCATCGAGCTCGACGGGGCCGCGGTCGAGGTCGAGGCCGAGTACGCCGAGGTGGCGCGGCTCTGCGACGAGAACGGCGCCTTCGAGCAACGCCTCGCGACCGACCCGGTCGAGCGGGCCCTGATCTGGAAGGGCCGCAAGTCCGCCTTCGCAGCCGTCGGGCGGATCAGCCCCGACTACATCGTCCAGGACGGGGTGATCCCGCGCACCGCGCTGCCCGAGGTGCTCAGGGCGATCGCCGAGCTGTCCTCGCAGAGCGGCGTCCGCGTCGCCAACGTCTTCCACGCCGGCGACGGCAACCTGCACCCGCTGGTCCTCTTCGACGACGCCGTCGAGGGTGCTGGCGACGCGGCCGAGAAGGTCAGCGGCGCGATCCTCGACCTGTGCATCGAGTTCGGAGGTTCCATCACCGGCGAGCACGGTGTGGGGATGGACAAGGCGAAGTACATGCCGAGGATGTACACCGACGACGACCTCGACACGATGCAGCTGGTCCGCTGTGCCTTTGACCCGCACGGCATCGCCAACCCCGGCAAGATCTTCCCCACCCCGCGTCTGTGCGGTGAGGTGCCCGGACGGAAGAAGGGCGCTCATCCGCTGCAGGACGCCGGCCTCGCGGAGGTCTTCTGATGCGGACGGTGACGCTCGACGAGACGGCGCGCACGGCGATCACGTCGGCCTGCGCCCAGGTCCACGAGGCGGCTGAGGCCGACCATGTGGACGGCGTACGTCCCGGCCTCGTCGCCCGACCGACCGACACCGGACAGGTCGCCGACGTGCTCCGCGCGGCTGCTGCCCATGGGCTCAGCGTCGTCCCGCGGGGGCGGGGCACGAAGCTGTCGTGGGGGACCGCGCCCACCAGTGCTGACGTGCTGCTCGACCTGAGCGGCCTCGACCAGGTGCTCGACCACGCCGCCGGTGACCTGATCGTCGCCGTCGAGGCCGGCGCCCGTCTGGCGGACGTGCGGGAGGTGGTCGGGCGTGGTGGCCAGTGGCTCGCCCTCGACGAGACCGTTCCCGGCGCCAGCATCGGCGGCACCCTGGCCACCAACACCAGCGGGGCGCACCGGGTGGCGGTCGGCAGCGCCCGTGATCTCCTCATCGGGGTCACCGTGGTCCGCGCGGACGGTGTGGTCGCCAAGGCCGGCGGGCGTGTGGTCAAGAACGTCGCCGGCTACGACCTCGGCAAGCTCGTGATCGGCTCGGTCGGCACCCTCGCGGTGATCGTCGACGCGACCTTCCGGCTCCACCCCGTGCCGGTCGCCCACCGCTGGGTGAGCGTGCCGGTCGACGACCCGGCGAGCGCGGCAGCGCTCGTCCAGGACGTCGTGCACGCGCAGGTCGTGCCGGCGGCCGTCGAGGTCGACTGGACGGCGACCGGGGGTCGGGTGAGCGTGCTGCTCGAGGGGCGGGAGGACGGGGTCGCCGACCGCTCCGAGACCGTCTGCGGCCTGCTCGGCGACGGAGCGGTCATCGGGACGGACGCTCCGGCCGGTGGCGCGGCGTACCCCTGGGACCTGGGAGCCCGCGGCGACCAGCGAGCCATCGCACTCAAGCTGACCTTCGTGCTCTCCGGTCTTGCGGACGTGCTCGCCGCGGCCCGAGCCTGCGGGGCCTCGGTCCGGGGATCGTCCGGCGCGGGGGTCGCGTACGCCGCGCTCCCGTCGGGCACGCCCGTCGACGAGGTTCGCGCGGCCGTCGAGAGCCTGCGCGCGGCCTGCGGCAGGAACGGCGGCACCATCGTCGTCGTCGACGCCCCCGCGGCGGTCAAGGCCGCTGTCGACGTCTGGGGACCCATCCCCGCCCTCGACCTGATGCGCCGGGTCAAGGACCAGTTCGACCCCGACCACCGGCTGTCGCCGGGACGATTCGTGGGAGGAATCTGATGACCGACACGACCGAACCCGGACCCGGCGGACCCGGGCGGGGCGGCACCCTCGGCGAGATGGGCGGCGTGATCGACGAGGACGCCGTCGACTGGGGCAGCCCGTCGCCCGAGGGTGCGTTCGACGAGCACCACCCGCCGGACGCTGCCCTGATCGGCGACTGCGTGCACTGCGGCTTCTGTCTCCCGACCTGTCCCACCTACGTGCTGTGGGGCGAGGAGATGGACTCCCCTCGGGGCCGCATCTACCTGATGAAGGAGGGTCTCGAGGGTGAGCCGATGGGCGACGAGATGGTCTCGCACTTCGACGCCTGCCTGGGCTGCATGGCCTGTGTGACCGCGTGCCCGTCGGGCGTGCAGTACGACACCCTGATCGAGCAGACCCGCGCCCAGGTCGAGCGCCGCCACGAGCGGCCGGCCAAGGAGAGGGCCCTGCGCGGCCTGATCTTCGCGATCTTCCCCCACCCCAGGCGACTGCGGCTCCTGCGCGGCCCGTTGCGCCTGCTGCAGGCGACCGGGCTCGACCGCGCGCTGCGTCGTACCGGCCTGCTCGAGCGGATGGCGCCGCAGCTGGCGGCCATGGAGAGCCTGGCCCCGCGCCTGGGCCGCCCCCAACGGCTGCCCGAGCACCTCGCGGCGACCGGCGAGCGACGAGCGGTGGTGGGGCTGCTGACCGGCTGTGTCCAGGGCGCCTTCTTCCCCGGCGTCAACGCGGCGACCGCCCGGGTCCTCCAGGCCGAGGGCTGCGACGTCGTGGTGCCGGCGAAGCAGGGCTGCTGCGGCGCGCTGTCGGTGCACAACGGGCGCGAGGCCGAGGCCCAGGACTACGCCCGAGCGCTCGTCGACGCCTTCGAGAGCGCCGGGGTGGAGCGGGTGGTCGTGAACGCCGCCGGCTGCGGCTCGACGATGAAGGAGTACGCCGCCCTGCTCGCCGAGGACCCGGCGTACGCCGAGCGGGCCTCAGCTTTCGCCGAGCGGGTCCGCGACGTGTCCGAGCTCCTGCACGAGCTCGGCCCGGTCTCGGTCCGGCACCCGCTGGAGCTCAGCGTGGCCTACCACGACGCCTGCCACCTGGCCCACGCGCAAGGGGTGCGGAGCCAGCCGCGGGCACTGCTCGGCGCGATCCCGGGGATCGCGCTGCGCGAGATCGCCGAGGGCGAGCTCTGCTGCGGCTCGGCGGGGATCTACAACATCCTCAACCCGGAGCCCGCTCGCGAGCTCGGTGACCGCAAGGCCGCCAACATCGTCGCCACCGGCGCCGACGTCCTCGTGACCGCCAATCCCGGCTGCCTCATGCAGGTGGCCACGGCGATCGAGCGATCCGGTCATCCCATGGGGATGGCCCACACCATCGAGGTGCTCGACGCCTCGATCCGCGGCCTGCCCGCCGCCACCCTGCGCGCAGGGACCCGCCCACCAGTCGATCGACCAACCGTCCGACCTGCCTGATCCCAACCATCCATCTCTCGGGAGTTGTCATGTTCCAGCAAGACCTACGGGCAGTCGGAGACTCGCTCACCCTGAGCGCTCTGTGCGCCCTGATCCCGCTCGCCGTGCTCTTCCTGCTGCTCGGCGGGCTCAAGATCCGCGCCTGGGTCTCGGGCCTCGTCTCGCTCGGCGTCGCCCTCGTGGTGGCCGTGGCGCTGTTCGGCATGCCGCTGGGTCAGGGTGTCAGCGCCGCCCTCGACGGCGGTCTGTTCGGCTTCTTCCCGATCCTGTGGATCGTGATCAACGCGGTCTGGATCTACAACCTGACCGTGGCGTCCGGTCACTTCGACGTGCTTCGACGCTCCTTCGAGAAGGTCAGCCCCGACCAACGGATCCAGGCGATCATCATTGCCTTCTGCTTCGGCGCCCTGCTCGAGGCTCTGGCCGGTTTCGGCACCCCGGTGGCGATCTCGGTCGTGATGTTGATGTCGCTCGGCTTCCAGCCGGTCAAGGCCGCCACGGTCGCCCTGGTGGCCAACACCGCGCCGGTCGCCTTCGGCGCGCTGGCCATCCCGATCGTCACCCTGGCACCGATCGCGGCCGGCGTCAGCGACGACCCCCGCCTCTCGGACGCCAGCGCCCTGGGCACGCTCGGGTCCATGGTGGGACGGCAGACGCCCATCCTCGCGCTCGTCGTGCCGCTGATCCTGGTGTTCATCGTCGACGGCCGCCGCGGGGTCCGCCAGACCTGGCTGCCGGCCCTGCTCACCGGCGGGGTCTTCGCGGTCGCGCAGTTCGTCACGTCCAACTACCTCTCCGTCCAGCTCACCGACATCGTCGCGGCCCTGCTGGCCGCGGGCTCGCTGGTCCTGCTGGTGCGGGTCTGGGCGCCGGCCGAGGTCCTGACCGCGGACCCGGTCGAGGAGGTGAGCGGTGCACGCGCGATGTCCCGCGGCGCCGCCACGCCCCCTGCACGGGGTGGCAGCACCACCACCGTGACCGGTGGGAGTGCCGACGCCGGCCGCGCGCCGTCGTCCGACGACCGGGGCGAGGTGCTGAGGGCCTACGCGCCGTACCTCGTGATCATCGCGATCTTCTCGGTGGCCAACATCCCTGCCGTCGTCGAGTTCCTGGGCAAGGAGCCGTTCACGCACCTCATCGACTGGCCGGGCCTGCACGTCCTGAACACCGCCGGTGCCCCGGTGCTCACGCAGTTCAAGCTGAACTGGCTGCCGGCGGCCGGAACCATGCTGGTGATCGCCGGCCTGGTCACCATGCTGATCCTCCGGGTCAACCCGGCCAGGGCGCTCAAGACGTACGTCGCGACGTACGTCGAGCTCCGCTCGGCGATCATCACGGTGATGGCCGTGCTCGCTCTGGCCTACGTCATGAACCTGTCCGGTCAGACCGCCTCGCTCGGCGCCTGGTTGGCCGGCAGCGGCGCCGCGTTCGCGATCATCTCGCCGGTGCTCGGCTGGATCGGGGTCGCGGTCACCGGCTCCGACACGTCGTCGAACTCGCTCTTCGGCGCGCTGCAGGTGCAGGCCGCCGCCAAGGCAGGCCTCGACCCGGTCCTGATGGCCGCCGCCAACTCTTCAGGCGGCGTGCTCGGCAAGATGGTCAGCCCGCAGAACCTGGCCATCGCCGCCGCCGCGGTCGGCATGTCGGGCCAGGAGGGAGTGATCTTCCGCAAGGTGATCGGCTGGAGCCTGCTCCTGCTCGTCCTGATGTGCCTGATCGTCGGGCTGCAGTCGACGCCGCTGCTGGGCTGGATGGTTCCCTGACCGGGGTCAGCCGTCGTCCATGAAGCCGGGCACGTCCTCACCGACGAACTTGTGGGACACCGACGTAGTGCCACCGGGGACGTCCGCGGCGCGGAAGATGTAGCTCGGCGTCGCTCGGCGACGTCCCGATCGCGAACGTCAGGGGGACCGCCAGGCCGCCGTCCTCGCACGCCTTGTCCAGGATCTGGCGCATCACGTCCGCGGCTGCGGTGCCGAAGACGACTCCCAGCGTGGGGTCACCGGGGTAGGTGGCCTGGTACTCCTTGAGCAGGTCCGGCGGCCTGTCGAAGGGCGCCACCGGGGAGGCGACGTAAAGGTTCTTCGTCGGTGCCGCTCCGGCGGGCCCAGCGAGGAGCGCGGGGGCGAAGACCGGGTTGTTGCCCACGATCGGGACGTTGAGTCCCTGAGCCGCGGCGACGCCCGCGACCGAGGCCGTCTGAGTCCAGCACCGTGCGGAGGATCGCCCACCGGGAATACCCCAGCAGCGAACCAGTAGACGGCGATGCACAGCACGAGGCCGAGGTACCAGAGCCGCTCCGCCTGGCCGAACGGCACGCCGAGGATGGCGAGGTTCGGAGAATCGTTCCGACCCCCACCGAGAGGACAGCGGTGATCTCACGTCATCTGGTGACGTGAGATCACCGCCATCGCGAGTAGGCGGCCTCGTCCGAGCAGAGGTAGCCCACCGCTGCGGCGACCTCGTCAGGCTCGACCAGTCGCTCGATGGCCGACCGGGTCAGCATCACCTGGTTGACGACGTCCTCCTCCGACATGGAGTGGACGCGCGCCCGGTCCTTGATCTGCTTCTCCACCAGGGGGGTCCGGACGTAGCCGGGATTGACGCAGTTGCTGGTCACGCCGTGGTCGGCCCCCTCCAGCGCGATCACCTTCGAGAGTCCCTCGAGGCCGTGCTTGGCCGAGACGTAGGCAACCTTGAACGGGCTCGCCCGCAGGCCGTGCGCGCTCGAGACGTGGACCACCCCCCCAGCCGCGGGCGTACATGTGTGGCAGCGAGGCCCGGGTGAGCAGGAACGGCGCCTCGAGCATGATCCGCAGGATCAGTGCGAACCGGTCGGGTGGGAACTCCTCCAGTGGGGCGACGTGCTGGATGCCCGCGTTGTTGACCAGGATGTCGGCCTCGAGGCTCAGCCCGCCCAACCCCAGGGTGTCGCCGAGATCGGCGACCCACGCCTCCCCGGCGACCTTCCGGGCCATCGCCTCGGCACCCTCGGCGTCCCGGTCGCAGATCACGACGTGAGCACCGAGCACGGCCGGCCGCCGCGACACCGCCGCCCCGCTCCGCTGGCGCCCCCGTGACGACAGCCCGGCTTCCGCTGAGGTCGGGGACAGGTGCGCTGGTCTGCATGGACAGTGGAGCTGCGGACAGTTCGCCCGGCACCCCATGGGAGTGCCCCACCTGCTTTGAGCGGTTCCGATGTGGCTTGCGGCAGGGTGGGCGCGGGCACCGAGCGCGGTCAGCTCGTCGGTCGCGCCGGCTCGATCCGGCCGCTGACCTCCCCGAGCGCGATCCGGCCACCGCCGGTGCCGGGCGCGGTGTAGCGCAGCGTCACCTCGTCGCCGTCGCGCAGGAAGGTGCGCCCGTCGCCGAAGGGCTCCGCGCCTCCCCAGCTGAGCTCGAGGAAGGAGCCGCGCTGGTCGCGATCCGGACCACTGATCGTGCCGGAGGCGAACAGGTCGCCGGTGCGCACAGAGGCGCCGTTGACGGTCAGGTGCGCCAGCATCTGCGCGGGCGACCAGTACATGGTCCGGAAGGGCGGGCGGCTGACGACTTCGTCGTTGAGCACCACCTCGACGTCGATGTCGAGGCCGCGAGGGAGCTCGCCGGGCGCGGTGGGACGCAGGTAGGGCAGCGGCTGCGGGTCCTGACCCGGTACGTCGACCCAGGCGGCGGAGAGGGCCTCGAGCGGGGTCACCCACTGCGAGATCGACGTGGCGAACGACTTGCCGAGGAACGGGCCGAGCGGGACGTACTCCCAGGCCTGGATGTCGCGCGCGGACCAGTCGTTGAGCCCGACGACCCCGAAGACGTGGTCGGCGAAGTCGTCGAAGCCGACCGGGTCGCCGATGGCCGAGCCCGTCCCCACGACGAAACCGAGCTCGGCCTCGATGTCCAGGCGGGTGCTCGGCCCGAAGCTCGGGGTCTCCTCGGAGGGTGCCTTGCGCTGGCCCTGCGGCCGGATCACCGGCGTGCCCGAGCCGACGACCGTCCCCGAGCGGCCGTGGTAGCCGACCGGGAGGTGGCGCCAGTTGGGGAGCAGGGGCTCGGCGTCGGGCCGGAACATCCGCCCCACGTTGGAAGCGTGGTCCAGCGAGGCGTAGAAGTCGACGTAGTCGCCGACCTCGACCGGCAGGTGCATCGTCACCTCCACCAGTGGCACCAGGTGCGGCTCGACGAGGCCTCGCTGGGTCTGGTCGGTGAGCAGACCGGTGATCCAGCGACGCAGCGACTCCCGCACGACGCGGCCCTCGGCCATCAGCGCGTTGAGCGAGCGCTCCAGGAAGACGTGGTGGACGTCGAGCATCTCGGCGGCCGCGACCGGCGACAGGTCGAGCACGAGCTCGCCGATCCGGACGCCCACCCGAGGCTCCTCGCCGGGCCGGGAGAAGACGCCGAACGGCAGGTTGTCGACGTCGAAGAGCGAGCCGACGGCCCCGTCGACCCAGGAGCGGGGGTGGGCGGTGGTCACGGGTGTTCCTCCAGCAGGTCGAGGGCGATCAGATCGTCGAGCGGTTCGGTGACCGAGCAGGAGCCGAACGAGGTGAACCAGCGCCGCGCGCCGCCGAGCTGGGCGCCTCGGGCGGCAACGGCCAGTGCCTCGCCGTCGCGGCGCTCGAGGGTCGCGGCGACCTCGTCGGCCGACGCGCCGTCGAAGGCCTGGCGGGTGGCGAGCAGGAGGTTGACGAACCCGTGCTGCTCGAAGCCGTCGCTGGCGTGGCGGACGGCGCGGTGCAGTCCGGCCGTGCACTTGAAGGGGGTCTCCCGGTCGAGGGCGGCGTCGATCGAGCCCGCCAGGGTGGCGGCGGTGGGGAAGGCCTCGGCTGCCTGGCCGCCGGTCCGGAACTTGAGCCGCAGCTCATTCTCGGCCACGACGTCGGCCGCGGCCAGCCAGCCCGCCGAGGGGGAGTGCGCCGGCAGCTCGACGTACACCGGGGTCTCCTCCGACAACCCGTCGTCGCGGGCGGCGCTCAGCGCGGCGACCACGCGGCGGGCGTTGCCGGGCAGGTCGTCGGGGTCGCGGAGAGCGATCTCGAGACTGGCGAGGGTGGCACCCGACCGGGCGGCCAGGCGCAGCGCACCGGCGATCGCCCCGGCGCCCCCCGTCACGACGACGGAGAGGGCGATCGCCGCCGCCCGGGAGAACACGGCGATCTCCGGGACCCGGACGTCGGTGACGACGAACGACCCGACGAGGTCGGCGTGCGGCTGGGTGCGCCGGGCCAGGTGGGCCTCGACGGCGGCCGGCAGCGGGGCGTCGCCCGGCGGGAAGATCGCGGCGTCGTCGACCAGGGCGGACCACGCGGCTTCCAGAGGTGGGCTCACCCGGCTACTCTAACCATGACGCGAATAGCGGACGACTATGTTCGTTTATCGAACACGGAGGACTCATGGCGTATTACCGGCAGGTCGGACAGGTGCCCGCCCAGCGGCACACCCAGTTCCGGGACCCGAACGGCCGGCTCTACTACGAGGAGCTGATGGGGGAGGAGGGCTTCTCGTCCGACTCCTCCCTGCTCTACCACCGGGGCGTCCCCTCGGCCATCGTCGGAGCCGAGGTGTGGGAGCTGCCCGACCAGACCAGGACGCCCAACCACCCGCTCAAACCACGGCACCTCAGGCTCCATGACCTGGCGACGGGGGATGACGCCGTCACCGCCCGCCGTCTGGTGCTCGCCAACAACGACGTACGGATCGGCTACGTGGTCACCGGCGCCGAGCCGTCGGCGTACTACCGCAACGCCATCGGTGACGAGTGCGTCTTCGTCGAGTCGGGGAGCGGGACCCTCGAGACCGTCTTCGGGGTCGTGGCCTACCGATCCGGGGACTACGTCGTGATCCCCCGTGCGACCACGCACCGCTGGGTGCCGGCCGTGGCCAGCCGCCTCTATGCCGTCGAGGCGAACAGCCACGTCGCGCCGCCCAAGCGTTACCTGTCGCGCCACGGTCAGTTGCTCGAGCACGCGCCGTACTGCGAGCGCGACCTGCACGGCCCCACCGCGCCGCTGCTCGCCGACGGCGAGAACGTGGAGGTGCTGGTCAAGCACCGCACCTCGGCCGGCATCGTCGGCACCCGGATGACCTACGCCACCCACCCGCTGGACGTGGTCGGGTGGGACGGCTGCCTGTACCCCTACACGTTCAACATCGACGACTACATGCCGATCACCGGCAAGATCCACCAGCCGCCGCCGGTGCACCAGGTCTTCGAGGGCCACAACTTCGTGATCTGCAACTTCCTGCCGCGCAAGGTCGACTACCACCCGCTGTCCGTGCCGGTGCCGTACTACCACTCCAACGTCGACAGCGACGAGGTGATGTTCTACGTTGGCGGCGACTACGAGGCCCGCAAGGGCTCCGGTATCAACATCGGGTCGATCTCGCTGCATCCCGGGGGACACGCCCACGGCCCGCAGCCGGCGGCGATCGAGGCGTCGCTCGGGGCGGAGTTCTTCGACGAGTCGGCCGTGATGGTGGACACCTTCGCCCCGCTCGAGCTCGGGGAGGCGGGTCTGGCGGTCGAGGACCCGGTGTACGCCTGGACCTGGGCGGGCCGCGGGCCCGACGGGGACGAGTCTCCGGCGGTCTTCTCGAACAGCTGACGAGCAGGACGTACGCCGGGCGGCGTACATCGCCCGGTGTTGGGTACGAGCAGGGCTCTTGATCGTCTGGTGAAGGATGGATGCATGAGTCGCAAGGCGCCCAGCAAGGACATCGACGAACGAGACCTCCAGGTGGAGGGGGTGGCCCATGCCGCCGCCGGAGTCACGGCCGTTGCCGTGAGCATGAAGCGATCCCTCGAACAGATGGGGGTCCGCCGGACGGCACAGACCCTGCTCAAGCTCAACCAGGTCGACGGGTTCGACTGCCAGGGCTGTGCCTGGCCGGACCCCGATCCGGAGCACCGCCACACGGCCGAGTTCTGCGAGAACGGCGCCAAGGCGGTCACCGAGGAGGCGACGCTGCGCCGGGTGGGCCCGGAGTTCTTCCGCAAGCACTCCATGGCCGACCTCGCCGACAAGTCCGACTACTGGCTGGGCCAGCAGGGCCGGATCACCGAGCCGATGGTGCTGCGCGAGGGCGGCACGCACTACGAGCCGATCTCGTGGGACGGCGCCTTCGAGCTGATCGGGCGCCACCTGAACGGGCTGGCCAGTCCGGACGAGGCCGTCTTCTACACCTCGGGCAAGACCTCCAACGAGGCCGCTTTCGTCTACCAGCTCTTCGGCCGGGCGTTCGGGACCAACAACCTGCCCGACTGCTCCAACATGTGCCACGAGTCGACCTCGGTCGGCCTCGCCGAGGTCATCGGCATCGGCAAGGCGTCGGTCAGCTACGACGACGTCCTGGGCGCCGAGCTGATCATCATCGCCGGGCAGAACCCGGGCACCAACCACCCCCGGATGCTCACCGCCCTGGAGGAGGCCAAGCAGAACGGCGCGAAGATCATCGCCGTGAACCCGCTCAAGGAGGCGGGGCTGGTCCGCTTCAAGAACCCCCAGACGCCGAAGGGTGTCGTCGGGCACGGCACCGGCATCGCCGACCTCCACCTGGCCGTGCGCATCAACGGGGACCTGGCGCTCTTCCAGGCGCTCTCGGCGCTGCTGCTCGAGGGGGGTCACGTCGATCGGGACTTCGTCGAGAAGCACACGTTCGGCTTCGAGGCCTGGGCCGAGCACCTGCGCAACCTCGACTGGGACCTGGTGCTGCGTTCCACCGGGCTGACCCGCGAGGAGATCGAGGAGGCCGCCGCCATGCTGGCCGCCTCCAGCAAGACGATCTTCTGCTGGGCGATGGGCATCACCCAGCACCGCAACGGTGTCGCCACCGTCAAGGAGATCTCCAACCTCGCCTTCCTGCAGGGCAACATCGGCAAGCCGGGTGCCGGCCTCTTCCCGGTGCGTGGCCACTCCAACGTCCAGGGCGACCGCACGATGGGGATCTGGGAGCGCCCGCCCGGCCACTTCCTCGACTCCCTGCGCGACGAGTTTGGTTTCGAGCCGCCGCGCGAGAACGGCTTCGACGCGGTGGCCGCCGTCAAGGCGTTCCGCGACAGGAAGGCGAAGGTCTTCTTCGGCATGGGCGGCAACTTCGTCTCGGCCATGTCCGACACGGCCGTCACCGAGGACGCCTTGCGTCAGGCCGACCTCACCGTGCACGTCTCGACCAAGCCCAACCGGTCCCACGTCGTCCACGGCCGCGAGGCGCTGATCCTGCCGGCCCTGGGTCGAAGCGAGAAGGACCTCACCGGTGGGCGACCGCAGCGGGTCACGGTCGAGGACTCGGTCTGTTCCGTGCACGCCTCGCAGGGACCCCTGCAGCCGGCGTCGTCGCACCTCAAGTCCGAGGTCGACATCGTCTGCTCGATGGCCCTCGCGACGCTGGGGGACCGTCACGGCATCCCGTGGGGGGCGTTCCGCGACGACTACACCGAGATTCGGCACCGGATCGCCCGCGTTGTGCCCGGGTGTGCGAGTTACGCCGAGAAGGTTGATCAGCCCGGCGGGTTCGTCCTGCCGCACCCGCCGCGCGACTCCCGTACCTTCCCCACCGAGAAGGATCTGGCCATCTTCACGGTGAGCCCGACGGAGGTGCTGCACGTGCCCGAGGGCCGCCTGCTGCTCCAGACCATGCGCTCGCACGACCAGTTCAACACCACGATCTACGGCCTCGACGACCGCTACCGCGGCATCAAGAACGGTCGGCGGGTGGTCTTCCTGAACCCCGACGACATCGTGACCCTGGGCCTCGAGGAGGGGCAGATTGTCGACATCGTCAGCGAGTGGGAGGACGGCTCGGAGCGCCGGGCCCCGCGGTTCCGGGTGGTCTCCTACGACACCCCGCGCGGCTGCACCGGCGCCTACTACCCCGAGACGAACGCGCTGGTGCCGCTCGACTCGAAGGCCGAGGGCAGCAACCAGCCGGCGTTCAAGTCGGTGATCGTACGGCTCGAGGCGATTGAGGGGGAGCAGCCGGGTCACGGCCGCCCGGCGGTGAGCGAGAAGTCGGAGAGCACCGCGGCCGGCCGGGGCGATGAGGGGAAGCGTCACGTCGAGCCGACCCACCTCAGCTGAGGGGTTCTAGGCTGACTCCGTGAGCAATGTGGAGGAGCGGCCCGACGAGGTCGTCGCCGTCCCTGCCCCGGGCCGGGTCGTGGAGGTGCTCTCTCCACGCGACGTACCTCTCGGCGGCCTGCGGGCGATGCGCGTGCGCCGTACCCTCCCGCAGCGCGGGCGGTCGCTGATCGGGGCGTGGTGCTTCGTGGACCACTACGGGCCGGACGACGTGGCGAGCACCGGAGGCATGAGTGTCGCGCCGCACCCGCACACCGGGCTGCAGACGGTGAGCTGGTTGTTCAGCGGGGAGATCGAGCACCGCGACAGCGCCGGGCACCACGCGCTGGTGCGGCCCGGCGAGCTCAACCTGATGACCGCTGGCCACGGGATCAGCCACTCCGAGATCTCGACGCCACAGACGGGGTCGCTGCACGGGGCGCAGCTGTGGGTGGCGCTGCCGGACCGGGATCGCGATGGTGCGCCGGGGTTCACCCACCACGTCCCCGATCCGGTTCTCGGCGAGGGTTGGTCGGCCCGGGTCTTCCTCGGGTCGCTGCTGGGGGTGACCTCACCGGTCGCGACCAGCACACCGTTGCTGGGCGCCGAGCTGACCCTCGACCCGGGCACCACGCTGGTGCTCGACGTCGATTCCGACTTCGAGCTCGGGGTGCTCGTCGACACCGGTGCCGTTGAAGTGGCCGGGCACGACTTCGCCGCGCACGACCTTGCCTACGTGGCGCCGGGCATGCCGACGCTCACCCTCACGTCGTACGACGAGCCGGTGCGGGTGCTGCTGCTCGGCGGCCCGCCCTTCGGTGAGCCGATCGTGATGTTCTGGAACTTCGTCGGGCGCAGCCACGAGGAGATCGTCGCGTTCCGGGCCGCCTGGCAGGAGCAGATCACCCGCGGCGGCGAGGTCGAGGCAGAGGTCGTGGCCGACGCCCAGGAGGTGGCGGCCGGCCGGTTCGGGATCGTGGTGGGTGACCACCTCGCGCCGATCCCCGCCCCGGGGCTGCCCAACGCCCGCCTCCGCGAACGCCACTGACCTCCCGGCTGCATTCGAGCACTGGAGGCGACGCTCGGACCTGTCAGCAGTTCGTCATCTTTGACTGGTTGTGCACTGCTCGGCGTGGAGTCAAGGTGGGCTCATGACCGATCAGCTCGACTTCAGCGGCCTCAAGGCCACCTTCGTCAACTGCACCCTCAAGCGGAGCCCGGCGGTGAGCAACACCCAGGGCCTGATCGAGGCCAGCGCGGCGATCATGCGCAAGCACGGAGTCGACGTGGACGTGATCCGCGCCGTCGACCACGACATCGCCACGGGGGTCTACCCCGACATGCGCGAGCACGGCTGGGCGAGTGACGCCTGGCCTGACCTCTACCCCGGGATCCTGGACAGCCACATCCTCGTGGTGGCCGGTCCGATCTGGCTGGGGGACAACTCCAGCATCACCAAGCAGATCATCGAGCGCATCTACGCGCTCTCCGGGATGCTCAACGACAAGGGCCAGTACCTCTTCTACGGCCGCGTCGCCGGCTGCCTGATCACCGGCAACGAGGACGGGATCAAGCACTGTGCGCAGAACGTCCTCTACTCGTTGCAGCACGTCGGCTACACCATCCCTCCCAACGCCGACGCCGGGTGGATCGGAGAGGCCGGCCCGGGCCCGTCGTACCTCGACGAGGGGAGCGGTGGCCCCGAGAACGACTTCACCAACCGCAACACCACGTTCATGACCTGGAACCTCCTCCACCTGGCGCGGATGCTCCGCGACGCCGGCGGGGTCCCCGAGCACGGCAACCAACGCTCGGCGTGGGATGCCGGTGCCCGGTTCGACTACGAGAACCCCGAGTACCGCAGCTGACAAGTCGGACGCGCCGGGGCGACCGACCGGAGATGGGTCCCGGGGCCGCTGTCGGCGTCCTGCGCTTGGATGGGTCCATGAGCGGACCGGTGACCGGCGAGGACGGCGTGGCGCGGTGCCCCTGGGGCAGCGCGCCCGGAGTGATGCGGGACTACCACGACACCGAGTGGGGGAGTCGGGTCGTCGGGGAGTCGACCTACTTCGAGCGGTTGACCCTTGAGGCCTTCCAGTCCGGCCTGTCCTGGTCGACGATCCTCAACAAGCGACCGGCCTTCCGCGAGGCGTTCGCCGGCTTCGACGCCGACGCCGTCGCGGCGTACGACGAGCGCGACGTGCTGCGGCTGATGGCGGAGCCACGCATCGTGCGCAACCGACGCAAGATCGACGCGACGCTCACCAATGCTCGCGCGACCGTCGCGCTGCGTGACGCGGAAGGGCTCGAGGCGTTCGTCCTCTCGTTCCGCCCCGACCGGCCGCCGGCGCCGCGGAGCACCGACGAGATGACCACGACCTCACCGGAGTCGCTGGGGCTGTCGAAGGGGCTGAAGAAGAAGGGGTTCGCCTTCGTCGGGCCGACCACGATGTTCGCGCTCATGGAGGCGCTCGGCGTCTTCGACCCCCACCTGGTGGGCTGCCACCGACGGGGCAGGGCCACAATCGAAGGGTGACCCCCACCGAGACCCCGACGCCTCCCGCCCGCCGACGTCACCTGATGGACCCGGCGAACCCGCGTCCGCCGGCCTCGAGCGCGGAGAAGATGAGCACGGGTGCGGTCCAGCGTTGGGTCATGTCGGTGCTGGCGGTCACGACCATCGCCCACTTCTCCGCCGGCCTGGTGCTGGCGGCGATCTTCCTCGACACCACCCGGCCAGGTGCCCAGGTGGGACTCGACGTGATCGCCGCGATCGTCGGGGTCCTGGGCGTCGCCGCCGGGTTCGGCATCCACCAGAAGAGCCCGTTCACGCCGTGGCTGGTGTTCGGTTTGATCCCCGCCATCGTGGGGCTGTTCTTCATCTTCTGAGCGGGCGCCACCCGGCAGCGACTACCCCAGGGCGGCAGCCACCCGGGCCAGCTCGGCGACCCGGGCCCAGTCGCCGCTCGCGAGCGCATCGGCCGGGGTGAGCCAGGAGCCGCCGACGCAACCGACGTTCGCCAGCGAGAGGTACGACGCGGCGGACGCGGCGCTGATGCCGCCCGTGGGGCAGAAGCGAGCCGCCGGGACAGGGGCCGCCAGGGACTTCAGGAACGCCACCCCGCCGGAGGCCTCGGCCGGGAAGAACTTCATCTCGGTGAACCCGGCCTCGAGCACTGACAGCACTTCGGAGACGGTGGCCGTGCCGGGCAGGAACGGCAGCCCGGTCTCCACCATCGCGTCGAGCAGCGCCGGCGTGAGACCGGGCGAGACCAGGAACTGGGCCCCCGCGTCGAGCGCCAGCTTGGCCTGACCGGGCGTCACGATGGTGCCCGCCCCGACGGTGATCTCGGGGACCTCGTCGGCGATCGCCCGGATCGCGTCGAGGGCCACCGGCGTGCGCAGGGTCAGCTCGATGACCGGCAGCCCGCCGGCCACGAGCGCCCGGGCGACCGGCACGGCGTGGGCCAGTTCCTCGATCACGACGACCGGCACGACGGGAACCAGGGAGAGCAGCGAGCGCTCAGACGGGCTGGACAAGGGACGCCTCCTGGCGGGGTTCGGCCGAGCTGGGGAAGACGCTCGCGCCGGTGTCGGCCGAGCCGACCGTGGCGCGGAAGGCCGCGAAGAGCTCGCGGCCGGTGCCGGCCCACTCGTCGCCCTCGGCGGCGCGACCGGTCGGTTGGCGGGCGACGAACGTCGCGTGGTCGACGTGCAGGTCGAGCCGGCCAGAGAGGGCGTCGAGGGTGATCTCATCGCCGTCCTGCACGCGCGCCAGCGGTCCGCCGAGCGCGGCCTCGGGCGTGACGTGGATGGCGGCCGGCACCTTGCCGCTGGCGCCGGACATCCGGCCGTCGGTCACCAGGGCGACCCGCTGGCCGCGGTCCTGGAGCACGCCGAGGGCGGGCGTCAGCTTGTGCAGCTCCGGCATCCCGTTGGCCGCCGGCCCCTGGTAGCGCACGACGGCCACGAAGTCGCGCCCGTCGAGCACCCCGTCGCCGAACGCGGTCAGGAAGTCGTCCTGGTGGTCGAAGACCACAGCCGGTGCGGTCACGGTCCGGTGCTCGGGCCGCACTGCGGAGGTCTTGATCACGGCCCGGCCCAACGCACCGGCCAGCATCCGCAGGCCGCCGTCCGCGGAGAACGGCTCCGAAGCCGGCCGCAGCACCGAGTGGTCCAGCGAGGCCGTCGGCCCCTCCTCCCACACGACGCCGGCTCGGTCGTCGGTGCCGTCGAGGTGGGGCTCGGCGGTGTAGTGCGACAGCCCGCGGCCGGCGATCGTGAGCACGTCGTCGTGCAGCAGGCCGGCCTCGAGCAGGGTGTGCACGAGGAAGGCGATCCCGCCGGCGGCGTGGAAGTGGTTCACGTCCGCCTCGCCGTTGGGGTAGATCCGGGTCAGCAGCGGGACGACGGCCGACAGGTCCGACAGGTCGTCCCAGGTCAGGGTGATCCCCGCAGCCCGCGCGATCGCGACCAGGTGGATGGTGTGGTTGGTGGAGCCGCCGGAGGCGAGCAGTGCCACGCAGGCGTTGACGATGGACCGCTCGTCGACGATCTCGCCGATCGAGGTCGGCTCGCCGCCCGGCCGGGTCAGCTCGGTCACCCGGGCGCCGGCGGCCCGGGTCAGCGCCGCGCGCAACGGCGTACCGGGGTTGACGAAGGAGGAGCCGGGCAGGTGCAGGCCGAGCACCTCCATCAGCAGCTGGTTGGAGTTGGCGGTGCCGTAGAACGTGCAGGTCCCCGCCGAGTGGTAGGACGCGGCCTCGGCGTCGAGCAGCTCGGCACGGTCGGCCTTGCCCTCGGCGTAGAGCTGACGCACGCGTGCCTTCTCGGAGTTCGGCAGCCCCGAGGCCATCGGCCCGGCCGGCACGAAGACGGTCGGCAGGTGTCCGAACGAGAGCGCACCGATCAGCAGCCCGGGCACGATCTTGTCGCAGACGCCCAGCATCAGGGCGCCGTCGAACATGTCGTGCGAGAGCGCGATCGCCGTCGACATGGCGATCACGTCCCGGCTGTAGAGCGAGAGCTGCATGCCGTCGCGACCCTGGGTGATCCCGTCGCACATGGCGGGGACGCCGCCGGCCATCTGGGCGATCCCGCCCGCCCGGATGACCGCCTTCTTCAGCACCTCGGGGGTGTCGCGGTAGGGCTGGTGCGCCGACAGCATGTCGTTGTAGGCCGACACGATCGCCAGGTTGGGCTTGGTCCGGCCACGCAGCGCCGCCTTGTCGGCGGGCTCGGAGGCGGCGAAGCCGTGCGCGAGGTTGGCGCAGCCGAGCTTCCCGCGGGCGGGGCCCTGGTCGGCCGCCGCGCGGATCCGCCGGAGGTACGTCGCGCGGCCGGTCGCGCTGCGCGTGACGATCCGCTCGGTCACCTCGGCGACGACGTCGTTCATGGGGCTGGTCATTGGTCGGACTCCTGCCAGAATCGGCCGTCGCGCTCGAGGAGCGTCGTGGCGGCGATGGGACCGCTCGTGCCGGCCGGGTAGCGCTTCGGCCGCGCGGGCGAGGTCGCCCAGCGGGTGAGGATCGGCTCGACCCAGGTCCAGGCGGCCTCGACCTCGTCGCGGCGCATGAAGAGGGTGGGGTTGCCCTTGATGACATCCATCAGCAGTCGCTCGTAGGCGTCCGGGAGGCGTTGCTCGAAGGCGGTTGCGTAGCTCAGGTCGAGCGAGACAGGGCGCAGTCGGATTCCGCCGGGACCGGGTTCCTTGGCGGTGAGGTGGAGTCGCATGCCCTCGTCCGGCTGGACCTGGATGTGCAGGCGGTTGGGCTCGGTGGTGCCCTCGCTGCCGGGGAACATCGGGTGCGGCGGCGCCTTGAACACCACGACGATCTCCGAGGCGCGTCGGTCCATCCGCTTGCCGGTGCGCAGGTAGAACGGAACCCCGGCCCAACGCCAGTTCTGCACCTCGGTGCGCAGCGCGACGAAGGTCTCGGTGTGGCTGCCGCCGTGCCCGAGGTCCTCGGCGTACGACGACACGGCAGCACCGTCGACCAGCCCCTCGGTGTAGCGGCCGCGAACGGTGTCGGTGTCGACGTCGATCGGGGTCATCGGCTTGAGCGCCTGCAGCACCTTGAGCTTCTCGTCGCGGACCGTCTCGCGCCCGATGTGGGTGGGCGGCTCCATGGCGACCAGGCAGAGCAGCTGGAGCAGGTGGTTCTGGACCATGTCGCGCAGGGCGCCGGCGTGGTCGTAGTAGCCGCCGCGGTCGCCGACCCCGAGGGACTCGGCCACCGTGATCTGCACGTGGTCGACCCAGCGGGAGTTCCACAGCGGCTCGAGGAAGGTGTTGGCGAACCGCGTGACGAGGAGGTTCTGGACGCTCTCCTTGCCCAGGTAGTGGTCGATGCGGAAGATCTGCGACTCGGCGAAGACCTGGCCGACAGCGTCGTTGACGGCCAACGCCGAGGCGAGCCCGTGCCCGATCGGCTTCTCCAGCACCACGCGGGCCAGGTCGTTGACGACCCCGATCTCGTCGAGGTGGCGACAGATGGCGCCGAAGAGCGAGGGGCCGACGGCGAGGTAGAAGACCCGCACGGTGCGCTCCTGGGCAGGCCGGTCCTTGAGCAGGTCGTGCAGCCGGTGCCAGTCGTCGGGGTGCTCGACGTTGAGGGTGAGGTGGTGCAGTCGCGAGAGCAGGCGGTCGACGACGGCGTCATCGAGGTCCTCGGCAGGGAGGTACGTCGTCAGCGCGGTGCGCACCTCGGCGCGGTAGCCGGCGTCGTCGAGCTCGGCCCGGGAGACGCCGATGATGCGGGTGTCGCCCGGGAGCTGACCCTCGCGGTCGCGCAGGTAGAGGGCGGGGAGCAGCTTGCGCAGCGCGAGGTCCCCGGTCCCCCCGAACACGGTGAAGTCACACACGTCGGGGACGGCGTGAGGAGCGGCGGTCTGGTCCATGGGGTCCACGGTAGGGAGGAGTTTGGATCGTTACAAGTCCTAGTAAAGTCTTTTTCAGATCAAAGTCGCGCCACTATGATCTCGGCATGTCACGTCAGGCAGCAGGAATCGACGATCGCCGAGGGGCACCATGACCGAGTTGAGCGGGCTGACCGAGCCGCGTTCGCCGGCCACGGCTCGCTCGACCGCCGTCTCCGCGACGGCCGGTGAGCTGCTCGACCTGGTGCGCACCGGCCGGGCCGAGACCCGGGCCCGCCTGCGCACCCTGACCGGGCTCTCCCGCACCGCCGTGGTGGCCCGGGTGCAGGCGCTGACGGCGGCCGGCCTCCTGCTGGCGGGGGAGGAGCTGGCCTCGACCGGGGGCCGACCTCCCGGAGCGCTGCTGTTCAACAAGGACGCCGGCGTGGTCCTGGCGGTGGCCGTGGGGCGCTCCCGCAGCCAGCTGGCCGTCTTCGACCTCGACGGCACCGAGTTGGTCGCCGACTCCCGGGACCACAAGAGTGGGGTCGGCCCCGACGAGCTGATGCCGCGGATCGCCGACCGGCTCGCCGACCTGCTGCGCGAAATCGAGCCGCCCGTCGTCGGCGTCGGGCTCAGTCTGCCGGGCACCGTCGACACGGTCCGCGGAGTCAGCCTCGACTCCCCGGTCATGAAGGGCTGGGACGGCCGCGAGCTGGCGCCGTACCTCGCCGCCCTCACCGAGGCCCCACTCTTCGTCGCCAACGACTGCGACGTGCTGGCCCGGTCCGAGCTCCACGCGCGCCCCGGTGGCCTGCGCGACGCCCTCGTGGTCAAGGCCTCGACCGGGCTCGGCCTGGGGATCGTCGCCGACGGCCGGGTCCTGGGCGGCCATCTCGGCGCCGCGGGGGAGATCGGCCACACCCGCCTCGACGCCGCCGAGGGACTGCCCTGCCGGTGCGGCGCGACCGGTTGCCTGGAGACGCTCGCAGGGGGCTGGGCCCTGGTCGGGCGCCTGGCCGTGTCCGGGCACTCTGCAGGCCACGACGTGGACCACGTGCGCGACCTGGTCGCCCTGGCGCTGCGCGGCGATGCCGAGGCCCGGGGTCTGCTGCGCGACAGTGGCCGCCGGCTCGGCGAAGTGCTGGCCGTCGCGATCAACCTGCTCAACCCGGAGGCCGTCGTGCTCGGTGGCGACATGGCTGCCGCCTTCGACGTGTACGCCGCCGGGGTGCGCGAGAGCGTCTATGCGCGCGCCTCCGCCCTGGCCACCCGCGACCTGCAGTTCCTGCCGGCCACCCACGGGGACCGAGCCGGACTGGTCGGTTGTGCCGCCCTGGCCCTCGAGGGCGTGCTGAGCCCGGCGGCCGTTGACGCCCGGCTCGCCCTCGAGGCCTGACGTCCCCACCTGGACACCTGCCGCCGTGGCCCGGATTTCTCAGTAGCGTGGTCTCCATGACGCGCGTGCATGCCTTCGGAGACGACGCCCTCGGTGACCTCGATGCCGTGGGGCTCGTCTCCATGATCCAGGACGGCAGTCTCGCGGTGACCGAGGTCGTCGATGCGGCCGTGGCCCGAGCCGAGCAGGTGAACCCCGAGCTCAACGCCATCGCCCACTCGAGGTTCGCCCGGGCACGCGCCGAAGCGCAGGCTCCGCGTGGCGGCTACTTCGCAGGCGTCCCCACCTTCCTCAAGGACAACGTCGACGTCGCCGGGATGCCGACCCAGCACGGCACCGACGCGTTCACCGCCGAGCCCTGCCCGCGCGACGGTGACTTCGCCCGGATGTACCTCGCGACGGGCCTACTGCCGTTGGGAAAGACCCGGCTTTCCGAGTACGGCTTCAGTGCGTCGGCCGAGCACCCACGTCTCGGCGCCGTGCGTTCACCGTGGGACACCCGGCGAACGGCCGGGGCGTCGTCGGCCGGGTCCGCCGCCATGGTGGCGGCGGGCGTCGTACCCCTTGCCCACGCCAACGACGGCGGCGGCTCGATCCGGATCCCCGCCTCGGTCAACGGCCTGGTCGGGCTCAAGCCCACCCGTGACCGGCTGGCCCAGGACAAGATGATGCGCGACATGCCGATCCGCATCGTCTCCGACGGGGTCCTGACCCGCTCCGTGCGGGACACCGCGGCGTTCTTCCGCGAGTCCGAGAAGGTCTATCGCGCGCTGCACCTCCCGCCGGTCGGCAACATCACCCGGCCGGGACGGGCCCGGCTCTCGGTCGCGGTCGTGACCAGCGGGATCGGCGTCGAGGCCTCGCCCGAGGTCTACGAGCTGACCATGAAGACCGCCCGGCTCCTCGAGGAGCTGGGCCACCGGGCCGAGCCGGTAACACCTCCCGTGACCGAGACGTTCCCCGACGACTTCCTGCTCTACTGGTCGATGCTCGCCCTGTTCCTGACCCGCACCGGTCGCCGCACCAACGGCCGCTCCTGGGACCCGGAGCGGCTCGACAACCTGACTGTTGGCCTCGGCCGGCACTGCGCCCGCAACCTGCACCGGCTGCCGCTCGCGATGGCCCGGCTCAAGCGGTCCCGGCGCGCCTCGGCCGCTTTCTTCAAGCAGTACGACGTCCTGCTCAGCCCCACGCTCGCGACCGAGACCCCGCTCGTCGGACACCTGGATCCGACCCTCGACCACGACACGATCATGGAGCGACTGCTGGACTGGGTGGCGTTCACCCCGCTCCAGAACGCCACCGGGGACCCGGCCATCTCGTTGCCGCTCGCCACGACGGCCTCGGGGCTGCCGCTCGGCATGATGTTCGCGGCCGACGCCGGACGCGAGGCCACGCTCCTCGAGCTCGCCTACGAGCTCGAGGAGGCCAGCCCCTGGGCCCGGATCCAGGACTGACGGCACGACCCAGCAGAGCCGCCGGAGGCACCCCGTGCGGGGCGTCGGGTGACCAGGGACCGGCCGTGATTGGGAGTGCGTCGAACCCTTCGCTATCCTTTCCGACATCGCCGAGAGAGCGGTATCAGCAGGCAGATCCAGCCGATTTCTGGTTCATGGATACGCGTGTGTATCCTTTCTCGTCGCTTGCCCCTTTAGCTCAGTCGGTAGAGCGTCTCCATGGTAAGGAGAAGGTCTACGGTTCGATTCCGTAAAGGGGCCCTGGGAACGGGTTGTGCAGCCAGAAGCCTGGCTGCACAACCTCGCCCTGTGTGGCGGGGTAGCTCAGGTGGTTAGAGCACACGACTCATAATCGTGGTGTCGCGGGTTCGAGTCCCGCTCCCGCTACTGAGTCTCGAACAGCAGCACCAAGCAACACCTCATCGACAAAGGACTTCCCGTGGCCAGCAAGAGCTCCGACGTTCGCCCCAAGATCACGCTCGCCTGCGTGGACTGCAAGGAGCGCAACTACATCACCAAGAAGAACCGCCGCAACGACCCTGACCGGTTGGAGCTGGCGAAGTTCTGCCCGCGTTGCCGCACGCACACCGCGCACCGCGAGACGCGCTGAGCGCAGGCACCACGACTCCGCCGAGGGCGGCCACCCGCGAGGGTGGTCGCCCTCGCGCCATTTTCCGTCACTAGGGTGGCCCCATGCCTGTCGACCAGTCCCTCGTCGGGCGGGAGTTCCCGCCCACGAGTCCCCACCACGTCACCTCGGAGCAGATCCGTGCGTTCGTCGCCGCCACGGGGGGAACCTACGACGGTGGCCCCGCGCCGGCGACCTTCCCGATCGTGCTGGCCTTCGAGGCGATGAACGCCTTCCTCGCGGCCGAGCAGGTCGACCTGTTCCGGATCGTGCACGGTGAGCAGAAGTTCGCCTACGAGCGCCCGGTCGTCCCGGGCGACGTGCTGAGCGCGACCCTGCGGGTGAGCACGCTGCGCCAGATCGCCGGCAACGACATCATCGGCACGACCAGCGAGATCACCGACGAGTCGGGGGCCCTGGTCTGCGCCACCAGCGCGACGCTGGTCCACCGGGGGGAGTCCGCATGAGCCTGCCGACCCAGACCTACACGATCACCCGCGCCGACCTCGTGAGCTATGCCGGGGCCAGCGGTGACCAAAACCCGATCCACCAGGACGAGGCCGTCGCCCGCGAGGTCGGGTTGCCCGGCGTGATTGCCCACGGGATGTACACCATGGCGCTGGCGGCGCGGGCCGTCTGCGTCTGGTTCCCGGGCGCCGAGGTGGTCAGCTTCGGGTGCAAGTTCACCAACCCCGTCGTGGTGCCGGCCGACGGCGGTGTCGACATCGAGGTGGCCGGTGAGGTCAAGCCGGCCGAGGACGGGCTCACCACGGTGGCCCTGACCGTCACCTGTGCGGGACAGAAGGTGCTCGGCATGCCCCGGGCGGTCGTGCGTGGCTGAGCTTCTCGTCGAGCACACGACGCTGCGCCTCGGCGGTCCCGCGGGCCGGTTCGTGAGCGCGACCACCGAGGCTGAGCTGGTCGAGGCCGTACGCCGGGCCGACGCGGCCGGCGAGCCGCTGCTGATCCTGGGTGGCGGCAGCAACCTGGTCGTCTCGGACGCGGGTTTTCCGGGCACGGTCGTCGCGGTCGCCACCCGGGGAACCGTCGCCGACACCGGGGACGAGGCGTCCTGTGGCGGCGTGCTCGTCACAGTCGCGGCGGGTGAGCCGTGGGACGACCTGGTCGCGCGGGCCGTCGAGAGCGGCTGGGTCGGAGTGGAGGCCCTGTCCGGCATCCCCGGCTCGGTGGGAGCCACCCCGATCCAGAACGTCGGTGCCTACGGCCAGGAGGTCGCCCAGACGGTCGCGTCGGTCCGCACCTGGGACCGGACCACCGCCAGGGTGCAGACCTTCGCCAACGCCGACTGCGGCTTCGGCTACCGCACCAGCAGGTTCAAGGCCGAGCCGGACCGGTACGTCGTGCTCAGCGTGACGTTCCAGTTCCGTCAGGGTGATCTCGGTGCCCCCGTGGCGTACGCCGAGCTGGCGCGCACCCTGGGCGTGGAGCCCGGTGAGCGGGCCCCAGTTTCCGAGGTGCGGGCGGCGGTTCTCGCCTTGCGTGCCGGCAAGGGCATGGTCCTGGACGCAGCCGACCACGACACCTGGAGTGCCGGCTCCTTCTTCACCAACCCCGTCGTCGAGGCCCAGACGGTTCCCGAGGGGGCGCCCGCCTGGCCTCAGCCGGACGGCTCGGTGAAGACGAGCGCCGCGTGGCTGATCGAGCACGCGGGGTTCGCCAAGGGTCACGGCACCGAGCTGGTCAGCCTGTCGACCAAACACACGCTCGCCCTCACGAACCGGGGCGGCGCCACCGCGGAGGACCTGCTGGCCCTGGCCCGCGAGGTCCGCGACGGCGTGGAGTCCCGCTTCGGGATCAGGCTCGTCAACGAGCCGGTCCTGGTCGGCTGCGCACTCTAGGTCGCAGCCGACCAGACGGCGGCACGGCGCCGGCCGGGCTCAGCCGTAGGTCGTGGTGGTGGTGCCGCCGACGGCCACGAGCGCGATCAGTCCGATGATCGCCAGGATGCCCAGGGCCAGGAAGACGGTCCCGATGATGCCCATGATCCGCCCGGCGTTGGCCTGGTCGCGTCCGGCGTACATCCCGGGGCTGGCGTCGATCTCACGCACCGCCTTGGTGCCCAGCCGCCACGCGAACGGCGAGAGGATCAGGGTGATGCCGCCGCAGAAGAGGATGCCGGCCAGACCGATCAGGCTGAGCACCAGCGCCGTGGTCGCCGAGGGGTGGTTCGGCGTGGGTGCGGGGGCGTAGCCGTAGGACGCCGGCTGCGGTGTGCCGTACCCGGGCTGCGCGGGGGCACCGTAGGCAGGCGGTGGCGTTCCGTACGCCGGCTGCTGCGGAGCGCCGTAGGGGTTCTGGGTGGGCGGCGGACCGTAGGGGTTCTCGGTGGACTGGCCGTACGGCGGCGGGGTTGCGGGCGGGGCCGGCGGCTGGGCCGGGTCGTGGGACGGGCTGGTCGGGTCCCCGGGGTCTCCGGGCTCACTGGAGGTCACGGGCTCATCCTGACAGCAGGCGCGGACGCCAGCCACCGATCGACCTCGCCGACCAGGTCGCGTTTGGTGTCGTCGGGGGCCCGGGACGCCCGGATCGACATCCGGCCCAGCTCGGCCAGCTGGACGTCGTCGAGGCCGTGGGCCGCACGCATGGTGGCGTACTGCCCGGCCAGCTGGGAGCCGAACAGCAGCGGGTCGTCGGCACCGAGGGCCACCGTCGCCCCGGCGGCGAGCAGCGTCGGGAGAGGGACCGACGTCAGGTCGCTGTAGACGCCGAGCGCGACGTTGGAGACGGGGCAGACCTCCAGGACGATGCCGGCCTCGACGATCCGGTCCAGGAGGGCGGGGTCCTCGGCGGCCCGCACGCCGTGGCCCAACCGGTCGGCGTGGAGGGCATCGAGGCAGGAGCGGATGCTGGCCGGGCCGAGCAGCTCGCCGCCGTGCGGCGCCAGGGTCAGTCCGGCCCGCTCGGCGATCGCGAAGGCGGGTGCGAAGTCCGCGGTGTTTCCGCGCCGCTCGTCGTTGGACAGCCCGAAGCCGACGACGCCCCGGCCGGCGTACTGCGCGGCCAGCCGGGCCAGGGTGCGGGCGTCGAGCGGGTGCCGCGTCCGGTTGGCTGCGATGACCACGGCCATGCCGAGCCCGGTGTCGCGCGACGCCTCCCGGACGGCGTCGAGCACCAGGTCGGTGAAGGCGGTGATCCCGCCGAACCGGGCGGCGTACCCGCTCGGGTCCACCTGGATCTCCAGCCAGCGACCACCGTCACGGACGTCGTCCTCAGCCGCCTCGCGCACCAGTCGGCGCACGTCACCCTCGGTCCGCAGCACTGACCGGGCGACGTCGTAGAGCCGCTGGAACCGGAACCAGCCCTTCTCGTCGGCGGCCGACAGCTGCGGCGGCCACTGCGACACCAACGCGTCGGGCAGCGGGATGCCGTCGCGCTCGGCGAGCTCGAGCAGCGTCGCGTGGCGCATCGACCCCGTGAAGTGCAGGTGCAGGTGCGCCTTCGGCAGCCGGTTGAGGTCGCGCACCCTCAGGCGAAGAGCTTCTGCAGCCGGGTGATGCCCTCGACGAGGTCGTCGTCGCCGAGCGCATAGGAAAGCCGCAGGTAGCCCGGTGAGCCGAAGGCCTCACCGGGAACCACGGCCACCTCTGCCCGCTCGAGGATCAGCTCGGCCAGCTCGGCCGAGGTCTGGGGGACCGGCCCGTCGGCGCCGCCGACCGGCTTGCCGAGCAGCCCCTTGACCGACGGGTAGACGTAGAAGGCGCCGAGCGGTGTGGGGCAGACAACTCCCTCGATCTCGCCGAGCATCGCCACGATCAGCTTGCGTCGGCGGTCGAAGGCCACCTTCATCTCGTCCACCGCCGCGAGGTCGCCGGAGACGGCGGCCAGGGCCGCGCGCTGGGACACGTTCGAGACGTTCGAGGTGGCGTGCGACTGCAGGTTGGTGGCGGCCTTGACCAGATCCTTGGGACCGATCATCCAGCCGACCCGCCAGCCGGTCATGGCGTAGGTCTTGGCCACGCCGTTGACGACGACGCAGTTGTCGGCGAGGAAGGGGCACAGCACCGGCATCGAGCCGGTGTCGACGCCGTCGTAGACGAGGTGCTCGTAGATCTCGTCGGTCAGCACCCACAGGTCGTGGTCCTCGACCCAGCGGCCGATCGCGCGGATCTCGTCGGCGGTGTAGACCGAGCCGGTCGGGTTAGAGGGAGACACGAAGAGGAGCACCTTGGTCCGCTCGGTCCGCGCGGCCTCGAGCTGCTCGACGGTGACCTTGTAGTCCTGCGTCTCGTCGGCGAGCACCTCGACCGCGACGCCGCCGGCGAGCTGGATCGCCTCGGGGTAGGTCGTCCAGTACGGCGCGGGCACGATCACCTCGTCGCCCGGGTCGAGCATCGCGGCGAACGCGGCGTAGATGGCCTGCTTTCCCCCGTTGGTGACGAGCACCTGGGCCGGCTCCACGCGCAGGCCGCTGTCGCGCAGCGTCTTCTCGACGATCGCCTGCTTGAGCTCGGGGAGCCCGCCAGCGGGGGTGTAGCGGTGGTTCCTGGGGTCGCGGCAGGCCTCGACCGCGGCCTCCACGATGTACGCCGGGGTGGGGAAGTCGGGCTCGCCGGCGCCGAACCCGATCACGGGTCGACCCTCCGCCTTGAGCGCCTTGGCCTTCGCGTCGACCTTGAGCGTCGCGGACTCGGCGATGGCGCCGATCCGTCGGGAGACGCGGCGGGCGCGAGGCCCACCGTCGTGCTCGGGGCCGGGCTGGGCGGGCGAGGTGGCGGTCATGGGACCATCGTAGGGGCGGGGCGATGCCCGGGCGGCACGGGTTTCGGTGAGCGGTGCACCAGGCCCCGGGGACGCGCTCGACGGACTCCGTGAGGGGGGCCGGGGCCGGTTTGGACTCGACGTTGGTCTTCCCCGTAGACTCCCCTTTTGGTGGTTTCCCACATGCTGCGGCATGCCCGGATTCGGGTGAGCGGCGGGCGGAAGTCGCGAAGGGCACTAGCTCAACTGGCAGAGCATCGGTCTCCAAAACCGAAGGTTGGGGGTTCAAGTCCCTCGTGCCCTGCAAGAAGACCTGCACGAACACTGGCAACAACAACTGGTCGAACCCGGCCGGCTGAATGGACGAGGAGAGGTGACGGGCGTGTCGGACAGCAAGGCGGTCCGCGGTTCGCGTGACAGCAGGACCGACAAGCGCACGAGCCTTCCCATCTTCTACCGGCAGGTGGTCGCGGAGCTTCGCAAGGTGGTCTACCCGACCCAGGAGCAGCTGGTCACGTACTTCATCGTGGTCATGGTGTTCGTCGCCTTCATGATGGCGTTGGTGTCGGCCCTGGACCTGGCCTTCGGCAAGCTCGTCTTCGCGGTCTTCGCCGGTAACTCCGGCCAGTAGCCATCCCGTCCGGTGCACGCACCGGACCGCCCCAGCAGCAATCGAAGTGACATCGAAATGACGGAGCAGCGCGTGTCGGATCAGTTTGACTCGGTCGAGACCGAGGAGACCACCGAGGTGGCGACCCAGGACGGGCCGGACGCCGTCGAGGAGACCCCTGAGGTCCTCGGTGACGCCGAGACCGGCGAAGTTGCCGAGGCCGTCGAGGACGTGGTCACCGACGAGGCCGGCGATGCCGAGGGCGAGGACGGCGATGCCGAGGATGCCGAGGGCGAGGACGCCGAGGGCGAGGCCGACGGCCCGCTCGAGCAGTTCCGTCGTGAGCTGTGGGCCAAGCCGGGTGACTGGTTCGTGGTGCACACCTACTCCGGCATGGAGAACCGGGTGAAGTCCAACCTGGAGAACCGGATCATCTCCCTCAACATGGAGGACTACATCCACGAGATCGTGGTCCCCACCGAGGAAGTGGCCGAGATCAAGAACGGCCAGCGCAAGATGGTCAAGCGCACCGTGCTCCCCGGCTACGTCCTGGTGCGCATGGACCTCACCGACGAGTCGTGGGCGGCCGTGCGCCACACCCCGTCCGTCACCGGATTCGTCGGCCACAGCCACCAGCCGGTGCCGCTGAGCATGGCGGAGGTCGAGAACATGCTTGCTCCCGCCGTCGTGGCGCGGGCCGAGGCCGAGGCCGTCGCTGCCGGCGCCCCGTCCCCCTCCGGCGGTACGGCGGCCAAGCGGGCCGTCGAGGTCGCCGACTTCGACGTGTCCGACTCCGTCATGGTGGTGGACGGTCCGTTCGCCACGCTGCACGCGACGATCACGGAGATCAACCCCGAGTCGCAGAGGGTGAAGGCCCTCGTCGAGATCTTCGGCCGGGAGACCCCGGTCGAGCTGAGCTTCAGTCAGATCCAGAAGGTCTGAGCGAGGTTCACGAGCAACAACCAGGTGGCAGAGCCAGGCGCCGGCGGGACCGGCGTACGAGCTCGTGAAGACCACGAAGCCGCAAGCACAGAAGGACCCTGAAAAAGATGCCTCCCAAGAAGAAGATCGCCGCACTCGTCAAGGTGCAGCTGCAGGCCGGAGCGGCGACGCCCGCACCTCCTGTCGGTACAGCCCTCGGCCCGCACGGCGTGAACATCATGGAGTTCTGCAAGGCCTACAACGCGCAGACCGAGTCCATGCGCGGGAACGTCATCCCCGTCGAGATCACGATCTACGAGGACCGTTCCTTCACCTTCATCACCAAGACTCCGCCCGCCGCGGAGCTCATCAAGAAGGCCGCCGGCCTGAAGAAGGGCTCGGGCGTCCCGCACAAGGAGAAGGTCGGCAAGCTGACCAAGGACCAGGTGCGCGAGATTGCCGCGACCAAGCTGCCTGACCTCAACGCCAACGACCTCGAGGCGGCCATGAAGATCGTCGAAGGGACCGCCCGCTCCATGGGCGTCACCACCGACTGATCCTCCCCCCGCTCACCTAGCACCTGTGGCAGGGCCGCGCTGGCCCATCGAAGACCACACCTGGAAAGAAGAGAGACCAGACATGCAGCGCAGCAAGACCTACCGCGCGGCGTCGGACACGTTCGACAAGGACGAGCTCTACGCCCCGTTGGCCGCGATCAAGATCGCCAAGACCGCCAGCAAGAAGAAGTTCGACGAGACCGTGGACGTCGTCATGTGCCTCGGCGTCGACCCCCGCAAGGCCGACCAGATGGTGCGCGGCACCGTCAACCTCCCCCACGGCACGGGCAAGACCGCCCGCGTCCTGGTGTTCGCGAACGCCGAGAAGGCGGAGGCCGCCCGCGAGGCCGGTGCCGACTTCGTCGGTGGCGACGAGCTCATCGAGAAGGTGAACGGTGGCTGGCTCGACTTCGACGCAGTCGTCGCAACCCCCGACATGATGGGCAAGGTCGGTCGCCTCGGCCGCGTGCTCGGCCCCCGTGGCCTCATGCCGAACCCGAAGACCGGCACCGTGACGCCGGACGTGGCCAAGGCCGTGTCCGACATCAAGGGCGGCAAGATCGAGTTCCGCGTGGACCGTCACGCCAACCTGCACTTCATCATCGGCAAGGCCTCGTTCTCGGAGGGCCAGCTCGCCGAGAACTACGCGGCAGCGCTCGAAGAGGTGCTGCGGCTCAAGCCGGCCAGCTCCAAGGGCCGCTACCTCAAGAAGGTCACGGTCTCCACGACCATGGGCCCCGGTGTCCAGGTGGACCCCAACCGCACCAAGAACGTTGCGCTCGAGGACGAAGCCGTCCAGGCCTGATCCCCGAACGTGTCACCGGCCCGCCCGAGTCCTCGGGCGGGCCGGTGTCCATTTCGGGGCCGATTTGGCGAGGCCCGCGTGACGCCGTACTCTTCTCGATGAAACCAGAGACCGCCGGTGGTCGTGCTGCATCAGCAGCAGGACCGAAGGTTCCGCAGCAAGCGGACGGCCAGCGCAGGTGCCAGAGCAGAGCCGCAGCTGCGGCCTCCACGCCCTGAGCCTTGCGCTCGGGGCGTTCGTCTTTCTCCGGGCCGTGCGGTTGTCTCACAGTCCGGAAGGAGACCCATGGCGCGGGCAGATAGAAACGCCGCCGTTGCGGAGATCGTTGAGTCCTTCAACGGTGCCGCGGGCGCTGTGCTGACCGATTACCGCGGTCTCACCGTCAAGCAGCTGCAGGACTTGCGGCGCTCCCTCGGTGAGAACGCCAACTACGCCGTGGTCAAGAACACGCTGGCCAAGATCGCCGCCAACCAGGTCGGTATCGAAGGCTTCGACGACCTCCTGACCGGCCCGACCGCCATCGCCTTCATCGAGGGCGACGTGGTCGAGGCGGCCAAGGGTCTGCGTGACTTTGCCAAGGCCAACCCCGCCCTGATCATCAAGGGCGGCGTTCTGGACGGCAAGCCTCTCGACGCGAAGCAGATCGCCAAGCTGGCCGATCTGGAGTCGCGCGAGGTGCTGCTGGGCAAGATGGCGGGCGCCATGCTCGCATCGCTCAGCCAGGCCGTCTACCTGCTGCAGGCCCCGCTCGCGCAGGCTGCCCGGCTCGCCGGCGCCCTGCAGGCGAAGGCCGAGCAGGACCCCTCGATCCCCGCAGGCGGTGCCGGTACGCCGGCCGCCGCCGAGGAGGCTCCGGAGGCCGCTGTGGTGGCCGACGAGGCTCCCGCCGACGAGGTGACCGAGGCCCCCGTGCAGGAGGCGACCGAGGCTGCTGCCGAGGAAACCCCCGCAGCGGAGGCCGTCGCCTCTGACGAGGGCGAAGCCACCGAAGCCTGATCCTCAGGCCGACGTACCCCACCACCTGAAACCCGGCTCGGTCCCCACGACGGGATCGGCCACCGAATGGAAGGAAACGCCACCATGGCGAAGCT
>JBKJLD010000067.1:0-67277 GCA_046597165.1 Nocardioides sp.
GCAACAAGAACTCCTGATCCCGGATCACCGGACGATACGAACGCGCCATGCCCCATCATTTCGCGTCCAGCCCAAGATCGCACGCACCCGCCCCGGGCGATTTCGCAACAGCCACCAGGTACGTCAGATCCACCGGATTGTTCCCATGGCGTCGGCGTCGAGCGGGGCGCTCAGCGCTCGACGTAGGCCATCGAGCGCAGGGCGCGCTCGAGGTGCCAGGAGAGGTACGCCGACACCAGGGTGCTGGCCTCGCGCAGGTGACGGCCGTCGGCCTGCTCCACGACCGGCCAGTCGCCGGCGAGCAGCGCCCCGAGCACCACGACGGTCTCGGGTGCTGGGCTGGCCGAACCCGGAACCCGGCAGGTCACGCAGAGCACGCCACCCATCGAGGGGTTGAACCAGCGGTGCGGCCCCTCGAGGCCGCAGCGCGCGCAGTGCTCGAAGGACGGGGCATAGCCGGCCACGGCCAGCGAGCGCAGCAGGTAGGAGTCGAGGACCTGGCTGGGCTGCCGTTCCCCCGCCGCCATCACGCGCAGGCCACCGACCAGCAGCAGGAACTGCTGGATCGACGGCTCCTTCTCCTCCGCGACCAGGCGGTCGGCGGTCTCGAGCATCACGGTGCCGGCGGTGTAGCGCTCGTAGTCGATGCCCAGCCCTGCGGAGAACGGCGTGATGGTCTCGGCCTGGGTGATGATGTCGAGGTTGCGACCCTCTGCCAGCTGGAGGTCGACGTGGGTGAACGGCTCCAGCCGGGAGCCGAACTTCGACGTCGTACGACGCACGCCCTTCGCGACGGCGCGCACCAGCCCGTGGTGGCGGGTCAGGAGCGTGATGATGCGGTCGGCCTCACCCAGCTTGTGGGTGCGCAGCACGATCGCCTCGTCGCGATAGAGGGGCACCGGGCCATTCTCCCCCCGAACCGCCTCAGCGGCCCACCCGCCGCGCCCGGCGCGGCACCTGCCAGCAGCTGCGCGCGAAGCTCGAGGCGGCCTGGTTGAGCCGGTCGGGGGCGACCCGCCACTCCAGGATGCTGCGCGCCTTGACAAAGGTGGCGTTGGGCATCTCCTCGACGAGCATCGCGGCGTCGGCGGCCGGGTGGATCGGGTCGGCCGGGTGCCCCACGACCAGCGCCCGCGCCGTGATCGCGCGGCGCTGCTTCGACGACGGCGCCACCCGCCCGAAGAACACCCCGTGGACGACAGCCGCCACGGAACCGGGGCGCTGGTTGCAGGTGTCGAGCCCGATGCCGACCCAGAAGGGCACGATCCCGCGCGGGACCGACGCCGTCAGCAGGCGGAGCCCGGTGACGGTGAAGGGGAGGAACCGGGCCGCGAACATCAGTGGGGCGAAGGCCAGGATGCCGGCCTCGACCGCGTTGTTGAGGACCGGCATCTCGATGATCAGGCCGCGCACCCGCTCCGGGGCGAGCACCGCCACCTCCAGCGAGACGTTGGCGCCCAGCGACGTACCCCCGACGACGGCCTGGGGGGCGCCGAGGTGGTCGAGCAGGGCCACGACCTGCCCGGCCCAGTCGGTCATGGAGTAGGCGTGCGGGTCCTCGGGACGGTCCGAGCGTCCGTGGCCCAGCAGGTCGAGGGTCACCACGTGGAGCCCGTCCGCGGCCAGGGCCCGGGCCAGCGGCTGGTGCATCCGACGGGGCATCAGCTGGCCGTGGAGCAGCACCACCCAGGCGTCGCCCGCGCCGTACTCCGTGAACTCGAGCCGGTCGCGACCGTTGTCGCTCTCGAGGAAGAACTGACCAATGCGCTCGGAGACCAGCATGCCCGCAATCTAGCCGGTGCAGCGGTGGCGGGGCGTGGTGGCTCGCCTCCGGGTCCCCCGTGGTCGACACTGTGCACCATGGCGTCGTCGGCGGGTCCACAGCTGCGATGGCCCGCTGCCCTGGGCGTGTTGGGTGCCATCTACGTCGCTTCTGTCGGTGCGGTGTTCTTCGCACCTCACGGGGACCCGGTGGCCACCTGGTGGCCGGCGGCCGGACTCGCCGTCGCGCTGATCGCGCTCACCCCCCGACGACGCTGGTGGCCGCTGCTTGCTGTCGGGATCGTGGTGTCCAGCGGCGCCGCCAACCTCACCGGCGGCCGCGATCTCGAGATCTCCTCGATGTTCGGAGCCGCGAACGCTGCCGAGGCCCTCGTGGCCGGGCTGGTGCTGCAGCGCGGCAGGTCCGCTCGGCCTGCGCTGGAGAGCCTCGACGACTTCGTCCGCCTCGTCGAGGCAGCCCTGCTCGGCGGACTCACGATCGCGGTGGGCGCCTCCGCGAGCGTCGCGATCGCCGGGACCGGATCGGTGCTGGAGATCTGGCGCGCCGTCTTCTCCTCCCACGCCGCCTCGACCCTGGTGCTCGTCCCCGTCGCGCTGTCGCTGCACCAGGGCGGCGCGTTCCGCAAGGGCGGAGAGCTGACGCTCCAGGTTCTGGCCCTGGTCGGGGTCACGCTGCTGGTCTTCGCCCCCGGTCAGTCGCTCTCGCTCACCTTCATCGCCCTGCCCTTCCTCGTCTGGGCGGCACTCCGCTTCGACGTACGCACCGTGAGCTGGGAGCTGGCCGGGTTCAGCGTGCTGACGACCTTTCTCACGGCGCGGGGCTACGGGCCGTTCGGCGAGGCCTTCGCCTCCGGCCGGATCAACGCAGCGGCCGCCGGGGCGTTGACCCAGGGCTACCTGTTGTGTGCAGCCCTGATGTCCCTGCCCCTCGCGATCGCCGTCGAGCAGCGCCACCAGCTCCTCTCGCGGGTCAGTGGCAGCGAGCTGCTCTTCCGCAGGAACTTCACCCAGTCCCTGGTCGGCATGCTGATGATGCGCGCCGACGGCCACCGGCTGGAGATCTTCGATGTCAACGACACCGCGGCCGAGCTCCTCGGGGTCGAGCGCGACGAGATCGTGGGCCAGGGCCTGGACGCGATCCTGGACACCACCGAACAGCTCGACGTCATTGCCGCCCGGATGCTCCGCGGCCATCTCGACGGCTGGCACGCCCAGACCGGTCTGACCGGGCGCCCCGGTGCCCGCGTCAACGTGGCGCTCGCGCTCCTCTCGGGCGAACCCGAGCCGGTCTTCTCCGCGCAGCTGCAGGACTTCACCGCCGAGTACGACGCGCGTCGCCGGCTGGAGGCCGCCGAGAAGCTCACCAGCGCCACTCTCGACACGACCGCCTGTGTGATCCTCGTGACCGACATGGGCGGCACGATCGTCCGGGTGAACTCGGCCACCACCGAGCTCACCGGCTTCGCCGAGGCCGAGCTGCTGGGGCGTCCCGTGTGGGAGACGTCCATCGCACCGTCCAACGGCGCCGACGTCGAGGCGCTCTTCATGTGGCCCAACCGGTCCGGGCAGCCGGTGCTGCGGGAGACCGACGCCCACACCAAGTCCGGCGACCGGCTGCGCATCGTCTGGAACAACAACATCGTCCGCGACCAGCAAGGCCGCCCGATGTACGCCGTGATGACCGGCATCGACGTGACCGCCGAGCGGACCACGGCCGGGCTGATGACCCATCTGCTGCAGGCGGCAGGGACGATCGCCCTCATCGGGATCGACACCGCCGGCACCATCACCGTCTTCAACTCCGGAGCCGAGAACCTGCTGGGCTACCACGCCCGGGAGATGCAGGGCCAACCGTTCATCCGGCTCCTCGACCCGGGCGAGGTCGTCACCCGCTCCGGGTCCAGCGAGCCCGAGAAGGCGTTCGCGGCGCTCACGGCCGAGATCGGGACCGCTGGCGAGACCGCCGCCCGGGACTGGTCCTGGGTGTCGAACACCGGTCAGCGGCACACCGTCTCGATGACCATCAGCGTGGCCGCCGACGCCTTCGCCGCCCGGGTCGGCTTCCTGTGCGTCGGGCGCGACGTCACCGAGCAGCGCCACAGTCAGGAGATGCTGGTCGCCGCCCTCGACAAGGAGCGGACCGCCGTGGACCGCCTGCGCCAGCTCGACGAGGCCAAGAACGAGTTCGTCTCGACGGTCAGCCATGAGCTGCGCACCCCGGTCACGAGCATCGTCGGCTACACCGAGATGCTCAAGGACGGCGCTGTCGTGGAGCCGTACCCCGACCAGGTGCCCCTGCTGGACACGATCGCACGCAACGGTCAGCGGCTGATCGTGATCTGCAACGACCTGCTCCTGCTCAGCGGGCTGGACACGGGGTCTGCCCAGTGGGAGAAGGAGTCGGTCGACCTGACGACCCTGGTCGCTCCCGTGGAGGAGGCGATCCGGCCGCTGGCCAAGGCCCGTTCCCTGACCCTCTCCTTCGAGCCGACCGCCGGTCCGCTGATGGTGCTCGGCGACCGGGCCCAGCTCGAACGGGTGCTGCTCAACCTGCTGAGCAACGCGGTGAAGTTCAGCGAGCACGGCGACCGGATCACCTGCCGCCTCGAGCACCGCAACGACGAGGCGTGGATCGTCGTGAGTGACACCGGCATCGGCATCCCGCAGGACGAGCAGGCGGGCCTGTTCCAGAAGTTCTTCCGCTCCTCGACCGCACAGGACCGGGCGATCCAGGGCACCGGGCTCGGGCTCAGCATCGTCGCCGCCATCGTCGCCGCCCACGGCGGCCGCATCGGGGTTGAGTCGGCCCACCTGGAAGGCACCACCTTCACGGTCCGCCTGCCGATCAAGGGGACCGCCGACTGCCGCTGAGGACGCTCAGTCGACGCGGTGCCCCGAGAACTGGATGACCTGCTGGAAAGTGGGCCGATTCTGCCAGTCGATCGGCCGGACCCCCACGACGCCGGCGGTGACGCTGCGGATGTCGTCCTGGCTCTTGTCGTAGGTCAGGCGAGAGACGGTGGACACGTTCTGCTCCGTCAACACGCGTCGTACGGCGGCAGCGAGCGAGGCCCGCAACGCCGATCGGCACCGCTCGAGGTGGCCCCGACCGCAGTAGCTGACGTCGTAGCCGCCCGCCACCGGCTGCCCGAGCAGCGAGCGCAGGTCCTTGTTGACGTAGCCGTACCAGGCCACGCCGTTGAAGGAGGAGCCGATCCCGTGGCGCGGGTGGTCGTCGAGACCCTGGGGCAGCGCGTGCGCCAGCTTGGTGCCGAGTCGGCCCTTCAGGACGACGCGGGCCACCGACTTCGTGCCGTGCTCCCACCAGTCGTCGAAGAGCGCGATGGCGGACTCGTGTGCATAGGCACCGTCCCGGTCGCGGTCCACCCGCTCGGCGCCGTCGGCCAGCCACGCCGTCAGGATCCGTCGGGCCGGCGCGGTGCCGGGGTCACGGCCGATCACCTTCAGCAGGAGCGGCAACGTGTACGCCGCCCGCGAGTCGGCCGTCGCCCCACCGGACATCACGCCGACCAGCTGCTCGATGTCGAGCTTGCCCTGCGCCATCTGGTCCTGCAGGCGCTTCTCGAGCGCGAGCGAGCGGTAGACGGATCCGTAGCTGAAGTTGTCGTCGGCCGCCCCGAACCCGGGGGCGGGCTTGTTGTTCCAGCTGACGAGGTACCCGCGCTCGGGGTCGGTCTGCTGGGGATGGCCGGCGTAGGACAGCCAGCCCTGCCAGTCGTAGGCCGGACCCGCCCAGTGCGGGAGGTCTGAGTCCACGAGCTTCGAGCGCACCGGCAGGAGACCGGAGGAGTAGTAGGAGATGTCCCGGTCGTCTGCGTAGAACCAGTTGAACGTGTAGTCGATGTGGCTCGCCGCCCGCTGGAAGCTGGCGGCGTCGGTCACGTAGCCCGGGTCGTTGAGCTGCTGGAAGCCGAGGACCGAGTCGACCTCGTGGCCGTAGGTGGAGCGCTGCAGGACGATGGCGACCGGTCGCTTCCCGACGGTGGTCCGCTCCTGGACCAGACCGTGCCGGGTGCGCAGCACCTGGAACTCGTAGGTCTTCGGGGGCTCCTGCGACCCGGCTCCCGGCGTGGTGGTCTCGGAGTGCGTGAACTGCTCCATCGGCGTGCACGCCGTGCCGTCGACGTACGACGTGGACTCGACGCTGGGTTTGCTGCCGTCCCCGTTGCAGAGCTTCTCCACCACCGTGTCGACGTTGTCGCTGCCGGCGCTGGTCGCGGACCAGGCGTAGTCGACGCCGCGGCCGAGCTGGACGAAGAGGTTGGTGCCGGCGAAGGCCACTCCGCGGGCCTGGATGCCGGGGCCGTTGAGCACCTCCTCGGTCAGCAGCTGCGGGGCGTAGTAGCCGGTCTGCGGGCCCATCACCGCGAGTGGCTTGCCGGTGCTGCTGTGAGCGCCGTCGAGGAGGATCGCGTTGCTCATCCCGTGCCGCTCGAGGGCCAGGTCGATCGTGGTGCCGTCCGGCAGGTCGATCTGCGGCCTGTCGGCCGCCGCAGGCAGGGTGGCCGAGGCGCTGGTCGGGTCGCCGCTGCCCGGGGCCGTCTCGGCGTCGGGGTCGGGCATCGCGACCCCGGGCTTGTCGGGGTTGATCCCCCCGAGCTCGTAGGGCGTCCTGGTCTCCGCCGTCGCCGGCGCCTCCGGGTCGTTCTTCTCGCGCAGGTCGTCGTAGACGACCTTGGCCTTGGCGGCACCGAACTTCGCGTTGAGCTGCTGGAGCCAGGCGGCGTTCTGCATCTCGTGGCCGCCACCCTTGCCGAAGATGCCACCGACGAGGGAGGCGACGTAGACGACGTCGGCCCTGGTCCACGCCGCGGGCAGCTTCTGGAGCGCGGCGTACTCCACCGGGCAGGTGGGCGCGAGCACGTTGCCGCCGGGGCACAGGGCATCCTGGGCGGAGTTGATCCCGGCAACGAAGGAGTCGACGGCGCTGAGCAGCTTGGGGCCGTCGGCGCCGGCGTTGTCCGCCGCCTTCTGGATCTGGGCCTCGGCCTCGGCCGGCGTGTAGAACGCGGTCGCGAGCTGGGCCCGGTCCATGGCGATGTTGCCGGGGCTGTCGCCGACGAACTCCGCCAGCCGCGCCTGCCCCGTGTGGCGCAGCACGTCCATGAGGAACATCCGGTCCTCGGTGCCGGCGTACCCGGCGCCGAACTCGACGTCCTCGAAGGTCGTGCCGTCGATGAACGGCACGCCGAACTGGTCGCGCCGGATCGTCACCCCGTCGCGGGGGCTCTCGGTCGAGGTGACCTCGTCGGGGGTGAAGTTCTCGTGCTTGAACATGCGGGCGATGTCGTCATGGGTGATCGCGGACGGCTCGACCGTGGTCAGCACGTCATACATCTCGAGCTGGTCGGCCACGTTGGGCGGGGTGGTCGCGGTCGCCTGACGGCTCGGGCCGACCTGGGCGAGGTCCAGGGCTGTCACCGTGCCGTTGGAGCCGGGCGGCAGGATGTTCCAGAGCTCGCCGAAGGGGTCGCCGACCTGCTGCCCCTCGACGGCGTTGCCGGCCCCGGGCGCGAGGCCCGCGAGCACCAGGCCGGTGACGAGCAGGGCGGCGGCACTGACGGAACGGCGCATCGAGGCTCCCGGAGTCGAGGGTGTGACCTCGTGCACAACGAGCCCCCGGGACCGGAGGTTACGAAGGGTGGCTCAGGCGCGGTTCACGGCCGAGATCACGGCCTTGAGCGAGGCCGTGACGATGTTCGGGTCGAGCCCGACCCCCCACATGACCTGGTCGCCAACGGCGCACTCGACGTACGCCGCCGCGGTCGCGTCTCCGCCCGAGGAGAGCGCGTGCTCGGCGTAGTCGAGGACCCGCACGTCGAAGCCGTCCTCGAAGGCCGGCGTGGACAGCTCGTTGATGGCGTTCACGAACGCCGCGATCGGGCCGTTGCCGGTGCCCTCGAGGGTACGCATCTCGCCGTCGACGTAGACGTTGACGGTGAGGGCGTCCTTCTCCCCCGCCGCCGACGAGGTGTGCACCGAGTTGAGCTTCAGCGGAGTCTCGCGGGTGAGGTACTCGTCGGAGAAGACCGTCCAGATGGTTTCGGGCGACATCTCGCCGCCGTCGGCGTCGGTCCGCTCCTGCACGACCCGGCTGAACTCGATCTGCGCTCGGCGCGGCAGGTCGAGCTTGTGCTCGGCCTTGAGGATGTAGGCCACGCCGCCCTTGCCGGACTGGCTGTTGACGCGGATGACGGCCTCGTAGGAACGGCCGACGTCCTTCGGGTCGATCGGCAGGTACGGCGCCTCCCACGGCAGCTGGGCAACCGGAACGCCTTGCTCGGACGCCTGGCGGTCGAGGTCCTCGAGCCCCTTCTTGATGGCGTCCTGGTGGGAGCCGGAGAAGGCGGTGTAGACGAGGTCACCGGCGTAGGGGTGGCGCGGGTGAACCGGCAGCTGGGTGCAGTACTCCACCGTGCGCCGGATCTCGTCGATGTCGCTGAAGTCGATCATCGGGTCCACGCCCTGGCTGAACAGGTTCATGCCCAGGGTCACCAGACAGACGTTGCCGGTGCGCTCGCCGTGGCCGAAGAGGCAGCCCTCGACCCGGTCCGCCCCAGCCATCATGGCCAGCTCGGTCGCGGCGACAGCGGTCCCGCGGTCGTTGTGCGGGTGCAGCGAGATGACGGTGTTCTCGCGGCGGGTGAGCTGGCGGGAGAACCACTCGATCTGGTCGGCGTAGACGTTCGGCGTCGCGGACTCGACCGTGGCCGGCAGATTCAGGATGATCTCGCGGCCGTCCTCGGGCTGCCACACGTCGGAGACCGCCTCGCAGACCTCGAGGCTGAACGGCAGCTCGGTGGAGGTGAAGATCTCGGGGCTGTACTCGTAGCCGATCACGGTCATGTCGAGGTGGTTCTCCCCGTGCTTCATGACCAGCTCGGTGCCGCGGACCGCGATGTCCTTGATCTCGTCCCTGCCGGCGTGGAAGACCACGCGGCGAAAGAGCGGCGCCAAGGCGTTGTAGAGGTGGATGTTCGCGCGGGGTACGCCGACCAGGGACTGCACGCTGCGCTCGATCAGGTCCTCGCGGGCCTGGGTCAGCACCGAGATCGTGACGTCGTCGGGGATCCGGTCGCCCTCGATCAGCTGGCGGACGAAGGCGAAGTCGGTCTCGCTGGCCGAGGGGAATCCGACCTCGATCTCCTTGTAGCCCATCTTCACCAGCAGGTCGAACATCTTCATCTTGCGGGCCGGGGTCATCGGGTCGATGAGGGCCTGGTTGCCGTCGCGAAGGTCGGTGGAGAGCCACCGCGGCGCCTGGGTGATCGTGGCCTGCGGCCAGGTCCGGTCGGGCAGCTCGATCGGGGGGAACGGGCGGTAACGCTGGTGCGGCATGCCGCCGGTCTTCTGGGTGCTCATGAGGGTCCTCGCATCATTGGCTGGGGGCCGGTCGGGTAGCACGGCACTCCGCAGCGAGGGGGTCCGGCGTTCAGACCTCGCTGCGGCAGCGAAGAAGACCTTCGAAGCGCATCATGATGTCCCGACTGTAACGCACCCCCGAGGCCGGCGTCGTGGTGCCGATCCGGGTGGGACCGTCTCGGGTGGGACCGTCTCGGGTGGGACCGTTTCGGGCGGAACCGTTTCGGGCGGGACCGTTTCGGGGCATATGAACGGTTTCGGTCCCTCCAGGCCGCACCTGACAGCTGCAACCGGTCATATGCGCGGTTGATGTCGCGCGGACCCGACGAGGCTGGTCAGCGCGCACCTGTGGGGGGATCATGTCGAGATGGACGAAGAGCTCGAGGCCAGGATGGCCCAGTTCCAGCATGCCGTCGAGCAGCGGGACGTGCCCGAGGCGGAAATGGTGCTGCACCCCGACTTCGCGCTCGTGCTCGTGCAGCCGTCGCCGGCCGTGATGCCGCGCGCCCGGTGGCTGGCCACCCTTCCTGACTACGTCGTCCACTCCTGGGACGTGCTGGAGCGCCATGCCGATGTCGACGGCGACTGCGCCGCCGTGCTGCAGAGCGTCACCATGCGGGCCACCGTGCTCGGCGCGGACAGGAGCGGAGACTTCATCGTCAGCGACTTCTGGCGCCGAGAGACCTCCGGGTGGCAACTCTGGAGGCGCCACTCGACCCCGCGGACCGCGGGAGCAATGCCCGGAGTCTGACTACCGGCGCCTGCTCGGAGGCAGGAGCCGGCCGAGCCGGGCATGGGCGAGCGCGGCTCGCGCCGCGTTGCGGCCCGGCGCTCCGTGCACCCCGCCGCCGGGATGCGCCGAGGACGAGGCGAGATAGAGCCCGGCGATGCCGGTCTCGGCGCGGCCCAGGCCGGGCACCGGACGGAAGACCAGCTCCTGGTGGAGCTGGGCGGTGCCGCCGTTGATCGCGCCACCGATGAGGCTGGCGTTGCGTGCCTCGAGCTCCTTGGGTCCGAGCACCCGGCGCGCCAGCACCCGGGAGCCGAAGCCCGGTGCCAGTCGCTCGATGCGAGCCTGCATCCGGTCGGCCATCCGCTCGCAGTCGTCGCGGTCCCAGACCCCTCGGATCCCGACGTCTCCGGCGTCGCGTACGGAATGCTGCGGCACGTGTGTGTAGGCCCACATCGACTCGGTGCCGGCCTGCGAACGGCTCGGGTCGCTCGTCGTCATCTGCCCGGCGAGCAGGAACGGGTGGGCGGGGATCGCTCGTGCCGAGATCTGGCTGAAGGCCTCGGTCATCTGCTCGACGGAGTCCGAGACGTGGAAGGTCCCGGGCGCGTACGCCGGAGGCCCCGCCCAGGGAATGGCACCATCCAGCGCCCAGTCGACCTTGACCGTGGCCGGGTCGAGCTCGAAGGACCGCATCCCGCGCGTGACACGCGAGGGGAGATGCTCGGCCAGGACGAGCCCGCCGTACAACCGGGAGGCGGTGATGTCGGCGAGGACCGCCCGGCTCGCGAGGATCCGCTCACCATCGGCGAGGCGCACCCCACGAGCCCGACCTCCCGCCACGTCGATCGACGTCACCTCGCTGGCACAGCGGATCTCCCCCCCGAGGGACAGGAGTCGGCGCGCCATCGCGCCAGAGAGTTCACCGGCACCCCCGACCGGCACCGGGAACCCGACGGTCTGACCCATCATCGTCAGCAGTAGCGCCATCAGACCGGAGCCGCTGGCGTCGAGCGGGATGTCGGCGTGGCCGGCGTTGCCGGCGAGCAGGAGTCGCGGCGCCTGTCCCCCGAAGCGGGAGCGGCCGAGCTCCGCCGCGGGGGTGAGCAAGGTCTTGACGAAGCCCAGACCCCCGGCGCTGCGCAGCCGGGCAAGGATCGCCAGCCCGGAACGGACCGGCGGGAACGGCGAGACCAGTCCATCGATCAGCTGGGTGCCGATCCGGTCCCACTGCTGGCACAGCTCGAGCCAGGCGGAGCCGTCGCCGGGATGCCGCGCGTCCATCAGCGACGCCGTCACGTGTCGGTCCCGGTGCTGCAATGCCCAGGACCCGTCCGGGAGCGGATGGCCCAGGACCGCCGGGGCGTGGGACCAGACGAGACCGTGGTCCTCGAGCCGCAGGTCCTGGATCGCCGAGGAGGCGGCCGCGAGCGGGTAGAAGGCGCTGAAGGTGTCGTGCACGAAGTCGGGATGGACCTCCCGGTCGCTGCGCACCGCACCGCCCACCTCGGGCTGGGCCTCCAGCAGCAGCACCGACCAGCCGGCGTCGACCAGGTGGTTGGCCGCCACGAGGCCGTTCGGGCCGGCCCCGACCACCACGGCGTCGTACGACGAACGGGTGCTCACGGGCGGCTCCTCCAGGTCGGGCGTCAGGTCCGGCGTTCCACGACGTACGCGAGTCGCCGTAGCGCCTCGACGTTTCGCCACCGTAGCAACGCGTTGCGCAGCGGACGCGGGACCAGCACCGCTGGACCGGCGACCGCCTGCTCCTCGATCACCACCTCGGTGTCCGCGCCGGCAGGCCGCAGGTGGATCTTCACCTCGGCCTCCCCCGTCGGCCAGGCCTTCGCCCGCAGCGTCAGCAGGGTGCCCGGATGGGCCTCGACCACCTCGGTGTGGTCGTCGATCAGGATGGGCCAGCTCCCCACCGAGTGATGGATCCTGCTGCCCACTTCGGGCCAGCCCTCTTCGACCTCACGCATGCGCGAGGCGCCGACCACCCACAGCGGGTAGAGCCAGCCGTCGGCGAGCACGGCCCAGACCTGGGCGGGGGTCGCGTGGATGATCCGGGTGTTCGTACTCATGGCAGTGCGATACCCAGCAGGGCAGGTCGCATGCACCACGTGGCCGACCCTGCCTGCGGCGAACGGGGACGTGCTCGAGGGTCCGACGGCCAGCGGGCTCAGCCGGCGAGCATGATCCCGACGAAGAGGGTCGCCAGCGCGGTGAGCCCGGTGAGGGCGCCGAAGATCGCCATCATCTTCCGCGAGGTCGCCTTCATGTGGACGTAGGCGGTCACCCCCGAGGCGAGCACGAGGGTGTACTTGAGCATCAGGGTGTGCTGGAAAGCGTCGCTGTCGTCGTCGGCCGCGACGACGTTCCAGACGCCGGTCACGACCAGGACGGCGAACGCCGGCCAGGCCACCCGGTTGAAGGCGCGGGCAGCGGCCTTGGGGACATCGGTCCCGGCGGCGCGGAGGGCCGGCACGAGTGCCGCGAGGGTGATCTGGCCGCCCACCCAGATGGTGGCGGCGAGGACGTGGAGGAAGAGCCGGAGGGTCTCGGCGTCGATGTGCATCACGCCGACGAGCATCTCATCGGGCAGGATCGCGACCATGCCCACCCTGCTCATCGTCCACCACTCCCCCACGCCGACCGTCCGGTCGCTGACCGACGCCGTGGTCGCCGGGGCCCATGACGACGAGATCGAAGGCGTCGACGTGGTCGTGCGCGAGGCGCTGGCGGCGACGGCCGCCGACGTGCTCGGCGCGGACGGCTTCCTGCTCGGGACCACCGCGAACTTCGGCTACATGTCGGGCGCGCTCAAGCACTTCTTCGACACGATCTTCCTCGAGGCCGGCGGCGCCCTGACCGACGACGGCTCGGCCGGGCCGGGAGGCGGCGGGAAGAAACCCTTCGGGCTGTGGGTCCACGGCCGTTACGACACGACCGGCGCCGTCCGGTCGGTGCTCACGCTCGTGGGGGCGCTGCCGTGGCGGCAGTCGGCTCCGGTGCTGGAGGTGATCGGGCCGGTCGGCGACGGTAACAAGGCCACCGCGTACGAGCTCGGAGGCACCTTGGCCGCTCTCCTCGGATCTGAGGCCTGAACCCGACAGACCGGCATCACCGCAGGCCACGGGCGGTTTGTGGCCATTTTGTGGAGAAGGTAACGCTCGTTACCTTCTCCACGTTTCCTCAACAGCAGTGGGGTTTACCCTCGTGTTGCCGCCGACCGGGCGGACCCTCAGGCACATGTCGACCCTACTCCGACGTGCCGGCCACATCCGGACGTCGCTCACCGCCTCGCTCCGCGCCATTCTCGGGCTGGCCCTGGTCGCGGGAACCCTCGCCGCACTCACCACGCCGGCTGCTGCCGGCTCCAACCCGCCGGGCAACAACGGGACCGTGAAGATCGCCGAGCTCGGCGACATCGACAGCCCCAGCAACGACCCGCACGTGGGGTGCACGTTCCGAGTGGAGTGGTACGGCTTCGACGCCGGCGCCATCAACTCCGACGTCAACTTCGAGATGTGGTCACCGACCCAGGACGTGGCGCTGAACGTCGACGGACCGATGTCGGTCTTCGTGGGCGAGGACGACAACAGCGGCGGCGGCTCGGCGGCCGGCCTCGACGCAAGCGTGGTCTACACCCTGCACTTCCTGGGTGCTCCGCACCCGATCCAGGGCTACCACGTGAAGCTCACGATCCACACACCCGGATCGATCGGCAACGACACCAAGTCCAAGGTGTTCTGGGTGCAGGGCTGCGCGGAGACACCGCCACCGACTCCCGCGATCTCGTTGACCAAGACCGTGAGGGACTCCGCGGACCTGGACACCATCGGCTCCCTGGGTGAGACCCTCACCTACGCGTTCTCCGTGACCAACACCGGCAACGTGCCGCTGACCAACGTCACCATCACCGACCCGAGCATCCCGGCCCTCGCCGCGGGTGCACCCTGCGTGGCCAGCCTCGCCGTGGGAGCGAGCACGACCTGCCCGCTGCTTCCGCTGGCGATCCACGTCGTGACCGCCGCGGACATCGTGCACGGGTCGGTCGCCAACACCGCGACCACTTCGGGCAAGCCCCCGACGGGCGCCAACGTCACCGACACCGACACGGCCACCATCGCCACGCCGGCGTACCCCGGAATCAGGCTCCTCAAGACGGTCGCCGACTCGAACGACCCCGACTCCGTGGCGTCGCTCGGCGAGACCCTGACCTACTCGTTCTCGGTCACCAACACCGGCAACGTGCCGCTGATCAACGTCACGGTCACCGACCCGAGCATCCCCGCCCTGGCCGGTGGACCGTTGTGCGTCGCCTCACTCGCTGTGGGCGCCACGGCCACCTGCTCGCTGCTGCCCGTGGCCACGCACGTCGTGACCGCCGCCGACCTGGCGCACGGCTCGGTCGACAACACCGCGACCGCGTCCGGGCTTCCGCCCACCGGGCCGCGCGTGACCGGCCCGGGCTCGGCCACGATCCCCACGTTCCCGAACGTGAACGCCCTGTCCATGACCAAGACGGTCACCGACTCCAATGACCCCGACACCGTGGGCTCGCTCGGGGAGACGCTGACGTACTCGTTCACCGTCACCAACACCGGCCCGGTGACACTGACGAACGTCACCATCACCGATGCCATGATCCCGGCCCTGGCCACCGGTGCGCCCTGCGTGGCCACCCTGGCGTCGGGGGCGAGCACCAACTGCCCGCTGCTGCCCGCAGCCACGTACGTCGTCACCGCTGGTGACATCGCGCACGGCTCGGTCGACAACACCGCCACGTCCCGGGCCACCCCGCCCAGCGGACCGAACGTCAGCGCCCAGGCCAGTGCCACGATCCCGACCCCGGCCACCCCGGGCATCTCGATCGTGAAGTCGGTCGCCGACTCGAACGACGCCGACTCGGTCGGCTCCCTCGGGGAGACGCTGACCTACACCTTCAGCGTCACCAACACCGGCAACGTGCCGTTGATCAACGTCACGATCACCGACCCCATGTTCCCGGCACTGGTCACCGGCGGACCCTGCGTGTCCAGTCTGGCGCCAGGGGTCACCACCAACTGCCCGCTGCTCCTGCCCACGACCCACGTGGTGTCGGCAGCTGACGTGGCGCACGGCTCGGTGAACAACACCGCGACGGTCAGGGGAACCCCGACGACCGGGCCGCCGGTGTCCGCCACGGGCACGGCGAACATCCCGACCTTCGACGCGCACCCGGCCCTGTGGCTCGACAAGTCGGTCGCCGACTCGAACGACCCCGACTCGGTCGGCTCGCTCGGGGAGACGCTGACCTACAGCTTCAGCGTCACCAACACCGGCAACGTGGCGTTGACCAACGTCACGATCACCGACGCCACGATCCCGGCCCTGGCCGGTGGTGCCCCTTGCGTGGCCAGTCTGCCGGTGGGGGCCGTGACCAACTGCCCGCTGCTGCCGGCGGCCACCCACGTGGTCACCGCGGTGGACATCGCCCTGGGGGCGGTGCAGAACACCGCCATCGCCACCGGTACGCCGCCGAGCGGAGGCCCGGTCACCGACGACGACAGCACCGTCATCTCGACCGACTCCTCGCCGGCACCCGCTGGTCTCTCGATCGACAAGTCGGTGGACGCCAGCCAGGCCGGGCCGGGTGACGTCATCACCTACACCTTGCGGGTCCACAACGGGGGCCCCGGCGACGCGGCCAACGTGATGGTCACCGACCCACTGCCCTCGGGCCTGACGTTCGTGTCGGCTTCCTCGCCGTGCACGTACGCCGCGTCCTTGGTCTCCTGCTCGATCGGGACGGTCCCGGATGGTGGCACCCAGACCTTCACGGTCCGCGCCCGCGTCAACGGGACGAGCGGCCTCGGCACCGACAGCCAGCAGCACCAGCTCGACTACACAAAGATCGAGAGCCACCTCGCGATCTTCGACCACCAGACGGGGACCGCCACGACGATGTGCCCGACCGGGTACGTCGCCACCGACGGCAGCGTCCGGCTCGACCACGTCGACCAGGGGGTCGGGACGTTCGCCGATGCCGTGGTGCTCGTCAGCGCCCCGACTTCCGATGGTCGAGGCTGGACCGGAACGGTCCGCAACGACACGACCGGACAGGTTCAGGCCAAGGTCAACGTCGTGTGCGCCACCGAGCGCACGGTCTCGGGAGAGGACCACAGCCACCCGCTGGTCGTGACCGGACCGGTGACCGCCAGCCAGTCGCTGGTGGTCGGCCGCAACAACGTCGACCTCACCTGTGGTCCCGGCACCTACGCCATCACGCCGGGCTTCGCCTTCACCTCCGGCCAGGGCGTCGTGAGCACCCGGCGCACCCCGACCGGGTGGCGGTTCCTCGTGGATGTGGCTTCCCCGGCGAACGCGACGTTCTCCATCCGGTGCCTCTCCGTCACCCTCGGCACGGCCAACGGGCACACCCATGACCTGAGCTTCACGGAACTCAGCGACACCGTGTCGGTGCCGGCGGGCCAGGTCGTGGAGCGCCAGCTCACGTGCCCGGTCGGCTACAAGGGCATCGTGTCGTGGGCGACGATGGACCCGGGCCTGCTCTCCCTGGGCACCGATCCGATGCCCATCACCAGGGTCTTCCGGTTCTACAACCCGACCGGGTCCAGCCTTTCAGCGGAATTCGGCCTCCTGTGTGTGGCCATCCGGACAGGCAACGGCTCCAACGTCCCGGGCGGCACCATCACCAACACCGCCAGCGTGACCACGACCAGCCCGGAGAGCTCGACCAGCGACAACTCCGACTCGGCCAGTTTCCAGGTCAACTCAGTCGGTGGCCTCGTGCTCGCGCCGGTGGCCTCGGTCAGCGGATCGGGCAGTCGCATCAGTGTGGCGATCACCTCGGGCATGACCCGCGGCGCCATGGTTCGGCTGCTCGCCACCGGCAAGGTCAAGGGCACCACGCTGCACGCCGGATCCCTGCTGGCCAGCAGCAAGGGCAAGCTCCACGCCGGACGGCACACTGTGCAGCTGCATGCTCGCCATGCCGCAGTTCGGGCCTTGCACCAAGGCAGCATCCACCGGGCCCAACTGGTGATCACCACGAAGGACGGCCACCGCATGGTCCGCGTGGTGAAGCTCAGGCACTGATCTCCACCGCACCAGGACTCTCCTCGGTCGAACGGTAGGCTACGCACGATCTGCCGCCCGACCGAGGAGAGTTTGCGTTGCCGCTCGCTCGCCGGTCCGGTCTGCGCCTGAGGACCTCCGTGGCTCTCCTGGTCAGCTCGACCTTCGTCGCACTCACGCTCAGCGGGTGTGGGCCGAGCAACCAGGGCAGCGACGCCGACCCCGGCCAGGTCGACTCCGTAGCTGCACCCGAGCTGGGTGCCTGCCGAGTGCTCACCACCGAGGACGTCGCGGAGACGAGCAACGCCACCCGCACCGTCGACTGCTCCGCGCCGCACACCGCCGAGACGTACGCCGTGGGTGAGCTCCCTGACAAGCTCGCGAGTCTCGACCGCGACGATCGCCGGCTCGGGGCCTGGGCCTACCAGACCTGTTCGGATCTCCTCATCCGCTTCCTGGGTGCCGACGAGAGCCTCGTCATGCGCACCGTCGTCAGCTGGGCCTGGTTCCGCCCGTCGACGAAGGCCTGGGACGACGGTGCCCGCTGGTACCGCTGCGACGTCGTCGGGGGCGGGGAGCAGAGCAAGTCGTACGTCGATCTGCCGACGACGGCCAAGGGGTTGCTGCTCGGCAAGCCCGACGACAGGTGGCTGGTCTGTGCGGCCGGATCCTCGGTGAGCGGGTCGGTGAAGACCCCGTGCACTGAGCCCCACGACTGGCGCGCGGTCAGCACGATCAAGCTGGGCGAGAAGGACGACCCCTACCCCGGCGACCGGCTGGTCCAGGTCCGCACCCACGACTTCTGCTCGCAATCGGTCGGCGCCGTCCTGGGCTACCCCGTCAACTACGACTTCGGCTACACGTGGTTCCACCAGGCCGAGTGGGACGCCGGCAACCGTCGTTCCGTCTGCTGGGCGAGGACCGACGCATGAGGAGGCTGGTGACGGCCGGTCTGCTGCTCTGCCTCGCCCTGACGGGCTGCTCCGGGGGCGGGAGCACCGACGCGCGAACGACGCCGACGACGAGCCCCACACCGAGCCCAACGGCCAGCCCTCCGACCGCCACGGCTGCACCCCGCCCCGCGGACCGGGACTGCTACCGGCTCGACTTCGACACCGCGGTCGCGCCGACCAGCCAGGCGAAACCCGTCGACTGCGGCTCCGAGCACACGTCGATGACCTACGCCGTGGGCGCGCTGCGCACCGAGGTGGGCGGCCACCTGCTCGCCGTGGACTCCGACCGGGTGCAGGCCCAGGTGGCCCGGACCTGCCCCCAGCGACTGCCCGGGTTCCTCGGCGGCGGGCCGGCCGACCTGCACCTGAGCATGCTGCGTGCCGTCTGGTTCACCCCGACGGTCGAGGAGTCCGACGCCGGTGCCGGCTGGTATCGCTGCGACGTGATCGCGCTCGCCTCCGACGGCGAGCTGGCCCCTCTCACCGGCCGGTTGCGGGGCGTCCTGGGCAGCTCCCAGGCCCGGGACCGCTACGCAATGTGCGGCACCGCCCAGCCGGGGGCGGCGGACTTCGCCCGGGTGATCTGCTCACGACCGCACTCCTGGCGAGCGATCTCGACCGTCTCGATCGCCGGGCAGCGCTATCCCGGCGAGCAGGCAGCCCGCGAGGCCGGCCAGCAGCCCTGCCAGGACGCCGGGCGAGCCGCCGCCCCGGATGCCCTCAACTTCAAGTGGGGCTATGAGTGGCCGACAGCCCAGCAGTGGCAGGCTGGTCAGCACTACGGCCTGTGCTGGGTCCCTGACTGACCTCGGGTCACCGGTGCTTCTTACCCCGTTTGCTTCTTCCCCGGTTTTCTTCTTCCGCTGTTTGCCTACTTCCCCAGGAGCGACATGAGCTGGACCCCCGCCGATCTGCCCGACCTCACCGGACGCGTCGCCGTCGTCACCGGTGCCAACTCCGGGATCGGCGTCCACACCGCCCGCGCGCTCGCCGCCCATGGCGCCACCGTGGTGCTCGCCTGCCGCAAGGTCGAGGCCGGGCAGGTGGTCGCGTCCGCGATGTCCGGCGATGCCCGGGTCGAGGCGCTCGACCTGGCTTCCCAGGCTTCGGTGCAGGCGTTCGCCGAGCGCTGGGAGGGTCCCCTGGACCTGCTCGTCAACAACGCCGGCGTGATGACGCCCCCGCGTCACCGCGAGACCGAGGACGGTTTCGAGCTGCAGTACGGCACCAACCACCTGGGCCACTTCGCCCTCACGGCCCGGCTGCTGCCGGCATTGCTCGCCGCCGAGGCGCCCCGCGTGGTGACGGTCGCGTCGATCGCCCACCACGCCGGAACCGCCTCGGTGCTCGACGGCAACCCGGAGTCGTCGTACCAACCGCAGGCGGCCTACGGCAACAGCAAGCTGGCCAACATCCTCTTCGCCCGCGAGCTGCAGAAGCGGGCGGCCGCCGGCGCGACGACCCTGACCTCGGTGGCTGCCCACCCAGGGGTATCGGCCACCGGACTGGTCGGCTCCCCGGACGGCATGGGCGCCAACCGCGCGGTGCGGGCCACCGCGCCGTACTTCATGCCGGTGCTCTTCCAGTCCGCCAAGGCCGGCGCCAACCCGCTGCTCTATGCCGCCGTCGAGGCCGACCCCGGCTCCTACACCGGCCCCCAGTGGCTGCGCGAGACCCGCGGCCCCGTCGGGCCGGCGCGGCTGAGCAGGTACGCCGTCGACGACGACCTCGCGCTGCGCCTGTGGGAGCTCAGCGAGCAGCAGACGGGGCTCAGCTTCACCTTCTGACCAGGCGCGGCACCGCCCGCGTCAGAAGCCCAGCTTGCGCAACTGGCGCGGGTCGCGCTGCCAGTCCTTGGCGATCTTCACGTGCAGGTCGAGGTAGACCGGGGTGCCGAGCAGGGCCTCGATCTGCTTGCGGGCGGCCGTGCCGACCTCGCGCAGCCGGGCGCCCTTGTGGCCGATCATGATCCCCTTCTGGGAGTCGCGCTCGACGTAGAGGTTGGCGTGGATGTCCAGGAGCGGCTTGTCGGCCGGGCGCCCCTCGCGCAGCCCCATCTCCTCGACCACGACCGCGATCGAGTGCGGGAGCTCGTCGCGCACGCCCTCGAGCGAGGCCTCGCGGATCAGCTCGGCGACGATCGCCTCCTCGGGGGCGTCGCTGAGGTCGCCATCCGGGTAGAGCTGGGGCCCCTCGGGCAGCAGCCCCACGAGCAGGTCCTCGAGCAGCTTGACCTGGTTGTCGCCCTTCGCGGAGACCGGGACGATCTCGGCCCAGTCGGTGCCGGTCTCCTCACCGAGCTTGACGATGTCGAGGAGGTGGTTGCCGATCTGCTCGGGCGTGGCGAGGTCGGTCTTGGTGGCGATGGCGACCTTGATGGTGCGGCGCACCTTGGCCATCTCCTTGACGATGAACCGGTCACCGGGACCGATCTTCTCGTTGGCCGGGAAGCAGACCGCGACGACGTCGACCTCGGCCAGCGTCGTCTTCACCAGGTCGTTGAGGCGCTCCCCGAGCAGGGTGCGCGGACGGTGCAGCCCGGGGGTGTCGACCAGGATGAGCTGGGCGTCGGGACGGTGCACGATGCCGCGCACCACGGTCCGGGTGGTTTGTGGCTTGGAGCTCGTGATCACCACCTTGGTGCCGACCAGCGCGTTGGTCAGCGTGGACTTCCCGGCGTTGGGTCTCCCGACGAACGACACGAAGCCGCTCCTGTGCCCGTTCGGCTTGGAGCTCATGTGGATCCCTCTCCTGCGGCGTCGTAGTGCGCCCAGATCTGCTCGTCGGTCCTGCCTGCGGCCTTGCCGGCCCGCCAGATGGGGCCGGGATCGACCGCGCGGGGCTGGCGCTGCGCGTTGCCGCGCCAGTAACCCATCACGTCGTACGCCGTGGGCGGCAGGTGCCGCTCACGCATCAGGTGCTTGCGGATGGCCCGCATCTGCGCGGACTCACCTGCCATCCAGAAGTATCCCTCGCCGTCGGGCCAGTCGATCCCCTCGACCACCGCGGCCAGGTCGCTGCGCCCGTCACCGGGCTGCTCCAGCCAGGTCACGTCCGCGGTCGCGGGCAGGTAGCCGGCCTCGCGGAACGCCGCGGGATCGGGCACCTCGGCCCAGACCCGGATGGGCAGGTCGAGCCCGGGCGCGGCCTCGGCGATCCGCGCCATCGCCGGCATCGCGGTCAGGTCGCCGACCAGCATCAGCCAGGCGGCTCCCTCGGGCAGCGCGAACGAGCCCTTGGCCTCGGTCAGGGTCACGCTCTCGCCCACGACGTCGCGGGCCGCCCACTCGGTGACCAGACCGACGTCGTGGACGACCACGTCGAGGGTCAGCTCACCCCCGGTCCAGGAGCGGACCGTGTAGTAGCGCGACTGGAACTGCCCCGGGATCACCAGTCCGACCCACTCGTCGGGGATGTCCGTGGAGGAGAAGCCGGCCAGGCCAGGGCCGCCCAGCGTCAGGCGCACCAGGTGCGGGGAGAGCTGTTCGCGGCCCAGGACGTCGGCGGCGTACTGCCGTGCTCGGGTGCTCACCGCCCAAGGCTAGTCACCAGGTGGGGCGCAGAGGGAATCCGTCCTCGCCGGCGTCGGTCGTGCGCACGGCCAGCACCTGGTGCAGCTGGATCTCGTTGCGCTCGAAGGCGAGCCGGGATCCGGCCATGTAGACCCCCCAGACACGGGCGGTGCCCTCGCCGACCTCGGCGACGGCCTCGTCCCAGTTCTCGGCGAGGTTGCGGCACCAGTCGCGCAGCGTCATCGCGTAGTGCAGCCGGAGGTTCTCCTCGTGCATCACCTCGAGGCCCGCGTCCTGGGCCTCCTTGATGATCGTGCCGGAGCCGATCAGCTCCCCGTCGGGGAAGACGTACCGGTCGATGAAGGCACCGGTCTCCTCGCGCCGGTTGTGGGCGCGGGTGATGGAGTGGTTCAGCAGCCGGCCCTCGGGGCGCAGCCGACTGCGCAGGAAGGAGAAGTACGACGGGTAGTTGCGCACGCCGATGTGCTCGGTCAACCCGATCGAGCTGACCGCGTCGAAGTCGCTCTCGAGCACGTCGCGGTAGTCGGAGTGGCGCACCTCGGCCAGGTCACCCAGGCCGTCGCGGTCGATCGCCTCCTTGGCCCACTGGGCCTGCTCGCGCGACAGGGTGACCCCGAGCGCGTGGACTCCGTAGTGCTTCGCCGCGTGGCGGACCATGCCGCCCCAGCCGCAGCCGACGTCGAGCAGTCGCTGCCCCGGCTTGAGGTCGAGCTTGCGGCAGACGAGGTCGAACTTCTCGACCTGGGCCTGCTCGAGCGTGGCGTCCTCGGCGGGGAAGACTGCACAGGTGTAGGCCATCGACGGCCCGAGCACCAGCTCGTAGAACCGGTTGGAGACGTCGTAGTGGTGGGCGATCACCTCGGCGTCGCGGGTCATGGAGTGGCGCAGCCCCTCCATCGCCCGGCGCCAGCGCGGCAGGTGCTCCTGGGGCGGGGGCGGCGGCGGCTTGAGGTTCGAGAGGCCGAGCCCTCGCACGAGCTGCAGAGCCTCGGCGGCCGAGGGCTTGCGGAAGCGCAGCCGGCTCTGGAGCAGCTTCAGCGCGTCGTAGGGGTCACCCGGGTGGACGCCGTGGATCCGCAGGTCGCCGGCGACGTAGGCACGCGCCATCCCGAGGTCGCCGGGCGCGGTCAGGATGTAGGACAGGCCGCGCTGGTTGACCAGCTCAAGGGTGATCTGGGCGTCCTCGGGCCCGGCCGCGCTGCCGTCGTACGCCGTGAACCGCACCGGCATCCCGTCGCGGAGCAGTGAGGCGACCGCGTCGCCGATCGGCAAGGTGCCCTTCGCAGAGCTGATGGTCATCGTCTCTTCACCGCTTTGTCGTAGAGGCTCGTCAGTCGGTCGTCAGGGTCGAAGTAGCCCTTCACGGCGGCCAGGTTGGCGCCGTCGTAGAGCCGGTCAAAGGTCTCGGCGTCGTAGAACGCCTCAGAGTAGAGGGACTTGTGGCCGCCGAGGGCATGAACCTGCTTCTCGATGGCTCGGTTCAGCGGGCCGTTCGGCGCGTCCGGCCCGACGTGGACGGTGCCCCAGAAGCCCACGTTGACGTAGGTCTGGCCAGGCTGCAGTGGGTAGGTGGGCCACTGTCCCGTCGAGACCACGGGACACAGCCACACCGGTCGCATGCCGACCTTCTCGTCGAACCACGCGAGGAACTCGTCGAGCTTCTCAACGGGGACCTCGACGTCCTGGATCACCCGCTCGCGCATCGGCCTACCGGCGCGGCGGTCGAGCCGGTCCACCAGCCCGACCCGGCGGTCCAGCCCGATCAACCGGTGGTAGACGTCGGAGCGGCGCCAGCGCTTGGGCCAGAGCCGCCGCACGGTTGGGTTCTGGACGCCGAACGCACCCGAGCACCAGAACCAGTCGGTGTCCCAGCGCCAGAGGTAGTCGTGGATGGTGAGCAGGTCGGTCTCGCGCTCCTGGATCGAGCGGAAGAAGACCTGCTGGCCGGTGTAGTCGCTCGGCAGACTTCCCGCTGGCCCCGGGGTGTCGGTCCAGGTGGCGAGGGTCAGGTAGTACTCCCCCGGCTCGAACGCCACGCCGTCGAGGCCGTCGACGCGGGTGCCCTCGTGCTCGCCCGTCGCGACGATCCCCTCGACCGTCTTGGAGAGCAGCCCAGCATCGTCGAAGCGGACATGGCGCAGCGCGACGTACGCCGGCACGGCCTCCAACGCGATCCGCAGCCGGGTCGCGTAGCCCAGCGAGCCGTAGGAGTTGGGGAAGGTGGCGAAGAGCTCGTCGCCCGGCCGCGTCGTGACGACCTCACCGGCGCCGGTGAAGACGTCCATCTCGAGGACCGACTCGTGCGGCAGCCCGTTGCGGAAGCTGGTCGCCTCGATCCCGAGCCCGGTGACCGCGCCACCGAGGGTGATGGTGCGCAGCTGCGGCACGACCATGGGGATCAGGCCGTGCACCAGGGTCGCGTCGACGAGGTCCTCATAGGTGCACATGCCCTGGACGTCGGCGGTGCGGGCGACCGGGTCGACCTCGATCACGCCGCTCAGCCCCGACACGTCCAGTCCGGGGGTGGCGGTCGCCGACCTCGGGCGGAAGAGGTTGGAGGTCTTCTTGGCCAGGCGCACGGGGTCCCCTGCCGGGATGGCGGCGTACGACGCGCGCAGCCGGTCGACGGCTCGCTCGTGCTCCTGCCACAGGGCCGCGGTAGTCACCGGACAAACGTATCGTCCCCAGGTGTCGCCCGGGTGACGACCCGATGACTCCCAGGACCGGTCCGGTCAGGTATTGACGGTGGCGCGGACGGTCCCCCGGGCATCGCCCAGGTGGACCACGACCCCTGCGCCGCCGACGTCACCCAGCGCGGCGAGGTCGGTGCTGGCCGGCGCGTCGGCCTCCGTCAGCACGACGGCCGCCTCCAGCCCCTTGGCTCCCGACGAGACGGCCATGCCGAGGCAGACCTCGATCGCCGTGAGCCGCAGGGAGGGCAGGGCGACGGTGGCACCGGCGTAGGTGCGGCCGTCGGCGTCGCGGATGGCGGCCCCCTCGGCGGCTCCCACGCGAGCGCGGGTGGCCCGGGCGAGGGTGACCAGCTTCTGGTCCTCGGCGGACAGCTCAGCCACGTTCGTCTCCTTGGTCGTCGATGGAGTCCGCATCGTCATCCTCGACGCGGCTGATCAGCACGGTGCCGATCTTGTTGCGACGCCCGGAGGCGCCCTCGGCCTCGAAGCGCAGCCCGTGCGCCTCGACGTGGGAGCCGGGGATCGGGACCCGGCCGAGGTGCTTGGCCATCAGGCCGCCGACGCTGTCGACGTCCTCCTCCTCGATCCGCTCCCCGAACAGCTCGTCGAGGTCGTCGATCGGGTAGCGCGAGGAGACCCTGGTGGTCCCGGACGGCAGCACCTCGACCTCGATCCCGTCCTCGTCGTACTCGTCGGTGATCTCGCCGACGATCTCCTCGAGGATGTCCTCGATGGTGATCAGGCCGGCGGTGCCGCCGTACTCGTCGACGACCACGGCGATGTGCTGGCGCCGGGCCTGCATCTCGGAGAGCAGTGCGTCGACGGGCTTCGACTCAGGGACGTAGTGGGCCGGGCGCAGCACCTCGTCGATGCGCTGGGTGAACTCGACGTCGGGGGCCTCGAAGTCACGACGCACGATGTCCTTGAGGTAGGCGAAGCCCACGATGTCGTCGAGGTTCTCACCGATCACCGGAACCCGCGAGAACCCGCTGCGCAGGAAGAGCGACAGGGTCTGGCGCAGGTTCTTGTAGCGCTCGATGTAGACCATGTCGTTGCGCGGGACCATCACCTCGCGGGCGGTGGTGTCGCCGAGCTCGAAGACCGAGTGGATCATGCGGCGCTCGCCAGACTCGATCACCGCGGAGGCCTCGGCGAGGTCGACCAGCTCGCGCAGTTCGGTCTCGGTCGAGAACGGCCCTTCGCGGAAGCCCTTGCCCGGTGTGATCGCGTTGCCGACCAGGATCAGGACCCGTGGCAGCGGACCCAGGATGCCGGTGACGAAGGCGAGCGGCGGTGCCGAGAGGAGCGCGATCCGCTCGGAGTGCTGGCGGCCCAAGGTCCGCGGCGCGACCCCGATCACCACGAACGACACCACCAGCATCACGCCGATCGTGGTCAGCACGCTGGGCCACCAGGCGCCGTCGTAGGCGTCGTGGACCTGCAGCGCGACGATCACGATGGCGGCGATCTCGCAGAGCAGCCGCAGCATCAGCGCGGTGTTGAGGTAGCGCGCCGACTCGTCGAGCAGCCCGAGCAGCCGCTTGGAGCCGGGTCTGCGCTCAGCCATCAGCTCCTCGGCGCGGGCCCGCGAGAACGACCCGAGAGCAGCGTCCGCCGCGGAGAAGACACCGGCCAGGAGGACGAGGGCCGCTGCGGTCAGGAGCAGACCCAGGTCCCCGGAGCTCATCGAGAGCGCCACTCCGCGAGCAGCCGGTCCTGGAGGCCGAACATCTCGCGGTGCTCCTCGGGTTCTGCGTGGTCGTAGCCCAGCAGGTGCAGGATGCCGTGCACGGTCAGCAACTCGATCTCGGCGTCACGTGAGTGCCCGGCCGTCTCGGCCTGCCGCGCTGCGATGTCGGGGCAGAGGACCAGGTCGCCCAGGACGCCTTCCTCGGGCTCCTCGCTCACCAGGCCCGGGCGGAGCTCGTCCATCGGGAAGGCGAGCACGTCGGTCGGGCCTTCCTTGTCCATCCACTGCCCGTTGAGCTGGGCGATGGTGGCCTCGTCGACCGCCTTGATGCAGAGCTCGGCCTGCGGGTGGACGCGCATCTGGTCCATCACGAAGCGGCTCAGTGCAGCAAGCTTGGTGACGTCCAGCTCGTGCCCGGACTCGTTGAGGACCTCGATGCTCACGCGTGCCCACCTCGGGAGTTGCGGTTGGCCGCGACCTCGCCGCGGGCGTCGGCCACGTCGTACGCCGCGACGATCTTGCCGACCAGCTGGTGGCGGACGACGTCGTGGCTGGTGAGCCGGTTGAAGACGATGTCCTCGACGCCGTCGAGGATCGCCTCGATGACCCGCAGGCCGGACTTCATGCCGTTGGGCAGGTCGACCTGGGTGACGTCGCCGGTGACCACGATCTTGGAGCCGAAGCCCAGACGGGTCAGGAACATCTTCATCTGCTCCGGCGAGGTGTTCTGCGCCTCGTCGAGGATGATGAACGCGTCGTTCAGCGTTCGCCCGCGCATGTATGCCAGTGGGGCGACCTCGATGGTGCCGGCGGCGAGCAGCTTGGGGATCGTCTCCGGCGCGATCATGTCGTGCAGCGCGTCGTAGAGCGGTCGCAGGTAGGGGTCGATCTTCTCGCTCAGGGTGCCGGGCAGGTAGCCGAGGCGCTCCCCCGCCTCGACCGCCGGGCGGGTCAGGATGATCCGGCTGACGCTCTTGTTCTGAAGTGCCTGGACCGCCTTGGCCATCGCCAGGTAGGTCTTGCCGGTGCCGGCAGGGCCGATGCCGAAGGTGATGGTGTGCTTGTCGATCGAGTCGACGTAGCGCTTCTGGTTCAGCGTCTTGGGGCGGATCGAGCGGCCGCGGTTGGACAGGATGTTCATGCTCAGCACGTCGGCCGGGCGCTCGGTCGTCTCGGCCTTCAGCATGGTCACGACGCGCTCGACCGTCTCGTTGGTGATCCCCTGGCCGGTGCGGATGATCGTGACGAGCTCGTCGAGCAGGCGTTCGGCCCGCGCGACCTCACCGGGCTCGCCGGACATCGTGATCCGGTTGCCGCGCACGTGCACGTCGGCCTTGAAGGCACCCTCGATGATGCCGAGGAACTCGTCGCCGGGACCGAGCAGGCTGACCATGTCGATGCTGGTGGGGACCACCACGGTGTGCCGGGTCGCGTTCGCCGCGGCGGGCGTGGGCGTGCGGTGGAGCTGCGGCGTCGCGTCGTCTCGATGCGTGTCAGTCATGGATGCCCGTGCGGGCGGCCCTTCCGGTCGACAGGTGGGAGCGCAGCCAATCCTACGGGAGCGCGCGGACATCCCCCAGCGGGTTGTGCCCGGCACCGGAGAAGCCGTGGGCCCGCGTAGGGTGGCCCGCACCGTCATGCAGACACCTGGAACGCCCGCCCCCGAGCCCGTCCCCCAGCCCGTGCCCGAGCCCACCCCCGAAGCCCGCCTGCTGCTCGCCGTGGATGCGCCCTCGCTCCTCCACAGGAACCACCACGCCCGCGCCGAGTCCGGACTGCGCGACCGCGAGGGCCGCCCGGTGTGGGCGCTGCACGGGATGCTGCTGCAGATCCTGGAGGCGGTCGACCGGTTCGCCCCGGACGCGGTGCTCTTCGGCTTCGACGACCGCACCTCGTCGGTGCGCACCGAGGCCTACCCGGCGTACAAGGCGGGGCGTCCGGACAAGGACCCCGCTCTGGTGGACCAGCTCGGCCGGGCCAGCGACCTGCTCGACGCCCTCGGCCTGCACACCGTCACCCCGCCAGGCCTGGAGGCCGACGACGTCAGCGCCTCCGCCGCCACCTGGGCCGAGCGGTCCGACTGGGACTGCGTGATCGTCACCTCCGACCGCGACTCCTTCGCCCACATCAGCCCCCGGACGCGGGTGCTGCGCCTGATCAACGGAGGTATCACCGGCTCGCCGCTGCTGAACCCTGCCCGGCTGCACGCGCTCTACGGCATCGCGGCCGAGCACTACCTCGACTACGCCGCCCTGCGTGGCGACGTCAGCGACAACCTCCCGGGCGTGCCCGGGATCGGCAAGAAGACCGCGCCGATCCTGCTCTCCCAGATGGGCTCGATGCAGGCGGTCTGGGCCGATATCGACCACGCCGCCGGCACCAACCTCGTGGCCACGATCGACTCGTGGTGCGAGGAGGAGGGCGTACGCCGCATCGGCGCCGGCCTGCTGAAGAAGCTGGCCACCCCCGAGGCCCGGGAGCGCTTCGAGTTCAACCTGTCGATCATGTCCGGCCGCACCGACCTCGATCTCGGCCTCACCCCGGCCGTGCCCGGCACGCCGGGGCTGCTGCCGCTCGCCGCCGACCGGGTCGCGCGGGTCGTCGACTACCTCGGCGTTCCGTCGACCACTCACCTGGCCCTCCGCGTGCTCACCGCGGGTTAGTCCCGCTCCGGGCCGGCGCTAGAGACCGAGGTCGCGGGCCGCGGCCCGGACGGTGGCCGCCGAGGCGACCAGCTGGTCCCGCTCGTCGTCGCTCAACGGCGTGGCCAGCACCCGCTCCACCCCGGCCCTCCCGACCACGGACGGCATCGAGAGGCAGACGTCGGAGAGCCCGTGCACCTCGTCGAGGAGCGAGGTCACGGGCAGCACCCGGTGCTCGTCGTTCAGGACCGCCTCGAGGATGCGGGAGACCGCCAGGCCGATCGCGAGGCTGGTCGCGCCCTTGCCCGCGATGATCTCGTACGCCGAGGTCACGACCCTGCCGTGGATCCGGGACCGGGCCTCGGCGTCCAGGGGGTTCTCCCCCGCCGACCCCCAGTCCCGGACAGGCACCCCGCCGATCGTGGCGGTGGACCAGAGCGGCACCTCGGAGTCGCCGTGCTCGCCGGCGATGTAGGCGTGCACGTTCTGCACCGCGACGCCGGTGTGCTCGGCGATCAGGAACCGGAGCCGAGAGGAGTCCAGGACGGTCCCCGAGCCGAAGACCCGCTGCGCCGGCAGCCCGGAGAACTTCTGGGCGGCGTACGTCACGACGTCCACGGGGTTGGTCACCACGAGCAGAAGGGCGTCGGGGGCGAGCGCGACCAGCGCCGGCACGAGGTCGCGGCACATCGCGACATTGGTGGCGGCGAGGTCGAGGCGGGTCTGGCCAGGCTTCTGCTTGGCCCCGGCCGTGATCACCACGATGTCGGCGTCGGCACACACCGAGAGATCGTCGCTGCCTGTGATCTGGGCCATCGGAGTGAACTGCATCCCGTGGTTGAGGTCGAGCACCTCGGCGCGCACCTTGTCGGCGTTCAGGTCGAAGAGTGCCAGCTTCCGGCACACGCCACGGATCTGGGCGGCGTAGGCAATCGCAGTGCCTACGGCGCCAGCGCCGACCACCGCAACCTTGGACATCGTCCACCCACTCTGGCACGACTCGTCTGCGTGGTCACCGGATTGCGTCACCGACCTCAATCGCCTGCTCACTCCCGCCGGGGACGGCTCCTGATCCACGTCGGCGGCGGCCGGCCGGGTCTCTGTGGTGGGAGGAACTCCGGACGCCCGTCCGCCGGGTTGAGGCGGACCTCCCACGGGGAGTGGTGGACGGTCCGGTGGTGGTGGCCGCAGAGCAGCACGAGATTCTGGAGGCAGGTGACCCGCCGACGACCCAGTGCACGATGTGGTGGGCGTGACCCATGATCGGCGGGCGGGTGCAGCCGGGGAAGGCGCAGTGGCGGTCGCGGCAGACCAGGGCCCGCCAGATCGCCGGCGTCACGAGGCGGTGCAGGCGGCCGACGTCCAACACCTCGCCGCGCCCGCCGAGCGCCACGGGGATGATGTCGGCGTCGCAGGCGAGACGGCGTACGACCGAAGGCGCCAGCTCGAGACCGTCGTCGGTGGTGCTGGACCCGGCGCCCAGGGTGGCCCAGTCGATCTGGGCGCGGAGGACGTCGAGGCTCGTCGTCACCGAGAGCCGCGGCCGGGCGCCGTGCGCGTCAGGCGCGACGTCGGCGAGCTGGGACTCCTCGCAGGCCTGGACCAGGGCGTCCCACAGCCGGGCACCGTGGTCCCGCGGGTCCGTTCCTGTCTGTCCGGTCTCCGGGTCGCTGGTGGCGGCGGGGGCCGTCAGGGGCAGGAGCGCCGCCTTGATCCGCGCCGCATCCTCCACAGTTCCGCAGCCCCGCAGCCGGACGCCTCCGGCGCCGTCCTCGGTGATCGAGAGGTGTCGGCCGAGGTGGGCCGCCCGGTCCTCGGCATCGAGCGCCTTCTCGGCCTCCCGCTCGGCATTGTCGGGGTCGGCGACCTCGAGCAGCCGGCGGGCGGCCTTGGCGAGGTCGGTCGCGTTGAGGAACGCGGCCCGGCCCAACAGGAACTCCTCGCCCCGTCGACGGAGCCCGTCGCGGTGGGGCAGCCGCTCCACGACGTCCACGATCACGCTCGCCTGCTCGGGCGAGACCGCTCCCGTGCGCAGCGCCGCGTGGGTGTCGGGTAGCTCGTCGACCAGTGGCTGGGCCTGACGTACGACGCGATGGCCCTGATCCCGGTGGGTGCCGGCGAGGTGGGTGAACCAGTCGGCCGTCGAGCCCCAGCCGAGGTTGCACTTCGCGACCTTGCGCTGCTCGACCTCGACCAGCACCGACGCCTCGAGCGCGGCCAACTGCGAGCGGAACGCCTCGATCTCCTGGATCGTGGAGACCAGCTCGTCGGGGGTGCGCGCCGCCCAGAGCGTGTCGTGCAGCCCCGCCACCCGCGCACCGGCGTCCGCCACGACACCGGCCGGGCCGGCCGGTGTCGGGGTGGGCGTCGAGAGGAGCTCCATGGACAAACTCAATCAGGGAGCACCGACAGTCACGGCTCTCTGAACTGCTGATATCTCAGAATGTGAGAACTATTCAAAAAAAGATTCTATGGCTCTCGGCTCGCCGATCCTCACGTGCGCCGACCTGACGCATGCCGCGCTGCGTAGCCTCGGGTCCAGCCTGTTCAATCTGCCAGTCGTGGTCCGTGGAGTCGGGAGGCATGGTGAGACTTCTTCTCACATCCGGGGGCGTGACGAACGCCAGCATCCGCGACGCGCTGGTCGATCTGATGGGCAAGCCGATCTCTGACGCCAACGCCCTGTGCATCCCGACCGCGCAATGGGGCCACCCACAGCTCGGACCGGCGTCGGTGCGGAGCTTCGTGGTCGGTGAACCCCCGTGGCTCATGACCAGTCTGGGGTGGGGGTCGGTGGGCGTGCTGGAGCTCACCGCCCTGCCCAGCATCGGCGAGGAACGCTGGGTGCCGTGGGTCCGAGGGGCCGACGTCCTGCTCGTGGACGGCGGCGACGCGGCGTACCTGGCTCACTGGCTGCGAAAGTCAGGGCTCGCTGACCTGCTCCCCTCACTCACGGACACCGTCTGGGTCGGGGTGAGCGCCGGGAGCATGGTGCTGACACCCCGCATCGGTGACGACTTCGTCAGCTGGAGGTCGCCCGACGGCGACCGCACCCTCGGGGTCGTCGACTTCTCGATCTTCCCGCACCTCGACCACGAGATGATGCCTGAGAACACGTCTAGCGATGCGAAGCGATGGGCGGCCGGCATCTCAGGTCCGGCCTACGCGATCGACGACCAGACCGCCATCAAGGTCGTAGACGGCCACGTCGAGGTTGTTTCAGAGGGGCAATGGCAACACTTTCCCGCTAGCGGCTGACGGCGATTTCCCCGGACAGCGGCCTGTCGAGATGCCGGTTGATGAAGCGGCGTGCCCCTGGGCTGAGCAGCCATCCCGAGGGGTCGCCGAACGGGACCAGCACCAGGCAAACCGCAACCATCCCGACTGCAGCCAAAGATCTCTGCACTGACGCCCAGAAGGGGAGCTCACAGTGTCCGAGTACGTCGAGATCGCACCGCTGACGCAGCCAGTAGGACTTGCCGTCCTGCTGCCAGGACGCGCCTACACCCCCGCGGGACCGCTGCTCGACTTCGCCACCCAGGCGTGCACCGAGGCGGGGTGGCACGTCCGACAGGTGTGGTGGCAGATCCCGGAGGGACACGCCGCCGGAAACCCCGACGGCGATCCCGCCGACCGGGCCGCGTGGGTGGCCGGGGAGCTGGCGGAGGCGCTGATCGGCGCACCCGACCGGGTGCTGGTCATCGGCAAGTCCCTCGGCTGCTACGCGGCCGCGTTCGCCGCCGAGCACTCCCTGGCGGCCGTCTGGCTGACGCCCGTGCTCACCGAACCCCTGGTGACAGAAGGCGTTCGGACAAACAACGCCCGGCAGCTGCTGGTCGGCGGTGCGCAAGACCCCTTCTGGCGCTCGGACCTGCCGTTACCGCCGCAGGCGGAGTCCCTGACAATCCCCGGGGCAGACCACGCTCTGAGCCACCCGGACGGCGTGATCGCCACGGCGCAGGCCCACCTCGAGGCGATGACGAAGCTCCAGGCGTGGCTCAGTCGTACGACACCTGGAGCATGCTGAGACACATCTCGTCGGTGGTGCCCTCGCCCCAGATGACGTACTTCTCCGGCTGGTCCCTGAACGACGGCAGCAGGTCGCGCAGCCACTGCACGTGCCGGCAGGTCACCGTGAGGGTGTCGGTCGTGCCGAGGTGGACCGGCTTGATCGGCTTGATCCCCTGGTTGTCGAAGTCCCAGACGGGGATGTCCAGGATCGTCCGGGCGTCCGGCGTGTTCTGGTTGACCACGACCTTGATCGAGCGGCCGAGCAGATGCATGTGCCCGGCGACCCCGAGGACGGTCATCGGCCGGCTGATGGTGCGCGTGCACGAGGTCACGTTGGACGGTTTGACCTCGGTGCCGCACAGGAGGTGCAGCAGGGCGTTGGTGTTGCCGGCGCTGCCGAAGCGCTGCATGACGTCGGCGACGGCGGCATCGCGGTTGCAGAGCGGACTTGCGTCGTGGTCGGGACGGCAGGGCATCTCCACGGGCGCCGGCATCAGGAAGGTGTGCAACGGCGTGAGTGCGGCGCGGTGCTTCATCACCCGGATCTGGGTGGCGGAGCGATCGGGCTCCGCACCGACGAGCAGGTTGTAGTGCACCTGCATGATCACGCGAGAGCCCTTGGGGAGGTCCACGCCGTAGCCGGCCTTGGCGACCCTCTCCGAGCCGCCGGGTGCCCAGGCACCGAGCCAGGCCGCGTCGTCGATGTTCTGGAACTCCCCGGACAACCCACTGCCACCGAAGCAGGTCCACCCCTCGTCGGGCGTGCTCGCATCGAGCTGCTCCGCCTCGGCTACCTTCTCCGGCGGGACGCGGAAGAGGATCACGTGGTGCACGACGTTGGGGTTGCCCGGCAGCACGTTGGTGCCGGTCAGCCAGCTGTCCTTGGTCAGGTACGGGTCGAGCAGGAAGCAGCGGTAGTCGTCGGTGCCGACGCCGGCGGGCGCCGACGGGGTGTACGCCGCGGGCATCGTCAGCGTCAGCCGCTTCTCGCCCGTGCGCAGCGGGACCAGCTTGCCCGGCTGGGGTACGGCGACCGGCGCCTGGGACGACGAGGTGGGCGTCGGCGCGGGCGGGGAGCCGGTCACCTTGCCGGAGTCCGACGGAGCACATGCGGCGAGCAGCACCAGTACGGCCACTGCCGCGAGCGGGCGGAGGAGCAGACGGCGGCTCATCCGGGCGGCCAGGTCATCGAACGCCCGGCCAGCACGTGCAGGTGGGTGTGGAATACCGACTGACCGGCCCCCGCGCCGGTGTTGAAGACGAGCCGGTAGTCGTCGTACCCCTCGGCGGTCGCGACCGCCGCGGCGGTCGTCACCAGCTCGGCCGCGGCCTCGGCGTCACCCGCCGCCAGCTCGGCGGCGTCGCGGTAGTGGTCGCGCGGCACCACCAGCACGTGCGTCGGTGCCTGGGCGTTGAGGTCGCGGAACGCGACGGTCCGCTGCGTGGTGTGCACGATCTCGCTCGGAACTTCGCCCGCGACGATCCGGCAGAACAGGCACTCTGTTGTTTCAGGCGTGCCCGAACTGTCTGTGTCATTCATGTGGTTCCTCCCACCGCACATCTTGTCAGACATGTCCACACGAAAGAACGGATCGCCGAGGTAAACCCGCAGGACGGTTCAGGCGTGCCACTAGCGTGATGACCCATGCGAGGACAAGCGCCGGGACCGGTGCGGTGAGGCCGCGCGAAGACCCGGGTTCGGCGCTCTGGGACGCCGACACGGCGCTCGAACAGCTGTACGCCGCGCACTGGCGCCAGCTGGTCCGGCTCTCGGTGCTGCTGGTGCGCGACCAGGGTGCCGCCGAGGAGATCGTGCAGGACGCCTTCGTGGCGGTCCACGACCGCTGGTCCCGGCTGCGCGACCACGACCTGGCGCTGGCCTACCTGCGCCAGACGGTGGTCAACCGCTCCCGCTCCACGCTGCGGCACCGGGCCGTGGTCTCCCGTCACCTCTCCCGGTCCGCGCCGCCCGCCACCGCCCCCGGTGCCGATGCGCCCACCCTGGCCACCGACCGCCGCGACGCCGTCCTCGACGCCCTGCGCTCGCTGCCCGCACGCCAGCGCGAGGTCCTCGCCCTGCGTTACTACCTCGACCTGTCCGAGGCCGAGATCGCCACCACGCTCGGCATCAGCCGCGGCGCGGTCAAGAGCCACGCGTCTCGCGGGGCCGCAGCGCTGCGCACCCTGCTCGGCGCCTACCTGGAGGACCGGTCATGAACCACTCCCCCGACGACCCGAACCTCGACGCCCGGCTCTCCGAGCTGATCTCCGACGCCGTCTCCGACGTGCAGCCCCGCGACTCCCTCGACGCCATCCGAACCCGAACGAAGGTCACCACCATGAGCTCTCGCCGACCGTGGCTCCTCGCCACCGGCGGTGCGGTCGCCGCCACCGCGGCGGTCGTCACCGCGATCGCCTTCGCCGGGGGAAACCTCGGTCGCACCGCCTCCGACGGTCCCGGCCCGGCCGGCTCCCCCTCGGCCACGACTCCCTCGACCGAGCAGAGCGGCCCCAGCCAGGACCCGAGCACGTTGCCCACCCCGACCCCCGGCACCCAGGCCGTCGCCGTCTACTACCTCGGCGACACCCCCAGCGGGCCGCGCCTCTACCGCGAGTTCCACTCGGTCGCAGGGATGGACTCCCTTGCGCTCGCCGCACGCGAGCTGACGACCACGCCGCAGGACCCGGACTACTCGACCCCCTGGCCGCAGGGCGCCTTCGCCGAGACGTCGTTCGACGGCAACGGGGCCGACGGGCTGATCCAAGTCACGCTCGCCGACGCCTCCCTCCACGACCGGCCCGCCGGGATGAGCCAGGAGGAGGCCGGGCTCGCGATCCAGCAGGTCGTCTACACCCTGCAGGCGGCGGTCCAGTCCCGGGCGCCCGTGCAGTTCTTCCTCGACAACAACCCGGTCGACCAGGTGTACGGCGTCCCCACCAGCGAGCCGCTCACCAACGACTCCGTCCTGAAGACTCTCTCCCACGTCTCACTCACCACCCCGACCGAGGGCCAGGTCCTGAGCGGCAGCACGCTCGAGGTGACCGGCGTGGCCAACTCCTTCGAGGCCAACGTCGTGGCCCGTCTCCAGCGCTACGAGGGCACCGAGATCATGGCGCAGCAGCCGTTCACCGCCGAGGGCTGGATGGGTGACCAGCTCTTCCCGTTCTCCGGAAGCATCGACATCACCGGCGTACCACCGGGGAAGTACATCCTCATGGTGATGACCGATGACCCGTCCGGTGGGGCCGAGGGCAACGGCGCCTTCACCGACACGCGGATCGTCGTCGTCGAGTAGGTCCACGTCCCGGCGCCGAACTCCCGCGAGGATGGAGCCATGACCGCTCTTCCCCGCAGCCGTACCGCCGGCCGCACCGATGCCCTCGCGTCGACCGCGTTGACCCTGACCCTGCTCTCCGCACTCGCCGGCTGTGCCGGCGACGGAACCCGGGCCGAGGACCCCAACCCGGCGGGCAGCACGACGAAGAAGACCCACAAGCCCGCCCAGTCGGACGCCGGAAAGCCCTCCGCGAACGGTGGCTCGGCCGGCAGCATGACGACCGTCCCGGTCTACTTCGTCGGCGACACCCCGCAGGGCACGCGGCTCTACCGCGAGTTCCGCCAGGTCGACGCGGCTCGGCCGCTCGACGCGGCAGCCGCCCTGGTCACCGGCGGCGACGCGCTCGACCCCGACTACTCGACCCTCTACCCCGGCGGCTCCTTCACCGGGGTCAGCCACGAGGACGGCGGCTTCTCGGTCCAGCTCCCCGACGACGGGTGGACCACCCCGGCCGACGGCATGTCCAGGTCGGACGCCCGGCTCGCGGTCCAGCAGCTCGTCTACACGATCCAGGGCGTCGAGCAGTCGCGCGACCCGGTGACCTTCTACCTCGGGGGTGCGCCCGCAACGATCTTCGGCATCGACAGCTCCGGCGGCATCGAGGCCGCCCCCCAGCTCGACGTCGCCGCGTTCGTCAACCTGACCACCCCCGAGGAGGGTGCCGCAGTGAGCGGCACCTTCGCCGCCAGTGGGGTGGCCAGCGCCTTCGAGGCCAAGTCGGGTGGGAGATCCGCCAGGGCGACCAGGTGGTGAAGAAGGGCTACGCGACCGCAGAGGGGTGGATGGACAAGCTCTACCCCTTCGAGACCGAGGTCGACATCTCCGGCCTGGCGCCCGGCACCTACACGTTCGTCGCGCTGACCGACGACGAGTCGGGCGGCGAGGGCGGCGGACCGACCCAGGACAGCAAGACGATCACGGTGAGCTGACCGCTCGTCGGCCGGATCAGGGCCGGGTCACCAGCGCGAGGTCCGCGACAGCAGCGCGGCGACCGCGGCCACCCCCGCGGTGGAGGTGCGCAGGACCTCGGCGCCGAGGCGCACCGACACCGCCCCTGCGGCCACGAACGCGGCGATCTCGTCGTCGGTGAGGCCACCCTCGGGGCCGACCACGACGAGGACCCGACCGCTCGCAGGGACGTCGACCGAGTTCAGCGAGGCACTGGCGTCCTCGTGCAGGACCACCGCGAGGTCGGCGGCACCGACCAGGGCGGCCACCTCGCCGGTGCTCGCCAGCTCGGCTACCTCCGGGAACCAGGACCGGCGCGACTGCTTGGCCGCCTCGCGGGCGGCCGAGCGCCACTTCGCCAGCGACCTGGTGGCCCGCTCGCCCTTCCAGACCGCGACGCAGCGCGCGGCCGCCCACGGGACGATCTCGGCCACTCCGATCTCGGTGAGCATCTCGACGGCCAGCTCCCCCCGGTCGCCCTTGGGCAGCGCCTGCACGACGACGATCCGGGGCTCGGCGGGCGGCTCGGTCGCCAGGTCGGTGACCGCGACCGTGAAGACCCGCTTGCCGGTCGAGGCGACCGCACCGGTGGCCGCCCGGCCGGCGCCGTCGGTGAGGACCACGGCCTCGCCGACTCGCAGGCGGCGTACGGCGACCGCGTGGTGTGCCTCGTCCCCGGTGACCTCGACGGTCGATCCGGCGGCGACCCCGGCCAACGACGGCACCAGGTGGACGGGCAGGGACATCAGTGCGGGTTGAACGCGTCGCGCAGGCGGCCGAAGACCGACTTGCCTCCGGGGCGGACCGAACCGCTCGGCTGCTCCTCGTCGCGGATGGCCGCGAGCTCGCGCAGCAGCTCCTCCTGGCGGGCGTCGAGCCGGGTCGGGGTCTCCACCAGGACGCTGACGATCAGGTCGCCACGCCCACCGCGCAGGCCTGGGACGCCGCGCCCACGCAGCACCTGCTCGGTGCCCGACTGGGTCCCGGGCGTGATCTCCAGGTCGAACGACGTCTCCAGGTCGGGGTCGGGTGACTCCTCGCCGGCGACCACGTCGTGCTCCAGCGTGGGCAGCGTCAGCGTGGTGCCGAGCGCGGCGGCCGTCATCGGCACCTGGACCGTGCAGTGCAGGTCGTTGCCGTGGCGGGTGAAGGTGTCGTGGTCGGCCACGTGGATCTCGACATAGAGGTCACCGGCAGGTCCGCCACCGGGGCCGACCTCGCCCTGGTCGGTCAGCTGGACCCGGGTGCCGTTGTCGACGCCGGCCGGGATCTTGACGGTGATCGTGCGCCGGGAACGGACCCGGCCGTCACCGGAGCACTCGCGGCACGGGTCGGGGATGATCGAGCCGAAGCCACGGCAGGCGGCGCACGCCCGCAGGGTCCGGATCTCGCCGAGGAACGAGCGCTGGACGTGGGCGACCTCGCCCGCGCCGCGGCAGGTCTCGCACGGGACCGGGTGGCTGCCCGGTGCGGCACCCTCACCGTGACAGGTGGTGCACAGCACGGCGGTGTCGACCTTGAGCTCGCGGGTGACACCGAAGGCCGCGTCGGCGAGCTCGATCTCGAGCCGGATCAGGGCGTCCTGGCCACGACGGCTGCGCGGACGGGGGCCGCGGCCCTGAGCGGCACCGGGACCCTGGCCGCCGAAGAAGGCGTCCATGATGTCGGTGAACGAGAATCCGGCACCCTGGCCGAAACCCTGGGAACCGCCGCCGAACGGGTCGCCGCCCCGGTCGTACGCCGCCCGCTTCTGCGGGTCGGAGAGGACCTCGTAGGCCATCGAGACCTCTTTGAACTTGTCCTGGGTCTCAGGGTTCGGGTTGACGTCGGGGTGCAGCTGCCGCGCCAGACGCCGGTAGGCCTTCTTGATGGCGTCGGCGTCCGCGTCGCGGGCCACACCGAGGAGGTCGTACAGGTCCTGGCTCAAAGCTGTTCCTTCGCGGGTCGAGTCGTGCGGTCAGTCGTGCGGTCGGGGGACGAACGGACGGGGCCTCAGCCCTCGTCGAGGATGCGGGAGACATAGCGGGCGACGGCGCGCACCGACGCCATCGTGCCGGGGTAGTCCATGCGGGTCGGGCCCACGATGCCCAACGTGGCCAGGGTGTCGTCGCGGGGGCCGTAGCCCGTCGCGACCACGCTGGTCGACGACAGCTCCTGGTAGGGGCCCTCGTGACCGATGCGCACCGTCACGGTGTCGCCGGCGCTGGCCTCGCCCAGCAGCTTGAGGAGGACCACGTGCTCCTCGAGCGCCTCGAGGAGCGGCCGCACGGCGGAGTCGAAACTGTCGCCGTACCGCGCCAGGTTGGCGGCGCCGCCGACGGCGATCCGCTCGGAGGTGCGGTGGTCCGACATGGCCTCGACGAGGGTTTCGACGACCAGCATCAGGGCGGTGCGGTCGACCAGGTCGGCGCTGCCCTGGGGAGGAACGGTGTCGTTCAGCGCGCTCGTGGCATTCGCGATGATCTCGCCGGTCGCGGCCCGCGCGATGCGGCCGCGCAGCTCGGCGAGTTCCTCGTCGACCAGCTGGACCGGGAGCTCGACCAGGCGCTGCTCGACGCGACCGCTGCTGAGGATCAGCACGGCGAGCAGCCGGTCGGGGGCGAGCGCCACGAGCTCGACGTGGCGGACCGTCGAACGGGAGAGGGAGGGGTACTGCACGACGGCGACCTGGCGGGTCAGCTGCGCCAGCAGCCGCACCGAGCGCTGGACGACGTCGTCGAGGTCGACGGCGCCGTCGAGGATGGTGGCGATGGCCCGCTTCTCGGCGGCGCTCATCGGCTTGACCGTCGAGAGCCGGTCCACGAAGAGGCGGTAACCCTTGTCGGTGGGCACCCGGCCGGCGCTCGTGTGCGGCTGGGTGATGAACCCCTCCTCCTCGAGCGCGGCCATGTCGTTGCGGACCGTCGCCGGCGAGACGCCCAGACCGTGCCTCTCGACCAGCGCCTTGGAGCCGACGGGCTCCTCGGTGGCGACGTAGTCCTCCACGATCGCGCGCAGCACGGCGAGCCTGCGTTCCTCCTGCATGGTCGCCTCCTCGCTGGCACTCGCGTGTTCGGAGTGCCAAGCCTACTAGTCTCGCGGTCATGACGAAGTTCGTGGACGCCGGTTTCCGTGAGGTCGCCGACCGGGTGTGGGTCGCCCGCTACAGCTGGTTCGACGTCAACATCACCCTGGTGGGCGGCAAGCGCGGCCTGCTGGCGGTCGACACCCACTCCTCGGGAGTGGCCGGCCGGCAGGTGGTCGAGGACATCCGCCGGCTGGGTGCGGGTGCGGTTGTCGGGGTCGTGAACACCCATGAGCATTTCGACCACACCTTCGGCAACGCCGCCTTCCGTACGGCGTACGGCGCGATCCCTGTCCACGCGCACGAGACCGCTGCCGAGCGCACGATCGGCGCTGGCGAACGGATCAAGGGCGAGTACGCTGCGGGCGACGACCCGCACGCTGCCGAGATCCTGGCGACCGAGATCGTCCCGGCCGACCACACGTTCTCCTCCGCGGTCGTGCTCGATCTCGGCGACCGCCCGGTCGAGCTGGTGCACCCCGGACGCGGGCACACCGGTGGCGACCTGGTGGTGCGGGTGCCGGACGCGGACGTGCTGCTGGCCGGCGACCTCGTCGAGGAGTCGGCGCCACCGGCGTTCGGGGGCGACTGCTACCCGCTGGAGTGGCCGCACAGCCTCGACATCGTGCTCGGCCTGACCACCCCTGCGTCGCTCGTGGTCCCGGGCCACGGCAGCCCCGTCGACCGGGAGTTCGTCGAGATCCAGCGCAACTCGATCGGCCTGGTGGCCGAGGAGATCCTGGGTCTCGCGGCCCGGGGCGTCACCCCCGACGACGCGCTGGACGCGGGCGAGTGGCCGTTCCCGCCCGCCGGCCTCGCCCACGCCGTACGACGTGGCTTCGAGCAGCTGCCCCGCGGCGCCCGCCGGCTCCCGCTGCTCTGAGGATTGACCCGCCTGCTCGCGGGTACCGTGCGGGCATGACCAACGCCAACGCCAACGCCAACGACGAGAGTTCCAGCGACCAGAGCCAGGGCATCACCGACGACCAGCTCCCCGAGGACCTGCGGCCCTCCGAGGAGAATCCCCTCGCCGAGCCGCTCTCCGAGGACGACGCCCCCGACGACCTCGACGAGCTCGGCATGGACGGCGGCAACGGCGCCGCCGAGTGGGACGACGAGGAGCTCGAGGACTGATCCCGCACAGCACCCGGCGCGTCAGCCGGACTCGGTTCGCCGCCCCGCCTAACGTGGCTCGGTGACCTCCCGCGATCGCTACGGCTCAGACATCCTGCGCACCGACTGGCGCAAGCCCGCCCGCGGACGTGCCGTCGAGACCCCTGCCGAGATCGGTGTCGTCGTCGAGGAGGTCATGGAGGACTTCTGCGGTGAGATCGTCGCGGTCGACCGCGATCTCGACACCCTCACCCTGGAGGACCGGCGCGGCAAGCGCCGCACGTTTCCTCTCGGGCCGGGATTCCTGATCGAGGGACGCCCGGTGGTGCTGACCCGCCCGGTGCGCGCCGGCGCCCCTGCCAAGCCGACCCGGACCGCGTCGGGATCGGTGGCCGTGCACGGTGCCCCGGCCCGGGTCGCCCGGGCCAGCCGGATCTTCGTCGAGGGCCGCCACGATGCCGAGCTGGTCGAGAAGGTCTGGGGTGCGGACCTGCGCCTCGAGGGGGTCGTGGTCGAGTTCCTCGGCGGCGTCGACGACCTCGCCGAGCACCTGCGCGACTTCCGGCCCGGGCCCGATCGCCGGGTGGGCGTGCTGGTCGACCACCTGGTGAAGGGGTCGAAGGAGAGCCGCATCGCGCAGGGCATCGCCGGCTCCGCCATCGGCAAGCACGTCCTGATCGTGGGCCACCCGTTCATCGACGTCTGGCAGGCCGTCAAGCCCGAGCGGCTGGGCATCGCCCGATGGCCCGACGTGCCGCGCAGCATCGACTGGAAGACCGGCACCTGCCAGCAGCTCGGCTGGCCGCACCGCAACCAGACCGATCTGGCGCGTGCCTGGCAGCACATTCTGGGGAAGGTGTCGTCCTACCAGGATCTCGATCCCGCGCTGCTGGGTAGAGTCGAGGAACTGATCGATTTCGTCACGGCCGAGTGAGGAGCACGACATGAGTGACCCGATCCGCCCGCCGCACCACGGCGACGAAGCATCGAACTATCCCATGACCGGACCTGGTGCCTTCGGCATCCCGCCCACCGGCCCACCCCACCAGTGGCAGCCCGGTTCCGCCGCCTCGTCGCCGTACGGCGACCATGGCACGCCCCGCCCTGACCAGCCCCACCTCGCGCCCGGCAACCCCACGCCCGACGAGGTGACCTGGGGCGGCGCCGCCCACTGGAGCGCCTTCGTGGCCTCGTTCGTGGCCCTGGCCTTCCTCGGCCCGCTCGTCATCATGCTGACCAAAGGCAACGAGTCGGCCTACATCCGCCGTCAGGCCGTCGAGTCGCTGAACTTCCAACTCTCGATCCTGATCTACGCAGGCGTCTCGTTCGTGCTGCTCTTCGTGCTGGTCGGGTTCCTGCTGTTGCCGGCCGTGGGCCTGCTCTGGCTGATCTGCACGGTCCTCGGCTCGGTACGCGCCGCCCGAGGTGAGGAGTACCGCTACCCGCTCACGATCCGGATGGTGAGCTGAGCCCGACCCGGTGGATGGATCGCCGGTTCACCGGCGAACCATGACGTTCGGGGCCGATGCAACGCCTTGGAACGTCAGGAACAACCGGTTAACCGGCGATCCATCCAGGCAGATGCGTGGCCCGTAGCCGGTGCGGTCGACGGGTGGCTGATCCGCGTGTAGAGGACGGAGCTCGGCTCAGGGCAACAGGTCACGCACGGCGGCGTCGGCGAGGAGCCGGCCCCGCCGGGTGAGGACCAGCCGGTCCCGGCGATCCTCCAGCAGCCCCCGAGTCGTCAGGTCCGGCACGGCAGCTCGCCCCGCCGCGTCCAGGACGTCGACGGGCAGTCCGTCGCGCAGACGGAGCTCCAGCAGCACCCGCTCGACCCGACGGGTTTCGTCGTCGAGCAGCTCGCGGGCGTGGGCCGGGCTGGCGCCCGACGCCAGCCGGTCGGCGTACGCCGCGGGATGCTTGACGTTCCACCAGCGCACCCCACCCACGTGGGAGTGCGCGCCCGGGCCGATGCCCCACCAGTCGGCGCCGGTCCAGTAGAGGACGTTGTGCCGACAGCGGGCTGCCTCGTCGGTGGCCCAGTTCGAGACCTCGTACCAGCCCAGACCGGCAGCGGAGAGCCGTTCGTCGGCCAGGACGTACTTGTCGGCCAGGTCGTCGTCGTCGGGCATCGGTAGCTCGCCTCGGCGCACCTGCCGGGCCAGCGCGGTGCCGTCCTCCACGATCAGCGCGTACGCCGAGACGTGGTCGGGCCCGGCCGCGAGCGCCGAGTCCAGCGAGGTCTCCCAGTCGGCCAGGCTCTCGCCGGGCGTGCCGTAGATCAGATCGAGGCTGACCTGCGTGAAGCCGGCCCGGCGGGCCCACTCCACGACCTGCGGCACCCGCTCGGGGTCGTGGGTGCGGTCCAGGGTCGCGAGCACCCGCGGGACCGCCGACTGCATGCCGAAGGAGAGCCGGGTGTAGCCCGCGACGCGCAGCTTCTCGAGGTCCGCGAGGTCGACACTGTCGGGGTTGGCCTCGGTGGTGACCTCGGCGTCGGGTACGAGGCCGAACTCGTGGTCGACGCCACGCAGGATGGCGCCGAGGTCCTCCGGCGGGAGCAGGGTGGGAGTGCCGCCGCCCAGGAACACGGTCGACACGGGGACCTCGGCGTCGCCGAGCACCCGCCGCGCCAGCCGGAGCTCGGCGATCGCGGCCTCGGCGTACGTCGCCCGCGAGGCGCCGCGCGCGGTGGCGGTGCTCCCGAGCTCGTCGGCCGTGTAGGTGTTGAAGTCGCAGTAGCCGCAGCGCACCCGGCAGAACGGCACGTGGACGTAGATGCCGAAGGGACGCGCGCCGACGCCCTCGAGCGCCTCGGCCGGGAGGGCACCGTCGGCCGGGACCGGCTCACCGGAGGGCAGGGCGGAGGGCATCGGGCCAGTCCATCACACCGGTGCCCCGCTCGTGGCGGGGCACCGGCGGCCGCTCACTCGTAGAACGCGGCGATGAGCGCCTTGTGGTTGTCCTCCACGACGTTGCGCTTGACCTTCATGGAGGGGGTGAGCTCACCGGACTCGATGGTGAGGTCGTGGTCGAGCAGCTCCCACTTCTTGATTGTCTCCCAGCGGTTCAGCCGCGCGTTGAGCTCCTCGACGTACCCGGCGACCAGGTCGTGGACCTTCTCGGACTTCACGACCTCGGTGTACGACGCGTCCGCCATGCCGTTCTCCGCCGCCCAGGTCGCCATCGCGTCCGGGTCGAGAGTGACCAGCGCGACACAGTAGTTGCGCGAGTTGCCGAAGACCATGAACTGGCTGGCGTAGGGGCAGACCGCCTTGAACTTCGACTCGATCGCGGACGGCGCGATGTACTTGCCACCCGAGGTCTTGAAGAGGTCCTTGATCCGACCCGTGATGGTGAGGAAGCCGTCGGCGTCGAGGCTGCCCTTGTCACCGGTCCTCAGCCATCCGTCCTCGGTGAGCGTCTTGGCGGTCTCCTCAGGGAGGTTGTGGTAGCCATCCATGACGTGCGGGCCGCGGATCAGGACCTCGTCGCCGTCCCCGAGCTTGACCTCGCTGCCGGGCAGCGCCGGACCGACCGTGCCGAACTTGTACTGGTCGGGGTGGTTGACGAAGCCGCCGGCCGAGCACTCGGTCAGGCCGTAGCCCTCGAGGATCACGATGCCCGCCGCGTGGAACCACTCGGCGATCTCCTGGTTCAGCGCGGCTGCACCGGAGATGAAGAAACGCACCCGACCGCCGAAGCGGTCGCGCACCTTGCTGAAGACCAACTTGTCGAAGATGGCGTGCTGCACCTTGAGCGACACCGGCACCGACTTGCCCTCGCGGACGAGGAGGTCCACCTGGAGGCCGACCTTGAAGGCCCGGTTGAAGAGCTTCTCCTTGAGGCCGCCCTCGGACTGCTGCATCGTGACGATCCGGCCGTGGGCCTTCTCGAAGATGCGGGGGGCAGCACCCATGAAGGTCGGCTTCACGATGCCGAGGTTCTCCACGATCTTGTCGACCCGGCCATCGATGGCCGTGGCGAAGCCGCACGCGAGCTGCGAGGAGAGGAGCACCTTGCCGAACGAGTGGGCCATCGGCAGCCAGAGGAACTGCAGGTCGTCCTCGTGGAGGATGTTCTGCACCTCGATGGCGGCACCCTCATAGACCCACGACTTGTGCTTCAGCCGGACACCCTTGGGGCGACCGGTGGTGCCCGAGGTGTAGATCAGGGTGGCGAGCTGGTCGGGGCTGATCGCCCGGGCGGTCGCGGCCACGATGCCTGCGTGGTCGACGAGGTAGGCGTCGCCGAGCGCGGCGAGCTCCTCGAGGCCGATCACCCAGTCATTGTCGGTCGCGCCGTCGAAGGTCACGACCTTCATCAGGTGGGGCAGTTCTGCCTTGTGCGCGACCAGCTTGGCGAGCTGGTCGTCGTCCTCGGCGAAGACGACCCGGCACTCCGAGTCGCTGAGGATGTACGCCGTGTCCTCACCGTTGGTCGACGGGTAGACGGTGGTGGTGGCGGCACCGGCGCACATGATCGCCAGATCGGCCAGGATCCACTCGTAGCGGGTGCCGGAGGCGATGCCGACCCGCTGCTCGGTCTCGATGCCGAGGGAGAGCAACCCTGCGGCCAGCCGTTCGACCTGGTCGCCGGTCTGCTGCCAGGTCACCGACTCCCACTCGTCGCCGCGCGGGAAGCGGTAGGCCTCGCGGTTCGGGGACTTCGCCACTCGCTCCAGGAACTGGACGGCGACGTTCGGGGACAGATGGTCGACAAAGCTGGTGTCGGTGTTGACAGCCATGACACTCCTGCGCAGTCAATGGTGGGCGGCGTAGAGGTCACCCGGACGACGCCCCTGTGGCCAGTAACCTAGAACAAGTGACTACTTCCCGGTAGCCGAACCGCCAGTTGGGCTGTCCAGGACCGCCCGTAGACCAGTCCGGCCGGCGACGTACTGCTCGGCCTTGAGGCGCGCCTCGGCGACCAGCCCGTCGACCGCGAGGAGCTCGGGCAACCGGCTCGGGTCTGAGAACACCGCCTGGAACATCGTGCTCACCGTGACCCCGTGACCGGGCTGGTGCACGACCTCGAGCTCGTCTCCGGCCGTGACCGTGCCGGACGAGAGCACCCGCAGGTAGGGTCCGGGGCGCCCCACCGCGGCGAACCGCTTGACCCACACGGCGTTGTCGAAGCCGGAGAGGCCCATCCACCACTTGAAGTCGTTGCACGGGGTGCGCACCGACGCGACCTCGAGCAGGACCTCGCCGATCCGCCAGCGTTCTCCGATCTCGGCCTCGTTGACGTCGATCCCGGAGGTGGTCAGGTTCTCGCCGAACTGACCGTCGCGGATCTCCCGGCCCAGCTCGCCCGCCCACCAGTCGAGGTCCTCACGGGCAAAGGCATAGACCGCCTGGTCGGGGCCACCGTGGTTCCGCGTGTCGGAGACCTGGTCGCCGTCGAGCCCGGCCGCATCCACCCTCAAGGGCCCGGCAACCGGGGCCTTGTCGATGGAGGTACGGCCGATGCCGGCCCAGGCGGCGGGTCGGGGGCGGCCGGTGTTGACGGAGATGACATGCGGCATGGGGGTGTTGCTCCTCGCGAAAAGGGTTCGGTCGACGGGTCTGGTGGGTAGCCCGCGACAGCGTCCCCGGTCGAAGCCGTGGGCCAGAGGTGGTTGGCTGGTGCCGTGCGAGCAGAGAACCTGAGTGAACCGTATCCCTCCATCGACGTGTCCGCCCCCGCGTTGGAGGCGGCCAGGACCATCGGGGAGGAACGCCGCCCGGCGGTCGTGGTCCTGGATGACGGCAAGCCGTACGCCGTGCTGGCCGGGTCCCAGGTGCTGCGCTTCCTGATCCCCGGCTACCTCCAGGAGGACCCCTCGCTGGTCCGGGTCTACGACGAGAAGACGGCCGACGAGTGCCTGCGCCGCCTCGACAACAAGTCGGTCGGCGACCTCGTTCGCCACGACAAGAAGGTCGAGCTCCCGGTCGTCGACAGCGAGGCCACCGTGCTCGAGTGCGCGGCCGTCATGGCCAAGCTGCACAGCCCGCTGCTCGTGGTGGTCGACGACGACGGGCTGATGACCGGAGCGATCACCGCCTCGCGCCTGCTCGAGAAACTGATCGTCGAGGCTCCGTGAGCTTCACGCACGTCGCCGCGCTCGTCGTCTTCCTGGGTGCCTACACCCTCATCGCCACCGAACGGATCCACCGCGTGGCGGCGGCCCTCGGCGGTGCCGCCCTGATGCTTGCTCTCGGGTTCACCGACGGCCACGCGGCGTTCTACTCCGAGGGCTCGGGGATCGACTGGAACGTCATCTTCCTGCTCCTGGGGATGATGATCATCGTCGGCGTGGTCCGCCAGACCGGGCTGTTCGAGGCGATGGCGATCTACGCCGCCAAACGCGCCCGGGGCCGGCCCTTCCCCGTGATGGTCCTGCTGATCGTGATCACGGCGGTGGCCTCGGCGCTGCTCGACAACGTGACGACGATCCTCCTGATCGCGCCGGTCACGTTCCTCGTGTGCGAGCGGCTCGGCCTCGACGTGACGCCGTACCTCATCGCCGAGGTCCTGGCCTCCAACATCGGTGGCGCCGGCACGCTGATCGGCGATCCGCCCAACATCATCATCGCGAGTCGCTCGGGGCTCACCTTCAACGACTTCCTGGTCAACCTGCTGCCGTTCGCGGTGATCATGACGGTGATCCTGATCTTCTTGTGCCGCTGGCTCTTCCGCGCCTCCTTCACCTCCGACCCGGAGCGGGTCGCCGAGGTGATGGCGCTCTCCGAGGGCGAGGCGATCCGGGACCGCACGCTGCTCTACCAGTGCCTGGTCGTGCTCGGGCTCGTGATGGCCGGCTTCGTGCTGCACCCGGTGCTCCACTTCGAGCCTTCGATCGTGGCGCTGCTCGGCGCCGGCCTGCTCCTGACCGTCTCCAAGGTGACCGTCGAGGACGCGATCGCCGACGTCGAGTGGGAGACCCTGGTCTTCTTCATGGGCCTCTTCGTGATGGTCGGGGCCCTGGTGGAGACCGGAATCATCGGCGAGCTCGCCGACGCCCTGGCCGACGCGACCGGTGGCCGGCTGGCCCTGACCGTCTTCGTCCTGCTCCTCGTCTCGATGCTGCTGTCCGGGATCGTCGACAACATCCCCTACGTCGCCACCCTCGCGCCGGTCGTGGCCGCGCTGGTGGCGCTCCAGCCGGCCGGCGAGGGCATCGTCCTCTGGTGGTCCCTGGCCCTCGGCGCGGACCTGGGCGGCAACGCCACCGCGGTGGGCGCCAGTGCCAACGTCGTGATGCTCGGGATGGCGGCGCGCTACGGCACCCCGATCAGCTTCTGGCAGTTCACCAAGTACGGCATCGTCGTGACCGCTGCCTCGGCCGTCGTGGCGGTGCCCTACCTCTGGCTGCGCTACCTGATCTAGTCCTGGACGGCCTTCGCGATCGCGATGCAGCGAGTCACCCAGGCCCGCTCCTCGCGGTTCAGGGGACGGTCCGCGGCAGCCGCGTCCTCCAGCGACCAGTGGGCATTGACGACCATCCGGACCACGACCCAGTCCCGGGCTCGCGCCTCGTCGAGGCCGGCGCCGTCGACCAGGGTGTGGAAGCGCCGACGGACCGCGTCGCGGACGTCGCCACTCGCGACCACCTCGTCCCAGCGGTTCCACAGTATCGGAGCCGGCTCGTAGTGGGGGTCCCCCGACATCGCCTTCGGGTCGATGACCAGCCAGGGCTGCCGATCAGCGGCCAGCACGTTCTCGTAGTGCAGGTCGCCGTGGACGATCACCCCGGTGCTGGCCGGGTCGGCCACCAGATCCCCGGCGAGCCCCACCGCCTGCTCCACGAGACGCCGCGGGATCGGGGCGTCGCGCGACAGCGCCACCAGCGGCGCGGCCCACCGCTCGACGTACGACGTGAGGGTGCGCAGCTGCGGTGGTGCCGGCACGTGCAGCCGGCCATAGAGTCCGGCCACGACCTCGCACGCCTCGAGGTCCCACAGCTCGGTGAGGTCGCGGGTGTGCAGCCGCTCGATCAGCAGCGCTCGGCGGTGCGGGTCCGCGCGCAGCAGCCGGGCCGCTCCGCGCCCCGCCCAGCGCTGGAGCGCCAGCCCCTCGTGCTCGGACTCGTCGTCCGGGAAGGCCACCTTGAGCACCGTCGCCTCACCCGCCCGGCGGACCGGCACGACCAGTGCGCAGTTGCCATGGGTGGACGGCCCGTCGAGCTGCAGCTCCCACTCGGCCACCAGCTCGCGGACCAGGCGGGGCAGCCGCTCGACGAACGCGGCCCAGTCGTCCCCGCGCCCGGCAAACTCCCGGACGCCCGCCGGCAGCTCCACTACTTCTTGGCGGTCTTGTCGCTCGGCGCGGTGGTGGAGAGCGCGGCGATGAAGGCCTCCTGGGGCACTTCGACGCGGCCAACCATCTTCATCCGCTTCTTGCCCTCCTTCTGCTTCTCCAGCAGCTTGCGCTTACGGGTGATGTCACCGCCGTAGCACTTGGCGAGCACGTCCTTGCGGATCGCGCGGATGGTCTCGCGGGCGATCACCCGGGCACCGATCGCGGCCTGGATCGGGACCTCGAACTGCTGGCGCGGGATCAGTTCCCGCAGCTTGCCCGCCAGCGAGACGCCGTAGGCGTAGGCGGCGTCCTTGTGGACGATCGCCGAGAACGCGTCAACCGGGTCACCGTGCAGCAGGATGTCGACCTTGACCAGGTCGGCGGCCTGGTCACCGGAGCGTTCGTAGTCGAGGGACGCGTAGCCTTTGGTGCGCGACTTGAGCTGGTCGAAGAAGTCGAAGACGATCTCGCCCATCGGCAGCGTGTAGCGCATCTCGACCCGGTCCTCCGACAGGTAGTCCATGCCGTTGAGGTTGCCGCGCTTGGACTGGCAGAGCTCCATGATCGTGCCGATGTAGTCCGAGGGGGTCAGGATCGTGGCCCGGACGACCGGCTCGCGGACCTCGGCGATCTTGCCGCCGTCGGGGTACTCGCTGGGGTTGGTCACCTCGATGACGGTGCCGTCCTCCATGGTGACCTCGTAGACGACGTTCGGGGCGGTCGAGATCAGGTCGAGGTTGAACTCCCGCTCGAGCCGCTCGCGCACGATCTCCATGTGCAGCAGACCGAGGAAGCCGCAGCGGAAACCGAAGCCGAGGGCGCCGGAGGTCTCGGGCTCGTAGGCCAGGGCGGCGTCGTTGAGCTGGAGCCGCTCGAGGGCGTCGCGCAGCGTCGGGTAGTCGTCGCCGTCGATCGGGTAGAGCCCGGAGTAGACCATCGGGTTGGGGTGCTTGTAGCCGCCGAGCGCCTCGGTGGCGCCGTGGTGCTGGCTGGTGATCGTGTCACCGACCCGCGACTGACGGACGTCCTTCACGCCGGTGATGATGTAGCCGACCTCGCCAACCCCGATCTCGGTGGCCTTGACCGGCTCGGGGCTGATCACACCGACCTCGAGCATCTCGTGGACGACGCCGGTCGACATCATCTTGATCCGGTCCCGGTGGCTCAGCTTGCCGTCGACGACCCGGACGTAGGTGACCACACCGCGATAGGTGTCGTAGACGGAGTCGAAGATGAGCGCGCGGGCCGGGGCGTCGGCGTCACCGACGGGGGCCGGGGTCTGGCGCACGATCTCGTTGAGCAGCGCCTCGACGCCGAGCCCGGTCTTCGCGGAGGTCTGCAGCACGTCGGAGGGGTCGCAGCCGATGATGCCGGCGAGCTCCGCGGCGTACTTCTCCGGCTGGGCGTTGGGCAGGTCGATCTTGTTGAGCACCGGGATGACGTGCAGGTCGGCGCCGAGCGCGAGGTAGAGGTTGGCCAGCGTCTGGGCCTCGATGCCCTGGGCGGCGTCCACGAGCAGCACGGCGGTCTCGCAGGCCTCGAGGGAGCGGGAGACCTCGTAGGTGAAGTCGACGTGGCCGGGTGTGTCGATCATGTTGAGCACGTAGTCGCCGGGCTCGGCGAGCTGCTCGTTGTCCGCCGGCACCGTCCAGGGCATCCGGACGGCCTGGCTCTTGATCGTGATGCCCCGCTCGCGCTCGATGTCCATCCGGTCGAGGTACTGCGCGCGGGCCGCTCGCGCGTCCACGACGCCGGTGAGCTGCAGCATCCGGTCGGCCAGGGTCGACTTGCCGTGGTCGATGTGCGCGATGATGCAGAAGTTCCGGATGATCGCGGGATCGGTGTAGCCCGGTCGGGGTGTCGAAGAGGTGGCCACGAACTGCTCTCGTCAGGAATGCGGGTGGACGGGTCCATTCTTCCATTCCCTCGGGGCTGTCGACGAACTCCCGCATCTTGACGATCGCGAAGCCCCAGCCCTGCTCGAGCTTGGGGTTGGGCGGGATGGAGATGTCGTGGGGTTGGTGAGCACGTCCAGGAGCAGTCGGCCCGGGTGCGCGAGCGCTTTCTGCCCAGGAAGAAGCGCGGCATGCCTTCGCCGCTGACACCGGGCCGAAGTCCGTCTCCGCCGGCGGCGCGGTGCGAGGATGACGGGGTGATCCCCACGACCATCCCGCACGGCCGCACGGCCAACCGCCTCGAGTGGCCGCTGCTGCCCCCGCACGTGCGCTCCCTCATCGAGCGGCACTGCGGATCGCCGGTCGTCTCCGCGTCGAGCCAGGGCGCGGGGTTCACGCCCGGCTTCGCCTCGGTCCTCACCTGCCTCGACGGGTCGCGCCACTTCGTGAAGGCCGCCTCCACAAAGGCCCAGCGAATGTTCGCCGAGTCCTACCGCACCGAGGCGCGCAAGCTGGGCGCGATGCCACCCGGGCTGCCAGCTCCCCGACTGCTGTGGACCCACGACGCCGACGACTGGATGGTCGTGGGCCTGGAGTACGTCGAGGCGCACTGTCCGACCCGCCCGTGGCGGGCGCCGGACCTCGAGGCCGCCCTCGACATGCTGGAGACGACCGCCGACACGCTCACCCCGCCCCCGGACGGGCTGGAGCTCGACACCTTCGAGGCGGAGTTCGCCGACTTCCCCGGCCACTGGGAGCACGTGCGGACCACCCGCCCGGCGCTGCCCCACCTCGAGGAGGCCGCTGCCCTGGCCGCGAGGTACGCCGAGGCCGTCGGCGGCACCACGGTCGTCCACACCGACGTACGCGACGACAACATCCTGCTCTGCACGGACGGGCGCACCCTGATGTGCGACTGGAACTGGCCGGTGCTGGGCGCCGCCTGGCTGGACACCGTCCTGCTGCTGATCGGCCCCTGCGGGGACGACCTGGACGTCGAGCAGGTGCTGGCCACCCGCCGCCTGACCCGCGACGTGCCCGCCGAGCACATCGACATCGTGCTGGCGCTGGTGGCCGGCTACTTCTTCCGCCAGTCCGACGAGCCGGTGCCGTTCACCTCGCCGTACATCCGCGACGCCCAGCGCTGGCAGGCCGACGTGGTGTGGGCCTGGCTGGGCGAGCGGCGCGGCTGGTGGTGAGCAGGCCCCAGTTTCCCCCCTGCCATCCGATTTGGGCCCCTGTGCGCGCCACTGCTAATCTTTCTCGTCGCGTGTCTGGCACCCGCTTGCTCATTGCTGGGGCGCCGACAGCACCACAGAACTTCAGCAAGAACTCTTCACACCTACGACGAAGGCGCAGTAGTGGCGAACATCAAGTCCCAGATCAAGCGCAACCGACAGAACGAGCTGCGCCACGAGCGCAACAAGGCTGTCAAGACCGGCCTGCGCTCGGCCGTCCGCAAGTTCCGCGAGCTGGCCGAGGCCGGCGACAAGGACGGCGCTGTCGTGGCTGTCCGCGACGCGTCGCGCAAGCTGGACAAGGCCGTCTCCAAGGGTGTCATCCACCGCAACCAGGCCGCCAACCGCAAGTCGGCCATGGCCAAGAAGGCCGCCTCTCTCTGAGGCTCCTCGCTTCCAGGCGTCGTCCCTCCGGGGCCGACGCCTTTTTGCGTTTCCGGATCCTCAGCGCGGGTCGTGCAGGCCCGTGATCGTGAGGACCAGCCGCTCCAGGGTGTACGCCGCGTCGCTGGCGGCGCCCTTGATGTCGGCGTCGGCCTGGGCGATCGCCCGGATGGCGCGCGCGATTCCTGCATCCGACCAGCCGCGCGACTGGTCGCGGATGGTCTTCAGCTTCCACGGCGGCACGCCGACCTCGCGGGCCAGGTCTGCGTCGCGCATCCCACGTGGGGCGGCGCGGTAGCGGGCCACGCCGCGGGCTCCTCCGGCGAAGGCCGAGGTGACCAGGACGGGCGCGGTGCCGGCGTCGAGCGACCAGCGCAGCTCCTCCAGGGCGGCCTGACGGCGCCCCCAGAAGGCGGCGTCCGCGACCGCGAAGGACTTGGCCTCGGCCCGGCCACCGAAGTACTTCTTCACCTTGTCGACGTCGAGCGTCTCGCCCAGGAAGTCGTTGGTGAGCTGGTGGGCTGCCGCGGCCAGGGAGCGAAGGTCTTGACCCACGGCCTGGACCAGGAAGACGGCGGCCTCGTTGTCGATCGAGGAGCCGTGGCGACGCACCTCGGCGGCGACGAACGAGGGGAACTCGGAGGCCTTGAGCTCGCCCGAGCGCGAGTCGACGACGGTGCCGAGCTTGCGGAGCTTCGTCAGCACCCCGCTGCCCCTGGGCCCACCGCCGTGGACGAGCACGAGCGCGACGTCGTCCGCCGGGGCACCGGCGTAGGCCAGCAAGCCGTCGACCGACTCCTCGGGAAGCTTCTCCAGGTCGCGCACGACCACGCACCGGATGCTGGAGAAGAGGGACGGCGCGGCCATCTCCCCCAGCGTGGCCAGAGAGAGGTCGCCGGCGGTCGCCTCGGAGAACTCCGCGTCGGCGTCGTGCGCGCGGACCGCATCGCGCACGGCGCTGACGGTGCGCTCGTTGAGGTATTCCTCCTTGCCGGTCACCAGCGTGACCTGGCCGAGGACGTCTGCTGCGCGTGGGTGCGGTGAAGGGCCTGCCATGGTGCGATCAGCCTGCCACAGGACGCCGACTCACCCACCGGTGACCGTCGAGAGGCGACCGTCGCGTTCGACCACGACCAGGTCACCGTCGAGGTCGGTGCGCAGCACCCGGGCACCGGTCGCCGCGAGCGGCATCAAGGTCTCCTGTGCCGGATGGCCGTAGTCGTTGTCGGCACCGACCGAGACCAGCGCCACCCGGGCTCCGAGCGAGAGCAGGAAGTCGAGGTCCTGGTAGCGGCTCCCGTGGTGGGGCACCTTGAGCACGTCGACGTGCAGGCCGGGCAGCGCGTGGGCGATCACCGCCTGGCCCTCGGGCTCGACGTCCCCACTCAGCAGCAGCCGGACCCCATGGACCTCGGCGAGCAGCACCACGCTGGCGTTGTTGGCGGTGCTGCCGTCGCCCGGACCGAGCGTGGGCGAGTCGGGCGGCGGCCAGACCGCCTGGAGCGTCACGTCGCCGACCGTGCGGGTCACGCCGTACGGCGTCGGGGTCGGCGCCAGCCCGGCTCCGGCCGCGAGCCGGTCCACGAGGGTGACGCCCTGGGGCGGGTCGAGCAGCCTGGTCGTCTCCAGGGCGCCCACGCGGCGCCCGTCGAGCACGCCGGCGAGCCCGTCGACGTGGTCGGCGTGGAAGTGGGTCAGCACCAGCAGCGGCACCGAGGTCACGTCGAGGCGGTGCAGGCAGTCATCGACGGCCGCGGGATCCGGTCCCGCGTCCACGACCACTCCGGCGCCACCGCCGGCGTTGAGGACCAGCGCATCGCCCTGTCCGACGTCGCAGGCGACCAGCACCCAGCCGTCCGGCGGCCACCCGGGCGTCGGCGGGCGGACCAGCACGGCGGCGACCATCAGCAGGCAGCAGGCGATGCCGGTGTCGCGCCGACGGAGCACGGCAGGCCCGACCAGCGCCACCGCGACGGTGAGGAGGGTCAGGACCGCGAGGGGGACGACTCCGGTGCCCCAGTCCACCGCCGCGGCGGGCAGCGCGGCGCCCTGCTGGGCAACCACGACGATCCAGGCGACGCACCAGGACGCGAGGGTCCCGGCCACCCGCCCGAGGGGCGCCCAGCCGAGCCCGAGCAGTCCTCCGGCGAGCCCCAGCACCGTCGCGGGTCCGACGGCAGGCGCGACGACCAGGTTGGCCGCGACCGCCACCAGGCTGACCTGACCCGAGATCGCGGCCACCAGCGGGGTGCAGGCCAGCTGGGCCGCCGCGGGCACCGCCACCGCCTCGGCCACCCAGCGCGGCAGCCACCGGGACAGCGCGTCGCGCCAGCCCGGGGCGAGGAGCAGGATCCCCGCGGTAGCCAGGACGGAGAGCCCGAACCCGATCGAGGTGGCCAGCCCGGGCTGCACCAGCAGCAGGGCGACCAGCGCGATCCCGAGCGCCCGCGAGCCGCGCTGCCGCCCGTTGGACCCCATCGCGACCAGCGCCACCGAACCCATCACCGCGGCGCGCAGCACGCTCGGCTCGGTGCGGGCCAGCAGGACGAAGCCGGCGATGCCGAGCGCCCCCACGACGTAGAGCCACCGCCCGCGCACCCCGCCCCAACGGGCCAGCACCAGCAGGAACCCGACCACCAGGGTCAGGTTGGTCCCCGAGACGGCAAGCAGGTGGGTCAGACCCGTCGCACGGAAGTCGTCGGCCAGCCCCGCCTCCAGGCCGGTGTCGTCGCCGTCCACCAGGGCCGGGACCAGCGCCCGCTGAGCGGACGGGCGGTGCGCCACCGAGGCGCGCAACGAGGCCCGCACGGCCCCCGCACCGCGCCACCACAGGTCGGGTGCTCGCGTCACCGTCGGGTCGCCGCTGGCGTGCAACAGGGCGGCGACGTCGGGGCCGTCGGCCCGGGCCAGCCGCCCACTCGCCTCGATCCGCTCCCCCAGCCGCAGGTCGGCCCAACTGGCGTCGCCGAGCACCAGGACCGGCGCGGCGAGGGTGTACGACGCGCCGCGACCAGTGACCCGGTGCACCTCGACGCCGACCAGTACCTGGTCGCCGAAACGACCGGACACCTCCCGCGGATCGGCCGTGACCGTAGCCTCTATCCGGGCCACGGCTCCGTCCGTCGCCAGGGCGGCGACCGGGTTGCGTGCGACCTGCTCCCCGCGCACCAGGGCGACGCAGGCAACCGCGGCGAGAACGAGCACCAGGGCTCCCGACGTCCGCAGGAGGGTGCGACGACCGCGAGCCAGGGCGACCACCAGTCCGCCCAGGACGACGATCCCCGCAAGGACCACCGGCCAGGGGCACCAGTGACCGGCGAGCCCACCCAGCCACGCGGCCAGGCCGAGGGCCGGCATCCGCAGGTCGGGCGCCTCGCGGTCGCCCTCCTCCGGGACCTGCACCGGGTCAGACGGTGACGTAGGGGGCCAGCCGACCCAGGGTGGCGTCGCCGATCCCGTCGACCTCCAGCAGCTCATCGACCGCGCTGAAGCCGCCGTGCTCGCTGCGCCACGCGATGATGGCCTGGGCGGTCACCGGCCCGACCTCGGGCAGCGACTCCAGCTCGGTCTGGTCGGCGGTGTTGATGTTGACCAGCGGGCCCCCGGGTGCGCCGGGCGTGGGCACCGACGAGGCCGCCAGCCCGGTGGGAGCGGGCATCCCCACCACGATCTGCTCTCCGTCGACCAGAACCCGGGCCAGATTGAGCCCGGAGAGGTCGACCCCACGGCGCGCGCCCCCGGCCGCCTTCAGGGCATCCACGACGCGAGAGCCGGCGTCGACGACCACGATTCCCGGCCGGCGCACCTTCCCCGTCACGTCGACGGTCACGGTCCCGGCGTCCACCACGGGCTCGGCGGTCCCGGCCGGGGCGAGGGAGGCCAGCGTGGCCCGGGGGGTGCTCACAATGGGGGCGCTCACCGGCGCCGGCTGGGCGCGCACCACCCACCAGCAGGTGACGGCGAGGCCGAGCGCGACGAGCAGGGCGACGACGGTGAGCTGGGCCGGCCCCAGGGTCAGTCGCCCGCGCAGTGTGTCGGGCATCGACCCGGCCAGCACCCGGCCGGCTCGTCGGGCCGCGTGGCGGCCCGGCACCGGCACCGGGCCGGGCCGTACGCCGGGCAGCACGTCGGGCAGGCAGTCCGGCACCGGGTCCGGCACCAGGCCCGGCCAGGAGACGGGTGGCAGCTCGGCGCGGACCCGGGTGTGTCCGAACCACTCCTCGGGCTCCGGCGCGACTTCAGGCACAGCCACGGCGTCGGCCCAGCCTTCGTCGTCTGCGGCTGGACGACGGACGGTCGCGAGCTCGGCGCTCAGCTGCGCAAGGCGCCGGGAGACGGCCTCCTGGTGCTCGGGGCTCGGACGAGAGGTGCGCATGACGTGACCCTAGGAAAGCGCCCGGGCCTGCGGTAGGCCGTCGACACCACCTGTGGAGAACTCCGTCAGGCGGGCGCGGCAGCCTCGTCCGACGGGCGCGGGGCGACGCAGACCGCGAGCATCCCCGGTCCGACGTGGGCACCGAGGACCGCGCCCAGCTCACCGCACCACAGCTCGCGCCCGCCGAGGTTCTCGGCGAGCCGGTCGCTCAGCGCCTCGGCCAGTTGACCGGCCCGCTCGGGGCTCGCGAGGTGTGCGACGCAGACGTCGACCTGCCGGTCCCCCGCGGCCTGGACCGCCAGCTCCTCGAGTCGACCCAGGGCCCGGGTGGCCGTGCGGACCTTCTCCAGGGTGGCCACCCGGCCGTCCTCGATCTGGAGCAGCGGCTTGACCGCAAGTGCCCCGCCGAAGAGGGCGGCAGCCGCGCCGATCCGGCCACCGCGGCGCAGGTACTCCAGGGTGTCGACGTAGAAGAGCGACGAGGAGTCTGCCGCCCGGGACCGCGCGGCGTCCGCCGCCTCGTCCACGGAGCCGCCCGCGTCCAGCACGTCGGCGGCCGCGAGGGCGGCGAAGCCGATCGCGACACCGACCTGTCGGGTGTCGAGCGTGACCACCCGGACGGAGGCGTCGCGCGCCGCGAGCTGGGCGGACTCGAAGGTCCCACTCATGTCGCCCGACAGGTGGATCGAGAGCACGGCGGTGGCACCCTCGCGGGCGGCCCGCTCATAGACCTCGCCGAAGGCCGCCGGGGTCGGTCGCGATGTGCTCACCGGCGTCCACGCCTTGAGCGCCTCGGCCACCAGCTCGGGGGTCGCCCCATCCGGCGTCCCCTCGTCGTAGACGCTGGCGCCCACGACCACCTGCAGGGGCACCACGACGATGCCGCGCTCGGCCGCCACCTCCACAGGAAGGCTGGCAGTCGAGTCGGTCACGATCACGGTTCGGCCGGACGACATGACCGGAAGGCTAACGGCCCGTTCGCTCACACGACGACCAACTGTCGCCTCGCAGCTCGACCACTCCGCTGGCGCTCCGCGCTCTCACGCATCGGCGACGATGTTGACCAGCTTTGGCGCCCGCACGATCACCTTGCGCACGGTCTTTCCCTCCAGCGCCCGGACCACGGCCTCGTCGGCCATCGCCAGCGCCTCCAGCTCCGCGTCGCTGATGCCGGGCGCCACCTCGAGGCGAGCCCGGACCTTGCCCTGGATCTGCACCACCGCGGTGATGGAGTCCACCACGAGCAGCGCGGGGTCGACCTCGGGCCAGCCGGCCCGCGCCACGGTGGGCTCGTGGCCCAGCCGCTCCCACATCTCCTCCGCGACGTACGGCGTGACCAGCGAGAGCAGGACCGCGATGCTCTCCGCGGCCTCGCGAACCGCCGGATCGGCCGGCCCGCAGCCCGAGTCGATCGCCTTCCGGGTGGCGTTGACCAGCTCCATGGTGCGGGCCACCACGACGTTGAACCGGTGGGACTCGATCAGGCCCTCGCACTCGCGCACCGTCTTGTGGGTCGTCTGGCGCAGGGCCACGTCGCCCGCCGCCGGGTCGGTGCCCGGGACCGACGTGACGTCGCCGCTGAGCCGCCACGCGCGCTGCAGGAACTTCAGTGAGCCGCCCGGCGACATGTCGGCCCAGTCGATGTCGTCCTCGGGCGGACCGGCGAAGACCAGGGTCAGCCGGATCGCATCCACGCCGTACTCACGCAGCTGCTCGCCCAGACTGACGCCGTTGCCGAGGGATTTGCTCATCTTCTTGCCCTCGTTGATCACGAAGCCCTGGTTCAGCTGGGCCGTGAACGGCTCCCGGAAGCCGACCAGGCCCATGTCGGCCAGGGCCTTGGTGAAGAAGCGGGCGTACATCAGGTGCAGCACGGCGTGCTCGACGCCGCCGATGTAGATGTCGCACGGTCCCCAGTGGTTGACCAGCTCGGTGTCGAACGCCTGCTGGTCGTCGTGCGGCGAGCAGTAGCGCAGGAAGTACCACGAGGAGTCGACGAAGGTGTCCATCGTGTCGCTGTCCCGCTTGGCGGGACCTCCGCACTGCGGGCAGTCGACGTTGACCCACGCCTCGGCCGCGGCCAGCGGCGAGGAGCCCTTGGGCTTCAGGTCGGCGCCCTTGAGGTCCTCGGGCAGCCGCACCGGCAGCTGGTCCTCGGGCACCGGCACCTCGCCGCAGGCGTCGCAGTGGATGATCGGGAGCGGGGCGCCCCAGAACCGCTGACGGGACAGCAGCCAGTCGCGCAGGCGATAGTTGACCGTGCCCTTGCCGGTGCCCTTCTCGATCAGCCAGGCGATGGTCCGCGACTTGGCCTCGTCGACCTCCAGGCCGTCCAGCGAGATCTCGTCGTTGGCGGAGTTGATCGCCGGGCCCTGACCGACGTACGCCTCGCCCTCCCAGCCGGCGGGCGGCTGGACCGTGCGGACGATCGGCAACCCGAACTTCTCGGCGAACTCCCAGTCGCGCTGGTCCTGGCCGGGCACGGCCATGATCGCTCCGGTGCCGTAGTCGGCCAGCACGTAGTCGGCGGCGTAGATCGGGATCTCGGCGCCGGTGACCGGATTCAGGGCGTGGACGCCCAGGAAGACCCCGGTCTTCGGCCGGTCGGTGGCCAGCCGGTCGATGTCGGAGGCCTTGCGCACCTCGACCAGGTAGTCGTCGTACGCCGGGCGCTGCTCGTCGGTGACCAGCTCGCCAGCCAGCGCCGCGTCGGCGGCCACCACCATGAAGGTAGCGCCGAACAGGGTGTCCGGGCGGGTCGTGTAGACGGTGAGCGGCTGCTCCCGGCCGGGCACCACGAAGTCCACGTGGGCGCCCTCGGACCGGCCGATCCAGTTTCGCTGGGCCGTGACCACGCGCGCCGGCCAGGTCGGCTCCAGCACGTCCAGGTCGTCCAGCAGCTCCTGGGCGTAGTCAGTGATCTTGAAGTACCACTGGGTCAGGTCACGTTTGGTGACCTCGGCGCCGCAGCGCTCGCACCTGCCCTGCACGACCTGCTCGTTGGCCAGCACGGTCTGGTCGTTGGGGCACCAGTTCACCGGCGACTTCTTGCGGTAGGCCAGGCCCTGCTCGCGCAGCTTCAGGAACAGCCACTGCGTCCACCGGTAGTACTCGGGGTCGGAGGTGTTGAAGGTGCGCGTCCAGTCGAAGGAGGTCGCCAGGTGGCGGCACGACTCGATGGAGCGGGCGATGTTGCCGCGGGTGTACGTCGCGGGGTGCTCGTCGTTGCGGATCGCGGCGTTCTCGGCGGGCAGCCCGAAGGAGTCGAACCCCATCGGGTTCAGCACCTCGTAGCCACGCTGCCACCAGTAGCGCGCGACCACGTCGTGCAACGAGAACACCTCGGCGTGACCCATGTGCAGGTCGCCGCTCGGGTAGGGGAACATCGTCAGGGCGTAGCGCTTCTCCCGCGGACTGTCGTCGTCGGCCCGGAAGGGCTGCAGCCGCTCCCAGACAGGCAGCCACTTCTGCTCCACCGCCTGCACGTCGTAGGCCTCGGCCTCCTGCCGGGTGTCCTGCTCGCTCATCGTTCTGCTCTCCTCATCGGTGGCTTCTCCCTGACATGAAAAAACCCCTCACATGGAGGGGTGGCCGCGCGATCGCCCACGAGGGGCTGATGATCAGCGCGGCTGGCCAAGAAGGAGGGCCCGGGCGGTCGTGAAGGTCTGCATGGCCCGATGATAGCGCCCGGCGGACACCTGATGCACCGTGGTTCGCGCACCCCTACGATGACAGCATGACTGTCAACGACATGTTCCGACTCGACGGCCGAGTCGCCGTCGTCACCGGCGCCTCCAGCGGCCTCGGTGTTGCCTTCGCCCGCGGCCTGGCCGAGGCCGGCGCCGACGTGGCCCTCGGCGCCCGCCGCGCCGACCGGCTCGCCGAGACCGCCGCCCTGGTCACCGCCACCGGGCGCCGGGCGCTCACCGTCGCCACCGACGTGTCCGACCCCGAGTCGTGCACCAACCTGGTCGCGCTCGCGATGGAGGAGTTCGGCCGGGTCGACATCCTGGTCAACAACGCCGGCATCGGCACCGCCGTCCCCGCCACCCACGAGACGCCGGAGCAGTTCCGCTCGGTCATCGACGTCAACCTCAACGGCTGCTACTGGATGGCCCAGGCCTGCGGCCGGGTGATGCAGCCCGGCTCGAGCATCATCAACATCAGCTCCGTCCTCGGCCTGACCACGGCGGGACTGCCCCAGGCTGCGTACGCCGCGTCCAAGGCCGGCCTGATCGGACTGACCCGCGACCTGGCCCAGCAGTGGACCGGGCGCAAGGGCATTCGCGTCAACGCGGTGGCCCCGGGCTTCTTCGCCTCGGAGATGACCGAGCAGTACCCCGACGGCTACCTGGACTCCCAGGCACCGCGCATCGCGGTGGGCCGCAAGGGAGATCCGGCCGAGCTGGCCGCCGCCATCGTCTTCCTCGCCTCCGACGCTGCCGGCTACATCACGGGCCAGACCATCGCGGTCGACGGCGGGATGACGATCACGTGAGCGCACCCAGCAGTCACCGCAGGAGCGGCCCCCGGGTCATCGTCATCGGCGCCGGCTTCGGCGGCCTGGGTGCCGCCCGGGCGCTGCGCGAGGCCGGCGTCACCGACATCACGATCCTCGAGCGCTCGGACACGGTCGGCGGGGTCTGGCGCGACAACACCTACCCCGGCGCCGCCTGCGACGTGCCCTCACCGCTCTACTCCTGGTCCTGGGCGCCCAACCCCGAGTGGGGCCGGCGCTACTCCGGCCAGGCCGAGATCCTCGACTACCTGCGCAGCGCGGCTGAGCGCGAGGGGTTGCTCGACCTGGTCCGCACCCGGACCGAGGTCACCGCCGCGACGTACGACGAGGCCGCCGCGACCTGGCAGGTCAGCACGACGTCCGGCGTGCACGAAGCAGACCTGATCGTCTCCGCAGTCGGTCAGCTCTCCAACCCGGTCATCCCCGAGCTCCCCGGGAGCTTCGACGGCCCGGCCTTCCACTCGGCCCAGTGGCGCCACGACGTGGACCTCACCGGCAAGCGGGTCGCCGTGATCGGCACCGGCGCCAGCGCGATCCAGTTCGTGCCCGGCATCGTCGACCGGGTCTCCGAGCTGACCGTCTTCCAGCGCAGCGCGCCCTACGTCGTCCCCAAGCCGGACCAGGCCTACTCCGAGCGCCACCACCGGCTGTTCCGCAAGTTCCCCCGCACCCTGGCCGCAGAGCGCCGGTCGGTCTTCTGGCTGACCGAGCGCCTCAACGGTGCACTCGGCGGGGACTCGCCCCTCACCCGACCCATCCTTGCCGCGGTCCGCCTGGCCTGGCAGGGCACCCTGCGCCGCCAGGTCCGCGACCCCGAGTTGCGCGCCAAGCTGGTCCCCGACTACCCGCTCGGGTGCAAGCGGCTGCTCTTCTCCAACGAGTGGTACCCCGCCCTCTCCCGCGACCACGTCGAGGTCGTCACCGAACGGGTCACCGGGCTCGAGCCGACCGGCGTGCGCACCGCCGACGGCACCCTCCACGAGGTCGACGTCGTCATCTGGGGCACGGGTTTCGCCGCCACCTCGTTCCTGGCCCCGATGTCGGTCACCGGCGTCGCCGGCGCCGACCTGCACGAGACCTGGACCGACGGCGCCCGTGCCCACCTGGGCATCACCGTGCCGGGCTTCCCGAATCTCTTCTGCATCTATGGTCCCAACACCAACCTCGGCGGCAGCTCGATCATTGCGATGATGGAGGCCCAGGCCGGCTACATCGCCCAGGTGGCCCGGCGGATCGCCAACGGCGGCGCACGCGTGGTCGGCGTACGTCCGGACGTCGCCGACGCCTACGACGACGAGATGCAGTCGCGCCTCGCGACGAGCTCCTGGTCAGGCTGCTCGTCGTGGTACGTCGACGGCCCCCGGATCACCACCAACTGGCCTGGGCTCGTCGCCGAGTACCAGGCCCGGACCGCGAGCGTGGACTGGACGGAGTTCGTCGAGGTCGACTGACGTCAGGTGAGGGGGTGGGAGGACTCCCTGACAAGTGGTCTAACCCAGCGGTCCCGAAGCGGTCACTTCGGTGGTGCACGCGACGTTGAGTTGCAGGCAGAGGCAGATCTGTCTCTGCAGCGCATTCCTCTCCCCAACGGAGCTCTGTGATGTCTGCACCACGCTCAGGCCGAGCCCACCTCGCTCTCGGTCTCGCCCTCGCCCTCGCCCTCGCCCTCGGCACAACCGCGGCGACCGAAGCGAGCGCCACCCCCGTTGCCGCCCAGAAGCACGCCCATGAGCACGCCCAGCAGCAGGTCGCGCCGAGCACGGCTCCCGAGCCCGAGCTCGTGCCGCCGGCCGCCGCTGCGCAGCTGTTGCGCCAGCCCAGCGGTTTCAGCTTCCGTGCCACCCTCACGCCCGCAACTCAGGGCGGCCTGTTCGAGACCACCGCCGGCTACAGCGTGCAGCGCGACAGCTCCGGCACCTGGCGCTACGTCACCGGGCGGGACACCGCCGGTCGGCCCCGGCTCTCCGGCGTGGCCGTGAGTGCCGCCGCTCCCCCGGCCGGCCTCGCCCCGCGGTCCGGGCGGGCCACCGTGAAGGTGAGCAGACAGGAGCAGCTGCAGCACGACTCGATCCAGCGCCAGCTGCAGATCGTGGCCTACCAGGCGCAGATCCAGGCTGCCAAGGCAGGACAGCCCCGGGTCTTCCGGGTCCCTGCCCTCCTCTTCGCAACCTGGTGGGACGCCGACAAGGGCCAGACCGCCCCGCAGTTCCAGGACGGCCACGACCCGGCGTACTTCAAGAAGATGCTCGACGGCTTCGGCGGCAACCCGCGCGGCAGCATGACGCAGTTCTACTACGAGGCGTCGTTCGGCCAGTTCCTGGTGAAGGTCGACGTGTTCGGTCCCTACACCTCTGACCGCTCGCGTGAGGACCGCTGCTACTACGGCAACATCGGCGACAACGCGGGCAGTGACCTCGACCCCGTCGGCTCCACGCTCGGCGTCGGTGGAGGCGGCGCGCTCGGCATGGCTCTCGAGGCAGTGCCGCAGGCGAACGCCGACCCCGCCGTGGACTGGTCGGTCTACGACAACGACGGCGACGGCCGCGTCGACTTCACAATGATCATCCACTCCGGAGGCGACATGGCCGCCACCGGAAACCCGTGCTTCACCTGGTCCCACGCCCTCCAGGCAACGCTGGGCCAGGGCGAGGTCGCCGAGAGCGCCGCCGGACTCCCGCACGGCACCCTCGCGCACTCCGGCATCCCCACCAGCAGCCCGGGGGTGTTCATCGACCGCGTTCTCACGATTCCCGAGTTCGCCTCCAAGGTGGACCCGCTCACGATCGGTGTGGCCAGCCACGAGATGGCCCACGCCATCGGGGAGCCCGACTACTACGACACGTCGTACAACTCGGTCGGCACCGGTGACTACGACCTGATGAGCGGCGGCTCCTACCTCGGCAGCCCGTCGGGCAGCAACCCGGCGATGATGAACCCGGCGACCCGGGTCTTCCAGGGCTGGATCACCCCGACCGTCGTGCACGGGAACCTGCGCAACTACACCCTGCGACCGCGTACGGCGCTTCCGCGCAAGGGCTACCGCGTCGGCATGCCCGACCGGAACCTGCTGCTGGTCCCGACCTACGAGATCGGGCTCGGTGCGACCGACAAGCTCGGCCACACCTGGGGTGAGGACGACGTCTTCGGCCTGGCCAAGGACCCCCGGACCAAGAAGTTCATCGTCGAGGGCTACTACGTCGAGAACGTCAGCCGCAACGCCACCTCGACGAAGCTGTCCGGCAAGAACCCGATGGGCTCGATGTTCGACCGCAAGCAGCACGGGTCCGGGCTGATCGTGTGGCACTTCGACTACTGGCGCCAGTCCACGACGTACTTCGCGCACAGCAACAACGCGCAGAACGACCCGAACCGCTACCAGATGGACTTCGAGGAGTTCGACCGCAACGAAAACACCCAGGAGCTGCAGCTCAACTACAGCCGGGGCAACCCCGCCGACTACCTCATCGGGGCGGCCACCGGGATCACGTCGGGCACCCGTCAGCTGCCGCCCCACCAGCCGAAGAGCACCAGCAAACCCCAGGGCCCCGCGGACATCAGTGGTGTCGCCGCGCCGCTCCAGGACGGCATGGCGACCTTCACCGTCGACCCGAACCCGGCCAACCTCGCCATGACCGTGACGGCCGGCAGCGACAACCCGGCCGGGGACTGCACGCTGTCCCTGACCGACCCGAACGGCAAGAAGACCCCCACGGTCGACTCCGGTGGCGCCGGAGCAGCCGAGTCCATCACGACCAAGCAGCCGACGCCCGGTGAGTGGACCGCCACCGTCGGCGACTTCGCCGGCTGTGGCTCCTGGTCCGGTCGCGTCCTCTTCACCGGCGCGGGCGGCTTCGTCACGTCCGGTGCCGCCGACACGTGGTCGAACTGGACGCAGAAGCCCACTGGCTGGGCGTTCACCAACGTCTCCGGCTACGGCAACGGCCTCGACGAGAGCAACGAGGCAGGGGGCTCGGGCAACGTCACCCTGGACGTCATGAACTTCGCAGGCTCCGCTGATGTCTCCCCCGGCTTCGTGACGGGTCGGATCAATGTTGGTCGGCGCAACCGGCTCCGGGTGCCGGTCTTCTCGAACGGCGGCAAGGCTCCGGGCAAGGTCCTGGTGCAGGTCCACCGCGACAGCGCCACGGGGCCGCTCGTGGCCAGCCGGACGGTGAGGCTGGGCCGCTTCCAGCGACGAACGTTGTCATTCCGGTTCAGCCCGCGCTACGAGGGCCCGGTGCGCCTCCTCACGGTCGTGGACCCGAACGGCCGGGTCCGCGAGGGGTCGGAACGCAACCAGACGCAGGCCACCGACCTCTGGTCGGGTCCGGCCTCACCCAAGGTGCTGCTTGTCGACGACGACCAGACGCTCAGCCACGAGCGGGCGATCGCGGGGGCGCTGGCGGTCCTGGGTGTGCCCTACGCCCTCTCCGGCCCGCACCCCAGCGCAGCCACGATGCGTCGCTACTCTGCCGTGATCTGGGAGTCCGCGGTGGACCGCGGCCAGGGCCAGCTCGACAAGTACGACCGGGCCGCACTGCGCGCCTACCTCGACCGGGGCGGCAAGCTGCTGGTGACGAGCAACCGCATCTTCGACGCGCTGGGTGCTCCCCAGAGCTCCTCCAACCCCCAGGGCACCGACGAGAACGTGCAGTTCGCCGCGCAGTACCTCGGCGAGCGCATCCCCGAGGGCAACTCGACGTACGTCGTGGTGCAGGAGGACGACGCGACGGTGACGGGCAAGGGCCTGCTCGGCGGGCACCGGCTGAGGATCCACCCGGCGGCCGCTCGACCGTTCATCGGCCTGGCCGGGCTCACCCGGGCGGGCAACGGCGGCCTCGGGACCACCATCGCGCCGTTCGGCACCGCCACCGGGATCGCGACGCTCAGCAAGAGCACCATGGCCGCCGTCCAGCCGGCCGCAGACCGGCCCTACATCGGGATCGCGGTCAACGGAGACAAGAAGCACCACCGCTTCAAGACCGTGACCCTCGGCTGGAACCTCGGGGAGGACAACAACGCGGCCGACACGGTGCGATTGGTGTCGGCGGTGCTCAAGCACTTCGGGGTCGCCCAGCACCGGAGCTCGGTGCGCAGCCCCCAGCCGATCGTGTTCCACACCCCGGTCCGGGACCAGGTCTCGGGCCGGGACACGTTGGTCACCGCGATCGTGCTCGGTGGCACCGGTCGGCCAGACGTCGTCCTGCACTACCGCCGGCACGCACGCGGCGGCTTCTACACCGTGCGGATGCGTCCGAGCGGGGCGAAGGGGACCTACCTGGCGACCATCCCGGGGCGCGCCTTCACCCCGGAGGGAGTGGACTACTTCATCTCGTCGGGACGGGCCCTCGAGCCGTACGGCGCGCTCGGTGGACCGCTCTATCACGGCGTGGCGGTCTCGCTGCCCTACCCGGTGAACCCGCTGCCGATCAAGCGCTGACGCTCGGAGAACTGAGAAGGACCTCGACCCGCGGGGGTCGAGGTCCTTCTTCAGTCCTGTCGAGTGGAGCTGAGGGTGCCTGGGTTCACGACATAGGCGACAACTGATACGCGACACCTGAGTCGCGACATAGGCGACAGTCCTCAGGCATGTCGAAAGCCCGCGTCGCTGTCTTGAAGG
>JBKJLD010000016.1:0-25570 GCA_046597165.1 Nocardioides sp.
AAGAACGCCTACGTCGGGCGCACCTTCATCCAGCCCAGCCAGACCCTGCGTCAGCTCGGCATCCGGCTCAAGCTGAATGCCCTGGAGCACATGATCCGCGGCAAGCGCATCGTCGTCGTCGACGACTCGATCGTCCGCGGCAACACCCAGCGCGCCCAGGTGCGGATGCTGCGGGAGGCCGGTGCGCTCGAGGTGCACGTGCGGATCTCCAGCCCGCCGGTGAAGTGGCCCTGCTTCTACGGCATCGACTTCGCCACGCGCGCCGAGCTGATCGCCAACGGGCTCACGCCCGAGGAGATCGCGGCCAGCGTGGGGGCGGACTCGCTCGGGTACATCTCCCTCGACGGGATGATCGACGCCACCGCGCAGACCAGACAGAACCTCTGCACCGCCTGCTTCACCGGCGAGTACCCCATCGAGCTCCCCGACGAGAGCCTGCTCGGCAAGCACCTGCTCGAGTCGTCGCTGACGGCGCCGACCCACGGCCGCGCGCTGCCCGTCCTCAACAACCCGTGACCTGCCCGACCGGACTGCTCCAGGAGAACGTATGACCCAGCCCGTCCCCGGCCCTCCGCCCGAGAGCGCGGCCCAGAACGCGGCGCAGAGCACCGCAGAGAACGCCTACGCGGCCGCCGGGGTCTCCATCGAAGCGGCCGACAAGGCGATCGAGCTGATGAAGGTGTGGGTCGAGAAGGCCCGGCGCCCTGAGATGATCGGCGGCCTGGGCGGGTTCGCCGGGCTCTTCGACGCCTCGGCCCTCAAGCGCTACGAACGGCCCCTGCTGGCCACGTCGACGGACGGGGTCGGCACCAAGGTCGCGATCGCCCAGGCGATGGATGTCCACGACACGATCGGGTTCGACCTGGTCGGCATGGTCGTCGACGACCTCGTGGTCTGCGGCGCCGAGCCGTTGTTCATGACCGACTACATCGCCACCGGTCGGGTCGTGCCCGAGCGGATCGCGGCGATCGTCAAGGGGATCGCGGAGGCCTGTGTCGTGGCCGGCTGCGCGCTCGTGGGCGGCGAGACCGCCGAGCACCCCGGGCTGCTCGCCCCCGATGAGTACGACGTGGCGGGCGCGACGACCGGTGTGGTCGAGGCCGACAAGCTGCTGGGGCCGGGCCGGGTCCGCCCGGGGGACGCCGTGATCGTGATGGAGTCCAGTGGCCTGCACTCCAACGGCTACTCACTGGTCCGCCACGTCCTGCTCTCCGATCCCGATCGTGGGGGCGCCGGCTGGGCTTTGGACCGCGACGTCCCCGAGCTGGGGCGCACGCTGGGCGAGGAGCTGCTCGAGCCGACCCGGATCTATGCCAAGGCCTGCCTGGCCCTGGCCGAGCAGAACCTGTCGCACGCGATGTCCCACGTGACCGGGGGCGGTCTTGCGGCCAACCTCGAGCGGGTGCTGCCGGTGGAGCTGACCGCGCTGATCGAGCGCGGGACCTGGAACCCTCACCCCATCTTCGACCTGGTCCGCGGCGTGGGCAACGTGCCCCAGGCCGACCTGGAGGCGACGCTCAACTGTGGGGTCGGCATGGTCTCGCTGAGCGCTCCCCAGGACGTCGACCGGGTCATCGCGGTGCTCGACGGCTTCGGGATCAAGGCGTGGGTCGCCGGCGAGGTGACCACCGACGAGTCGGCCGGTGGGGCCGAGGGCGGCCGGGTACGGCTCGCCGGTCAGCACCCCTCCTGGTGAGCTGATTTCGACCTTTTCGTGTGATCCGTCCCCCCTTTTCCGGAGGGGATGTGCGGGAACAGCCGGGCAGCAGGTAGCGTTGCCCCCACGACAAAACGTTGAGGACAGTCCGGGCGCCACCGAGCCCCGGCCGAGTGTGCGAGGGGGCTGACCCTATGGGGCGCGGCCGAGCAAAGGCCAAGCAGACGAAGGTCGCACGCGACCTCAAGTACCAGACCCACGAGACTGACTTCGGGGCGCTGGCTAACGAGCTGCACGGCGAGAGTCACAACAGCAATTCCGACCAGGTCGATCCGGATGTGATCGAGAAGTGGTCGGACTACTCCGGACCGTCACGCGACTGACCCGGCACCAGCTGGGGCGTTGAGCTGGGCCCCGGGCCCGTCTGCTGACGGGCCCGGGGCCTGGCTCTTCGTTGCCGCTCAGTCGTGGAGCCAGATGCTGCGCAGTCGACCCACGTCACGCATCCGGCGTTCGGCGAGCCGGTCCGCGGCGATCGCGGGCGGGACACCGTCGGAGGCGGCGAGCTCGAAGACGCGGCGGGTGGTGTCGAAGATGCCGCTGGCGCGCTGCTGCGCGCGCTCGAAGGAGAACCCCTCGAGCTCGTCGGCGACCTGGATCAGTCCGCCGGCGTTGACGCAGTAGTCGGGCGCGTAGAGGATGCCGCGCTCCTCGAGTGCCTTCTCGACCCCGGTGTGGGCGAGCTGGTTGTTCGCGGCGCCGCAGACGATCGTGGCGGAGAGAACCTCGACCACCTCGTCGGTGATGGCCCCGCCGAGCGCGCACGGCGCGTAGACGTCCAGCTCGGAGGCGACCAGTGCTTCGGTCGATTCGACGACGCTGACCTGCGGGAACTCGTCGCGCACGGCCGCGATCGACGGCTCGGACACATCGGTGACGAGCACCGCGGCGCCGTCCTCGATCAGGTGGCGCACGAGGTGGCGACCCACCTTGCCGACCCCCGCGACGCCGACCGTGCGGCCCGCCAGCGTCGGGGTGCCCCAGGTGACCTCTGCGGCCGCGCGCATGCCCTGGAAGACGCCGTACGCCGTGAGCACCGAGCTGTCGCCGGCGCCGCCGTGGGCGACCGTACGACCGGTGACGTAGGAGCACTCGCGCGCGATGTGGTCCATGTCCGGCGAGCTCGTGCCCACGTCGCAGGCGGTGTAGTAGCGCCCGCCCAGCGACTCCACGAAGCGGCCGTAGGCCCGCAGCAGCGCCTCGGACTTCAAGGTGGCCGGGTCGCCGATGATGACGGCCTTGCCGCCACCCAGGTCGAGGCCGGCGAGGGCCGCCTTGTACGACATGCCGTGCGAGAGGTTCAGGACGTCCTGCACCGCGTCGGCGGTGCTGGCGTAGGGGTAGAAGCGCGTGCCGCCGAGGGCGGGGCCGAGGGCAGTGGAGTGGATGGCGACGATGGCCTTCAGGCCCGTCGCCGGGTCGTTGGCGAAGACGACCTGTTCGTGCTCGGAACCGAGTTCGAACACATCCACACCGGGGGTCTGTCCAGACATGGTGGTGCCCACTTTCTTCGTTGACGGCCACGGGGTGGGTGACCTGCTGGCGGACGCGCAGGGGTGGCGCGTGTCCGTCCTCACATCGTAGGGCGCAGTGTGACCGCGGCCGAAGTCGGCGGGGGCCTCAGCGCAGCAGCGCGACCGCGGCGTACGACGCCCCGAAGGCGGCAGCGAAGACCAGCCCCCACAGCAGGGTGAGCAGCACGACCGAGGGCCCGGGAGCCGCGGGGGTCTCATCGGACGGGTCCGCGGACTGCCATCGGGTGGGGTTGTCGCGCTCGGCCGGCCGCTGAGTCGCGGTCGCGGCCCGCAGCGCGCGGACGAACGACTCGACGTCCGGCCAGCGGTTCGCCGGATCCGGTTCGAGGGCGCGCAGCAGGACGTCGTCGACGGCCGCCGGCAGATCGGCCAGCGAGGAGGGCGCCGGTGGCAGCGAGGCCCGGGCCAGCTCGCTGATGCTGCCCTCGCGGACCAGCTGTCCGGTCAGCATCTGATAGGCCACGGCGCCGAGTGCATGCACGTCGGCGCGGATGTCGATGCCGCCGCCGGTCGCCTGCTCGGGTGCCATGTAGGACGGCGTCCCGACCACCTGGGTGAGTCCACTCGCGTGGAGCACCGCCTTGGCGACACCGAGGTCGGCGACCAGCAGCCGGTCGCCCGCGCTGCCCCCGCTGCGCAGGAGCAGGTTCTGCGGCTTGATGTCTCGGTGCACGACGCCGTGCTCGTGCAGGACGCTGAGACCTGCGCCGGCCTGGGCGACCAGGTCGACGACTCGGGCCGGTGGCAGCGGCTCGCCCTCGTGCAGCAGCGTGGCCAGGGTGCCGAGGTCGGCGTAGGTCATCACGAAGTACGGCGTGCCGTCGACCTCGCCGATGTCGTGGACGCGGACGATGTGGTCGGAGTCGGCCTGGCGCAGGATCCGGGCCTCGTCAAGGAACCGTTCACGGACGTCGAGCCGCTGCGCCCAGTTGTCGGCCAGGGCCTTCACGGCGACGTCGGAGCGGAGCTCGGCGTCGTGGTAGAGCCACACCGTGGCGAACCCGCCCACCCCGAGACGCTGCACCCGTTGCAGGCGACCGAGACGCTCCGGGAGGGACACGCTGGGTATTGTGCCGCAGCAAGGCCCCGACCAGTGCAGGGCACAGCGAGCCCGGGGGTGGTGGGCGTGATGGAAACACAAGTAGGAGCGGGCGAGGTCGACCTCGACCGGCTCGCGGTCCGCGCGGCCGCAGGGGACCGGCCGGCGCTCGAGGAGCTCCTCGCGGAGATCGCGCCGCGGGTCCGCCGGATCTGTGGGCGGATGCTGCTCTACCCCGAGGACGCGGACGAGGCTGCCCAGGACGCCCTGCTGCTGGTGGCGACGCGGATCGACAGCTTCGCCGGGCGCAGCAAGTTCACCACGTGGCTGCACGCGGTAGCCTCCAACAGCGCCCGCGGCACCTACCGCTCGCTCAAGCGCCGGGCGGCCGAGCGACTCACGGCCGAGATGCCGCTCACCCACGCGGACCCGCGGACGACCAGCGTCATCGCCGGGAGCCGCCTGGACCTGCTGGAGGCGTTGGAGATCCTCGGCGCAGACCATCCGGAGCTGGTCGAGCCGCTGGTGCTGCGCGACGTTCAGGAGCTGGAGTACGCCGAGATCGCCCGGCTGCTGGACACGCCACTCGGCACGGTGAAGTCGCGCATCCACGCCGCGCGCAACGCCGTACGTCCCCTGCTGGCGGTCACCGACTGAAAGGCTTCCTCACGGCTGCTGAGCGATGGCCTGCTGGAGCGCCCGCACCGCCCGGTCGACGTCGGCCACGAGCTCCTCGAGCAGCCTGTCCGCGCCGTCGGTGCGCCCGGAGTCGCCGAGCGCCTCGAGCCGGGCGGCCGTGGCGCCGACCAGGGGGAGCCCGAGGTTGAGGGCACTGCCCTTGAGCTGGTGGGCCGAGGTCATCAGCCCCATGGCGTCACCGGCTCGGGCGGCGTCCCGGATCGCCAGGACCTGTCCACCGGAGCGGGACATGAACGAGGCTGCGGTCCGCTCGAAGAAGCTGACCCCGTCCTTCTTGAGGGCGTGGAGCATCGCGACCCGGTCGCGGTCGAGCACCGAGGAGAGCGGAGCGGCGACGGTCTCCGGGGACTGCTCGGGCGCGGGGTCCGCGCCGCCGCCGGTCCAACGTTCGATCACCTTCTCCAGCTCGCGGGCGTCGACCGGCTTGGTGAGGAAGTCGTCCATGCCGACGGCCAGGCACCGCTCCCGCTCGCCCTCGAGGGCCGAGGCGGTCATCGCGATGATCGGCACCCGCTCCCCGGTCGCCTCGTGGGCACGGATGGCCCGGGTGGCGTCGAAACCGTCGAGGCGGGGCATCCGGCAGTCCATGAGAACGGCGGCGAAGGGGTGGTTCCCCGCGAGCCGCTCGACAGCCTGGGCGCCGTCGTTGGCGACCTCGACCAGGTAGCCGAGGTTCTCTAGCAGGCCGGTGGCGACCAGCTGGTTGACGTAGTTGTCCTCGACCACGAGCACCCGGACGCCCAGGTCAGGGGCTGCGGCCGGCGCGGGGCGTTGCTCCTCCCCGGCCTGGACGCTCACGATGCCGAGCAGGGCGTCGTACAGCTCGGAGTGGCGCACCGGCTTGTTGAGGGCGGCGCGGATACCCGCGCTCCGGGCGGCCTGCGACCCAAGGCCCAGGTCAGAGGAGAGCAGCAGCATCGTCAGCTGACGCAGGGTCGGGTCGGCGCTGACCCGACGCGCGAGCTCGAGCCCGTCGGTGCCGGGCATCATCAGGTCGAGCAGCGCGATCTCGAAGGGCTGCCCCGCGCGCGCCGCCTCCCGCAGCGTGGCCAGGGCCTCCTCGGCGGTGGCCGCCGTCACGGGCCGCATCTGCCAGGCCGAGAGCTGCTCCTCCAGGATGAACCGGTTGGTCTCGTTGTCGTCGACGACCAGCACCCGGCGGCCGCGCAGCAGGTGCGGTCGGTCGGGATGGCGCGGGGAGCCGCTCGTCGCCCGGGCGAACGTGGCCGTGAACGAGAACGTGCTGCCGCGGCCGACCTCGCTCTCGAGGCTCAGCTCTCCACCCATGGCCTGCACCAGCTGTCGCGAGATGGCCAGGCCGAGTCCGGTGCCGCCGTGGCGGCGCGTGGTCGAGGGGTCGGCCTGGGTGAACGCGTCGAAGAGTCGCTCGCGAGCCTCGGGAGGGATGCCGACGCCGGTGTCGGTCACGTCGATGCGGAGGACGACGCGGGCGGGGTCCTGGCGGGCCACCTGTGCCTGGACGACGACCTCGCCGCTGTCGGTGAACTTGACGGCGTTCGAGCCGAGGTTGGCCAGGACCTGGCCGAACCGGACGGCGTCGCCGTTGAGGAAGAGCGGTACGTCGGGGTGGCAGGCGACGACGAGCTCGAGACCCTTCTCGTGGGCCGGCCCGCTGAGGACCGCCGCGGTCTGCTCGAAGACGGCGCGGACGTCGAAGTCGGCCGCCTCCAGCTCGAGCTTGCCCGACTCGATCTTGGAGAGGTCCAGGATGTCGTTGATGATCCCGAGCAGCGTCAGCCCCGCGCTCTGCAGGCCCTCGGCGAGGCGTCGCTGGTGGTCGTCGAGGCCGGTGCGCATCAGCAGGTCGTTGAGGCCGATGACCCCGTTCATGGGGGTCCGGATCTCGTGGCTCATGGTGGCCAGGAACTCCGATTTCAGCCGGGAGGCCTCCATCGCCTCGTCGCGCGCGTCGGCCAGCTGGTCGGCGCTGCGCTCCCGCTCGGCCACCAGGCTGAGCTGACCGGCGATCTGGGCGATCAGGAGCCGGGAGCTGTCGTCGGGCGGCACCTCGTCGGCGATCACCTCGATCACCGAGATCGCCCGACCGCTGAGCAGCACCGGGATCGCCAACAGACTGTGGGTCCTTTGATGGCCGGGCACGGGGGCGTACTCCAGCACCCCTGACCGCGAGGCGCGCCGCGCCAGGTCCGGGTCCGGTTCGGTGCTCCAGGAGTCGGGCCGGCCGCGCAGCCGCTTGAACGGGAGAGTGCCGTCCTCGGCGACGGTGTAGACGCCGACCGCCGACCAGGCCGTGTGCTGGTGGAGACCCGCTGCTGCTCCCTCGATCGCCTCGTCCACACCGGTGGCCTGGTTGGCCGCCATCGCCATCTGCTGCAGCAGCTCCAGACGGCGCGTGGCCTCGACCGCGAGCTCGCCGGACACGCGCAGGTCGGTGACGTCCTGGGAGGTTCCTTCCATCTTCACGGGCGACCCGTCGGGGCCGCGGTGGACCAGCCCGAGGCCGCGGACCCATCGCTGCTCGCCGCCCTTGCGGATGATCCGGGCGTCCCAGGAGAACTCGTCGGCGCCGCTGAAGATCGATCCGACGGCCGCCTCGACCAGGCCGCGGTCGTCCGGGTGCACGAACGAGAGGAAACCCTCGTAGGTGGCCTCGAACTCCTGCGGCTCGAGGTTGTAGATCCGGTAGAGCTGGTCCGACCAGGTCACGGTGTCACTCGGGACGTCCCACTCCCAGCTGCCGACCTGGGCGATGCTCTGGGCGGTGGCGAGCTGCTGCTCCTTGGCCTGCAGGGCCTCGACGAGCTCCTTGCGCTCCGTGTAGGGCGTGACCCGGTGGAGCCAGCCCAGACGCTTGCCCAGGTCGTCGAGGAGGGGATGCCAGCTGACCAGCGCCCAGATGGCGCTGCCGTCGGGCCGCACGAACTTGGTCTCGAGGTTGTCCTCTCCCGGGAGCCCGGCGGCCATGTCCGCGAGGTGAGCCGGGAACTGCTCACGACCCAGCTCGTCCATCGAGTCGAGAGCGGAGAAGCCAGCCATCTCGGCGGTGCTGCGGCCCAGGAGCTCGGCCATCCGGCGGTTGGCGAAGAGGGTGCTGCCGTGCTCGTCGAGGATCCAGAGCCCGTCGGTGCTCGCCTGGACGATCCACCCGAACAGCTCGGTGCCGAGACTCATCGCATCACCCCTTCCGTGGACCCATCATCCATGACCGTGGTGAAAGTGGTGAAGGAGATCGACGCTGCCCACGACGCTCACGGCCAATCTCGCGATTGTCATCATCTTCCCGGTTGAGTCGTTGCACCATGGGTGACCAACTGCACCTCGGTGGTGCGTAACCCCCGGACGCTGCGCCGCGTTGAGACCCCTGACTCTCGGTGCCGGTGCCGCGGAGAAATTCTGCCGTCACACGGCAGCGAGGAGTGGGCATGTCTGGTCTTGGCCGCCGATGGATTCTTGTGCTGACGGTGTTGGCCGTCGCTTTGGGAGGGACCGTCGCGGCGGTCGGCCTGCACTCCGCGAGACCGAGCACGCTCTCCGCAGGCGGTGACTGCGCCCCCGGCTTCCAGCCGGTCGAGGCCGCGCTGGCCGAGGTGAGTGCCGAGATGCGCAACGAGGGAACGTCCGCCGCTGACGAGGAGGCCGCCCGTGAGGAGGCCGCCCGTGAGGAGGCCGCCGGCGGCGAGGCGCTGACCGAGTTCCAGCGCGAGGCCATCCACGAGCTTCCGATGCTGGCCGGCACGGACCCCGGCGAGTGGGACTCGCTGTGCGTGCGCAGCCAGCGCCCGGAGTCGCTCCAGGAGCTGTCGACGATGTTCGGTGCCCGGGCGATCTCACGCCTCGCGCCGTACGGCACCTACGCCCAGGGGGCTGCCCTCAACGCGGCCGCCCAGCGCGCGGCGATGAGGCCCGGCTCCGTCAACGGCACCGCCGGCAGGGCCCACCTCTACGGCCGGGGTCCACTGATCGTGAACGACCCGGCCTACCCCGAGGTCAACGGCCTCGGCCTGGCCGACGACAGCGGCCGCATCGACAGCTACGCCTGGGTCCCGAAGTCGCACCGGCTCTTCGCTGCGGTCGGCAACGGCGGCATCTGGCGCTCCGACGACCTGGCGGGTCACTGGACCAGCGCCAACGGCAACCTCCCCACCACCGTGACGGGCGCGGTCGCCTGGTCGCAGGCCAAGGGCGGCACGCTGCTCACGTTGACCGGTGAGCCCACCTTCGGCGCCTCTGCCTACACGGGTCTGGGCGCCTACTGGTCCAGCGACCTCGGCAAGCACTGGACCCGCTCGAAGGGTCTGCCCTCCGGCGCGTTGGGCTTCGCCCTCGCCGTCGACGACGCCCACCCCAAGCGCGTGTACGCCGCCACCCAGCTCGGTCTCTTCGGCTCCACCAACGGCGGCCGGTCCTACCGCAACCTGCGGCTGCCGACCGGGTCCTGCACGGGGGTCACCGACCTCGACAAGCGGCCCGAGTGCGCGCTGCGCAGCGTGGTGACCGACGTGGTCGTCGCCAAGGGCGGCGGCACCGGCACCACCACCAAGGCCGGCACGGTCGTCGCGACCGTCGGCTGGCGTGGCGGGCAGCGCAAGAACGCCGACGGCTCGGTGCAGTCGCAGCGCAACGGTGTCTACCGTTCGGTCTCCGGCAAGCGCGGATCGTTCAAGAAGCTCACGACGAGCGGCTTCGCCGCCCAGGGCGCGATCGGTCGCGTCGAGCTCGGCAACGCGGTGGGTCCCAAGCAGGACCACGACTTCCTCTACGCACTGGTCCAGGACGCCAACCTGCTGAACAACGGCGGGGTGACCGGCATCGACGCCCCCGAGGGCGCCAAGCCGCCGGTCGGCAGCACCGTGCTCAACGGCCTCTACGTCTCCTCCGACTTCGGTCAGACGTGGAGCGAGCTGGCGAGCGGCACCCAGCTCGCGGGCGACCCGCTGACCGGCTCGGCCCTCGTGGGCACCGGCACGGCGACCGGCTACCAGCCCGGCGTCCAGGGTTGGTACAACCTCTGGGTCCAGCCCGACCCGACCCGCGCGGACGCGAACGGCGTACCCACGCGCATGGCCTTCGGTCTCGAGGAGATCTGGTCGAACGACGCCGCCAACGCGGGCCAGCCGCTCGACGGGACCACCCCGGTCCACTTCCGGGTGGTCGCCAAGTACTTCGGTGGCGACTCCTGCCTCCTGCTCTCCGCCGGCCTGCCCGCCTGCCCGGGTGACCGGGAGCCGACCGACAACAACAACACGACGCACCCCGACCAGCAGGATGGCATCTGGGTCCCGGACCGCACGGTCCCCGGTGGCGTGCAGCTGGTCGTCGGCAACGACGGCGGCTCCTACCGCTACCAGTTCGAGAACGACGACGACGGTGAGCTGGACAACTCCCACTGGGGCACGGGGGACCAGACCGGTCTCTCCACGCTGATGCCCTACTACGCCGCCATGGCCAAGGACGGCACCGTGTGGGCCGGCCTGCAGGACAACGGGAACCTGCGCATCGACGGCGAGACCCACAAGCAGTACGAGACGTTCGGCGGTGACGGCTTCTTCGCCGCCGTCGACCCCAACGACTCGAAGACGGCCTACGAGGAGTACACCAACGGCGCCATCTCGGTGACCGCCGACGGGGGCACCTCCTGGAAGAGCATCGACCCGGGTCTGACGTCGTCGAAGTTCTCCAACCCCTTCACGATGGACCCGACGGACCCGCAGCACCTGGTCACTGCCGGGCGCGAGGTCGTCGAGACCCTGGTGGGCTCCAGCACCGACTCGGGTCAGACCGATGCGGCCGCCGCGGACGACACCACCACGACCTGGCGCACCGTCTTCAACCTGGGCACCCGCTCGCACCCCGGTGACGCGGCGGCCACGTCCAGCGCAACCGACCCGGACAACTCCATGTCCGCGGTCGGGGTGCAGGGCTCGGCGGTGTACGTCGGCTACTGCGGCCAGTGCGACACGCTCAACAAGCTGAGCACGTCGAAGACGGTCTTCCAGAACGGTCTGGCGACCAACGTCGGCGGCTCGGCCAAGCCCCAGAAGGGGACGGCCAAGGGCTGGCACATCGTGCCGGCCAACGGTCTGCCGAACCGCTACATCACCTCGGTGGCCATCGACCCGCTCAACACCAAGCACGTCTTCGTGACCCTGGGTGGCTACACCCGCCGGTGGCTGCCGCCGGGCGCCGTCGGTGACGCCAACAAGCAGATCGGCACGGGCCACCTGTTCGTCTCGAACAACGGTGGGCGCTCGTTCCGAAACGTCAGCGGCAACCTCCCCGACGCGCCGGCCACCTGGGTGACCCTGCGCGGCGGCCAGCTGCTCGTGGCGACCGATGTCGGTGCCTTCGCGTCCAACCCCAAGGGCACGTCGCTGAAGCACCCGAAGTTCGCCCCGATGGGTGGTCTCCCAACGGCCCCGGTCACCAGCATCTCGCTGCGTCCGGGTCACCCGAAGACGGCCGTCCTGGCTCTGTTCGGTCGGGGGGTGTGGACCTACCACTTCAGGAAGGGCATCAAGGTCCCGGCCGGTCCGCCGGCCACGCCGACGCCGACCGTCGGCACGGCGTACCACACGTGGGACTTCGAGGCCGATGCCCAGGGCTGGACGGCCTCCGGTGCGCCGACCGGCTGGAGCCGCGGCACGCCCGGCCACGGTGACGGCACCGCCGAGAATGCCGCGGGCAACGCCTGGGCGATCTCGGGCCCGCTCGCCTACATCGACAACATGGACGCCAGCCTGGTCTCGCCGGCGCTCTCCGTGCCCGGTGGCTCGACCGTGCTCCAGTGGTACTTGCGGCTGGACACCGAGGGTGGGTTCGACTCCGTCGACGTCGAGTGGTCGACGGACGGCTCCACGTGGAAGCCCCTGGGCTCCTACTCGGGCCAGAACGAGGACTACCCGGGCTGGACGCGGTACGCCGTGAAGTTCAACGCGGCGGCCGGAAACGTCCAGCTCCGGTTCCACTTCGTGTCCGACTCCCTGTGCTCCGCCGCGGGCGGGCCCCTCTGCTCGGCGCCGAGCTGGGACGGGCTGCACGTGGACGACGTGACCTTGGGGAGCCCCGGGAACTGACGAGGGCACAAGGCAGAAGCCGCAGACCGGGATCCGGTCTGCGGCTTCTGTGCTTGTGGGCAGGGGCGGGGTCGAACCGCCGACCTATCACTTTTCAGGCGATCGCTCGTACCAACTGAGCTACCTGCCCCAAACAAGCGCCCGACGTGTCCGGTGACCTGCACGCATGCCGTCATGGACCCGATCGAGCGGGCACGAGCATACATGGAGCGACGCGGCTGTGTCGTATCGGGACCTGCCGCAGACGCACCCGCGGGACCCGCTCAGGTCACCCGATGGGCGGCGGCTCGAGGGCTGAGGGCGGGCGCAGCGTGTCGAGGACCTCGACGACCCGCTCGGCCTTGGTCGCCGGGTTGACGAAGGCCAGCCTCAGCACGGTCTCACCGTGCCACGTGGTCGGCAGACACAGGATGACGCCTTCGCGGGACAGACGCTGCGACCACTCACCGTAGGCCTCGGGGCCCCAGCCCGGACGCCGGAACAACAGCACCGACAGGTCCGGCTTGCAGACGAGCTCCAGGTGTGCAGCGGACCTGATGGCGTCGGCGACGTGTCGCGAGACCTCCAGGGTCCGCTCCACCGCTGCGGCATACCGGTCGGTGCCGTGGGTGGCCAGGCTGAACCAGAACGGCAACCCCCGGACCCGGCGCGAGAGGTGCACCGCGAGGTCGGAGGGGTTCCACATCTCACGGTCGATCTGGTCGAGGTAGTTCGCGTTCTGGGCGTGCGCGGCGCGAGCCGATGCGGGGTCGCGGTAAAGCAACGCGCACGAGTCGTAGGGGGCGAAGAGCCACTTGTGCGGGTCGACGATGAAGCTGTCGGCCCGTTCCACGCCCTCGAAGAGCCCTCGCACGCTCGGAGCGGCCAGACCGGCCCCGCCGTAGGCGCCGTCGACGTGCATCCACACGCCGTACGCCATGCACGCGTCTGCAATGCCCATCAGGTCGTCGATCAGCCCGGCATTGGTCGTCCCGGCGGTTGCGACCACGGCGAAGACATCTGGATGGGTCCGCAGGATCGGTTCGAGCATCGTGCCGGTCATGCGACCGCTCTCGTCGCCTGGGACCTCGACGATCGTGACATCCAGGACTCGCGCGGCCGCGCGGACCGAGGAGTGCACCTCTCCCGTGCACGCGAGCTGCCAGCCCTGGGCCGGGCGGTTGCCTCTCCGGGAGAGTGCTGCCTCGCGAGCGGCGACCAGCGCTGACAGGTTTCCGCTGGTGCCACCCGAGACGAAGCAGCCGCCGGCCGTCCGTGGCCACCCCAACAGCTGGACCAGCCAGGCCAGTGCCTCGTTCTCCGCGAAGATCGCTCCGGCTCCGGTCTCCCACACACCGCCGAAGACGTTGGCGGCGCTGGTCACGAAGTCGAAGGCGACCGAGGCCCGGGTCGGTGCTGACGGCACATAGGCCAGGTTCATCGGATCGTCCTGGGCCCGGGTGGCCGGTTCCAGGACGTCGACGAAGACCCGCAGGGCCGCGAGCCCACCGATGCCTTCGGGGCACACGGTGCGACCGGCCGCTTCGCGCAGCTCCTCGGCCGACCGAGCTGTCGTCTTCGGGTCGGTCTCGCGGACCACGCGGGCCTCGGCCCAGTCCATCGCCTCCCGCACCACCCGGTACTCGTCGCCCCACACATCGGCGTTCACGGGGTCTTGGTCGGCATCCATCCCCCGAGGCTAGTCACCGTGCGTGGGAGCCCTGCTCGCCGTCGATACGCCGGCAACGGGGCTGCCGGGGAGCGGCTGCTGTGGTGAAAACGGGCTCCGGGGATGGAATTGGTCGCCGAAGTGCCCCGCCTCTATGCTGTCCCAGCAGTCCGGCCCCCATCGTCTAGCGGCCTAGGACGTCGCCCTTTCACGGCGGTAGCACGGGTTCGAATCCCGTTGGGGGTGCGACCCGAGGTGCCCGGTCAGCCCGATTGGGAGACACCCGCACCGATGGGTTAGAGTTCCACCGCTTCACCAAATGCATGTCTGAGGTGAGCAAACCTGGCCCCGTAGCGCAGTTGGTTAGCGCGCCGCCCTGTCACGGCGGAGGCCGCGGGTTCGAGTCCCGTCGGGGTCGCAGAGAATGTAAAACCGCAGGTCAAGTGCCCCTTCTGTCTCAGAAGGGGCACTTTGCGTTGGGTTCCCGTGACAGAAGCCGTGACAGAAAGCGGCTCGACTGGCCGGTACGGGTGAAAAATGACGCGGATGGCCTATGTCTGCTGCGCTCACCGCCATGTAACGTTGGAAGATTCGCAGAAGAACCTTCCGCCTACAAGCTGGAGCACCGTGATCCTCATCGCCGCCCGACGCCCACGACGTGGGCCATGAGATGGCCGTCCTGAGCCGGATCGGGGTGACGTTCGAGGCGCTCCTCGCAGCGGCGCCCGACGCCATGGTCGGCGTGGACCGGACCGGAGTGATCCGGTTCGTCAACCGTCAGACGGAGTTGTTGTTCGGCTACGAACGCGCGGAGCTCGTCGGTCAGCCGGTCGAGAAGCTGGTGCCGGAGCCGTTCCGTCACCGCCACCCTGCCAACCGGGATCTGTACTTCGCCGCTCCGTCGGCCCGGGCCATGGGAGCCGGGCTGGAGCTCAGCGGTCGGCGGCGCGACGGCTCGGAGTTCCCCGTCGACATCAGCCTGGCCTCCGTGGCGACGGACGAGGGGGCTGTTGGTGATGGCCGCCGTGCGCGACATCAGCGACCGCAAGAAGGCCGACGCGGAGCTCTACCGGATGGCGGCGATCATCGAGTGCTCCGACGACGCGATCCTCGGCAAGGCGCCTGACGGCATCATCACCAGCTGGAACCCTGCCGCCGTGCGCCTATACGGCTACTCGGCCGAGGAGGCCATGGGCAAGTCGGCGGCCTTCCTGGTCCCTCCAGGGCATCGCGACGACGTTGCGGACATCCTCGCCCGTGTCGGCCGGGGAGAGAAGGTCGAGCACTACGAGACGTCACGCCTGCACAAGGACGGGCGGGTTATCGACGTGTCTGTCTCGGCTGCTCCCATCCTCGACTCGCGCGGCGCGCTGGTTGGGGTGTCGACGATCGCTCGGGACATCACCGACCGCAAACAGGCTGAGGCCGCGATCTTCACCCTCAACGCCGAGCTCGAGGACAGGGTGGCTCAACGCACCGCCGAGCTGGCCGAGGCAGTGGAAGAGCTCGAGGCCTTCTCCTACTCCGTCTCACACGACCTGCGCGCCCCGCTCCGGCACGTCGACGGCTTTTCTCGGATCCTGCTCGACGAGTACGGCGATGTGCTCGACGCCGAGGGTCAGCGCTTGCTCACGGTGATCCGGCGTGCCACGAGCCACATGGGCAACCTCATCGACGACCTGCTGGAGTTCTCCCGCGTCGGCCGGCTGCCTGTGCAGACGGGTGACCTCGATATGGGCATGCTCTGGGGCTCCGTGAGCCGAGAGCTGGCCGGCACCTACCCGGATCGCGATGTGCAGATCACCATGGGACAGGTTCCGTCCGCGCAGGGCGATCGAGCCCTGATCCGTCAGGTGCTCATCAACCTGCTGTCCAACGCCATCAAGTACACGGGACAGTGCGCGACCGCCCGGATCGACATCAGCGGGTGGGTCGACGGCGGGGAGTGCGTCTACTCCGTGCAGGACAACGGCGTCGGCTTCGACAAGACCTACGAGGAGAAGCTCTTCCAGGTGTTCCAGCGCCTGCACTCCACGGAGTTCGAAGGCACGGGGGTTGGTCTGGCCTTGGTGCAGCGCATCGTGCACCGGCACGGCGGTCGGGTCTGGGCCGATGGGGCTGTGGGTGAGGGCGCGACCTTCTGGTTCACCCTTCCGGCCCCGAAGCGGGCGACGACGTGAGCGACACGATCCTGCTTGTCGAGGACAACGCCAACGATGCTGAGCTCACGTTGCGTGCGCTGAAGAAGCACAACCTGGGGAACGAGATCTACGTCGCCGAGGACGGAGCCGATGCGCTGGACTTCATGTTCGGCACTGGTGCGCGCGCTGCCCGGCGGGGAGGGGAGAAGCCACGTCTTGTGCTGCTCGACCTCAAGCTGCCGAAGGTCGACGGGATCGAGGTCCTGAGTCGGTTCAAGGCCCATGAGGAGTCGCGACGCGTCCCTGTCGTGGTGCTGACGTCGTCGGCGGAGGAGCGCGACATCGCGATGAGTTACGACCTGGGCGCGAACAGCTACGTCGTCAAGCCGGTGGAGTTCGAGAGCTTCGGGACCGCGGTGGCAGAGCTGGGCCTGTACTGGTTCCTGCGGAACAGGGGTCCCATTGACCACTGAGCTGCGCATCCTGCTGGCCGAGGACAACCAGGTCGACGCCGAGCTGATCCAACGTGAGATGACGAGGGCGGGGCTCGAGTACTCCTGCTTGCGGGTGGACACCTGTGAGGCCTTCGACGCCGCGCTGCGCGACTTCAACCCGGACCTGGTGCTGTCAGACAACGCCCTGCCGGCCTTCGACGCCCTCTCGGCCCTCGCCCTCACCAAGCAGGCGCTTCCCGACGTTGGCTTCGTCGTCGTGTCGGGCACGCTGGGCGAGGAGCGAGCCGTCGAGATGCTCAAGGGTGGGGTGACGGACTACGTCCTCAAGCACCACCTCTACCGCCTTGGTCCTGTCGTGCAACGCGCCCTCGCCGAGGCCGAGGGGCGCCGGGCCGCGCGCGCTGCCGAAGCAGCTGCGCGAGAGGCGAATGAGCGGTTCAGGGGCGCCTTCGAGGACGCCCCCGCGGGCATGGCCGTGATGGGGCTCGACGGTCGTCTCCTGCAGGTGAACCGGGCACTGTGTGAGCTGTTGGGCCGGAATGAGCGGGATCTGCTGAGGTCGACGCTGGACACGGTGACCCATCCCCTGGAGCTGGCGGATGGACAGGGATTGCTCGACGGGCTGCTGACGCTCCGTGGCGCATCGACGCCGGCCGAGCAGCGACTGCTGCACGTCGACGGCCACGCCGTCTGGGTGCTCATGGGCGTCTCGCGGCTCCAGGGCCCGGACGGGCAACCCGTCGGTTTTGTCGGCCAGTTCGTCGACCTCATGGCGACGAAGGATGCCCAGGCAAGGCTGCGGCACGATGCCCTCTACGACCGCCTCACCGGCCTGCCCAACCGCACCCTCATCGAAGGCCGCTTGGCCCGGGCGCTGAGCCAGTCGGACCGTGCAGAGCGCCCCCTCGCCGTGCTGTTCGTAGACCTGGACCACTTCAAGGTGGTCAACGACAACCTGGGATACCGGGGCGGTGACCTGGTGCTCGTCGCGGTTGCCCCAGCGACTGTGCGACGCGATGGACGCTGACGTCACCACCGGGCGCTTCGGCGGGGATGGGTTCGTTCTCCTCGGCGACGGGTCGGGAGACCCGCCAGACCCGACAGCACTGGCCATCCGTGTCGCGGAAGCCCTTCACGAGCCGCTCTGGGTCACGGGTAAGCGGGTCACACTCACGGCGAGCGTCGGGATCGCGGTGGCCGCCGGACCGGGGCAGACCACCCAGGACTTGCTCCGAAACGCCTACGCCGCCTCCTACCGGGCCAAGGAGCTCGGCAGATCCCGATATGTCGTCTTCGACGAGTCGATCCTGACGCGTGTCGAGACGCGCTTCAACGTCGAGGCAGACCTGCGCGCGGCCATCGACCACAACGAGCTCATCGTGCACTACCAGCCACAAGTCGACGTCAAGAGCGGTGTCCTAGCGGGCTTTGAGGCTCTCGTGCGCTGGCCGCGCCCGGAGCGGGGTCTCGTGGGTCCGGACGAGTTCATCGCGGTCGCCGAGGAGTCCGGACTCATCATCCCGCTCGGGATCTGGGTCCTGGAGCAGGCCTGCCACGAGGCGGCGAACTGGCCAGAGGATCGCCGGCACATGGTCATGTCCGTCAACGTGTCCGCCCGCCAGCTGGCGGACCCCAACTTCTTCGACGTGCTGGCCAGGGTCCTGAACGAGTCGGGACTCGACCCGGCCTGCCTGTGCCTGGAGGTGACGGAGAGCGTGCTGCTCGTCGCCTCCGACGCGATGATGCTGACCCTCGAGGCACTCCGGCAGATCGGCGTCCTCGTCAGCATCGACGACTTCGGCACGGGCTACGGCTCGCTCACCTACCTCGTCCAGCTCCGCCCGGACGCGATCAAGATCGACAAGTCCTTCATCCAGGGGCTGCACGCAGGTTCGGTGAACTCGGCCATCGTGTCGGCGATCGTCACCCTCGCCCATGACCTGCAGCTAACCGTCACCGCAGAGGGAGTCGAGACGCACGAAGAGCTCTCCTTGTTGCAGAGCCTGGCGTGTGACCACGCACAGGGCTTCCTCTACGCCAAAGCTCTGCCGGCCGAACAGGTCCACGACCTGCTGGCCGAGGTGCCAAGCCCCTGGGGCTTCCACGCGTAGGCGCCACCCCACGACAAGGGCACGCTGGGCGGGTGACCGACCCACCGCCATACGACGAACGGCAGCCCGCCCCCGCGAGCCCGCCGAGACGGCTGATCACGCCGTTCCTCGCCGGCGGCGCTGCGGCCCTGAAGTTCGGCGCCATCATCGACCTCATGTTCTTCACGTTCTTCGCCTCGATGATCGCGTCTCTCCGGGGGCCAATGCCAGATTCATCTGATCGTCGCAACACCCCGATCGAAGAGGGGCAATCTCATGACCGCCTGTGGGCAGTTCCTCTTGGCCCACTGGCAGCCGTCTAGGGCCGGATGCGGCCTGCGTGCCGTGCGCGGCCGCCGCCTCGGCATCGGTCAGCTTCAGCAACTTACGTAGCCGGGCGTTCTCACTCCGAAAGCCCTCGAGTTCGCCGCTGATGAAGTCTGTGGGCAACCTCAACGACTTCGTCCGCGACCACATGCTCGAGCCCAGCGACGTGGGCTGCGGCATGACCGAGCATCGACCGGCTCGCAGGTGTCGCCGATGACCTGGACCAGCACACTGCCCCGCTACGACAGACGAACGCTCCGGACACCTGGTCCGGAGCGTTCTGCAGTTCCGGGGTCGGCTTGAATGGGGCCATGCCCGTCGACCTGGAGCCCGCCGCCTTCGAGGCGCTGGTCGACCGCGCGCTCGACGAGATCCCCGACGAGATCGCCGCCCTGGTCCGCAACGTGGTCGTGCTCGTCGAGGACGAGCCACCGCCGGACGAGCCGTCAGACCTGCTCGGGCTCTACGACGGCGTGGCGCTGACCGAGCGCTGGGGCGAGGGTGCCCTGGAGCTGCCGGACCGGATCTTCATCTTCCGCGGCCCGCTGCTCGACCTGTGCGACTCGGTGGAGGAGCTGGTCACCGAGGTTCGGATCACCGTCGTCCACGAGGTGGCCCACCACTTCGGCATCGACGACGACCGGCTCCACGAGCTCGGCTACGCCTGAGCCGCCGGGCTGCCGCCTCAACCGAGGGCGAACCCGAGGGCGCAGGCAGCCAGCGCCAGGCCCACGGTGACGACGGCGTACGTCGTACCCCCGGCCCACCCGCGCTCCTGGGTGCGCACGGCGAAAGCGGAGTACGTCGTGAAACCCCCGCAGAGCCCGGTGCCCAGCAGTGCCATCGGATGTCCGGTGATCGACAAGGCGGTCAGCAGCCCCAGCAGGAACGAGCCCAGCACGTTGACCAGCAGGGTGCCCCAGGGGAAGTCGCCATCGAGCCAGTGCCCGGTCAGGTAACGCAACGCGGCTCCGACACCCGCACCGAGCGCCACGAGGAGGGGGGTCACTCGTTGCCCTCGTCGTCCTCGAAGGCTCGCTGGGCGGCCGAACTGGAGAAGCGTCGAGCTGCCGCGACGGCGACCACGCAGGCCGCCAGCGTCCCCAGGAGGTACGTCGCGGCGAGGCCGGGGCGCCCGGCCGCAAGGAGGGCTCGGGACTGCTCGGAGTAGGTCGACAGGGTGGTGAAGCCTCCGAGGACCCCCGTGCCGAGGCCGACCGTGAGGAGCCGGCTGCGCCGGACGACCAGGACGGCCGGGAGCAGCGCGAGCAGGAACGACCCGACGACGTTGATGGCGAACGTGATCCATGGGAAGCCGGCACCGTCAGGGAACGCTTCGGCAAGCGCCCACCGGGCCAGTGCGCCCCCAGCACCTCCCAGCGCCACCGCGGCGATCAGCCGCGGCGGGGGAGGAGACGTCACGAGACGTTGCTTTGCCGACCGGTCACGGGGGAATCGTGCCACGCGAGGGGTTCCTCGCCGGCCTGCTGGCGCACGAACTCGCCGAGGAACCACCGCTGGAAGCGGCGCTGCTCGGGGGACCGGGCCAGGGAGAGTAGCCGCTCCTCGCGGCAGAAGGTGTCGGCGAGATCGAGCAGCTCGAGGAATCGACCGACCGTGGCAGCGCCGTCGGCCGCGATCGCGACGCGCAGGTCGGTGGTGTTGCGGTGGCTGCGGATGGCGGCGTCGATCTGGTAGGCGCCGATGCCCTCGCTGAGCTCGCGGTCCATGGCGCCGAACAGGTCGGACAGGGTCTTGGCGATCGGGTAGTCGCTCTCGTTGGCCAGGGCCAGCAGCCGGACCTCGCGGCGCAGCTCGCGGTAGTGCATCTGGAAGGCGAAGAAGCTGCGCAGGGGCACGCTCCGCAGCTCGATCTCCATCAGCCCCTTGCCGGAGCGGGGCCGGGGCTCCGCCTCGGGCAGCCCGGTGATCAGCCCGTCGACCCCTTCCTCGGCGATCTCGGCGGCCGGGTTGAACCAGACGACCTTGCCGTCCTCCTCGATCTCCGCACCCCAGGCCGTCGAGCAGCGCGCCACGATCGAGAGGCCGCGCCCGAAGGTGACGAGCAGGTCGTCGTCCTCATGCTCGAAGGACGTCGTCGGCAGCAGTGGAGCCTCGGCTGACGCGTCGCGGACCTCTACGCGTGGGTGGTCGCGGGTCCCGCGGACGCGCACGAGGATGGGGGCCTCGGCATGCAGCAGGGCATTGGTGACCAGCTCGGAGACCGCGAGCTCGGCGCACTCGGCCAGGTCGGACCGGCCGATGTCGGTGCAGACGTCCAGCACCCAGCGACGCGCATGCTGCACGCCGAGAGGCCCCGAGCCCAACGACAGGGCGGGTCTGCTCAACGGCACGAAGATCTCCACGGGGTCGAACGACGGTTACACCATTGTCGGCCTTCCTACCCCCGCGGTTTGCCGACCAAACGTCGTGCCGACTCTTTTTCACGGCACTGCCCCGGATTGGTCTCAGACCGGGTCCGGCACGAGAATGGTGGGCACCGGGCTCGGCCGGTATCGTCGTCGCGATCCAGTGCCTCCCGAAAGGTTTCCCATGACAGCCACGGAGTCCACCGCAGCTCGCCACCAGGTGCTGGTGATCGGTTCCGGCTTCGGGGGCCTGTTCGGGGCCAAGGCCCTGCGCCGCGCCCAGGTCGACGTGACGATGGTCGCGAAGACCACCCACCACCTCTTCCAGCCGCTGCTCTACCAGGTGGCGACCGGGATCCTCTCCGAGGGCGAGATCGCTCCGCCGACGCGCGAGGTGCTCAGCGGTCAGGACAACGCCCAGGTGCTGCTCGGTGACGTCACCGCCATCGACCTCGAGGCCCGTACGGTCACCTCCAACGTGCTCGGTCGCGAGAACATCACGTCGTACGACTCCCTGATCGTGGCGGCCGGCGCGGGTCAGTCCTACTTCGGCAACGACCACTTCGCCGAGTTCGCTCCCGGCATGAAGAGCATCGACGACGCCCTCGAGCTGCGCGGCCGGATCTTCGGTGCCTTCGAGATGGCCGAGCTGGGCGCGGTGCGCGGCGACAATGTCGACCACCTGCTCACCTTCGTGGTCGTCGGCGCCGGGCCGACCGGGGTCGAGATGGCTGGCCAGATCGCCGAGCTGGCCCACCGCACGCTGAAGCGCGACTTCCGGGCCATCAACACGCGTACGGCGCGGGTGGTGCTGGTCGACGCGGCTCCTCAGGTGCTGCCGCCGTTCGGCGCCAAGCTCGGAGCCAAGACCCAGCAGGAGCTCGAGAAGCTCGGAGTCGAGGTGCTGCTCGGCGCCATGGTGACCGATGTCGACGAGCGCGGCATCGAGATGAAGCACAAGGACGGCCGCATCGACCGGATCAACACCGTCACCAAGATCTGGGCTGCGGGCGTCCAGGCCAGCCCGTTGGGCCAGACGTTGTCCGAGCAGACCGGGGCACCTCTCGACCGGGCCGGCCGGATCAGCGTGAACCCGGACCTGACGTTGCCCGGGCACCCCGAGGTCTTCGTCGTCGGCGACATGATCGCGCTCGACAACCTGCCCGGCGTGGCCCAGGTGGCGATCCAGGGCGCGCGCTACGCCGCCAAGGAGATCGACGGGCGGATCAAGGGCCGACCCTCGCAGGAGCCGTTCAAGTACTTCGACAAGGGCTCGATGGCGATCATCAGCCGCTTCCGGGCGGTGGCGATGGTCGGCAACCTGCGCCTCACCGGCGTCATCGCCTGGCTGATGTGGCTCGCGGTGCACCTCGTCTACATCACCGGCTTCAAGAACCGGGTCACGGCGGTGCTGCACTGGTTCGTCTCGTTCCTGGGGCGCGGCCGCTCCGAGCGGACCACGACCGAGCAGCAGATCTTCGCGCGCAGCGCCCTGGCGCGGCTCAAGCGCGGTGCGACCGACCTGGTCTCCGAGCCCGGGGCGTACGACGCCGCGCGGCAGCTGCTGGAGACCAGCAGGCGCGCCGAGCTCGAGGCCCAGGCCGCCGAGGAGGCCCGGCTCACCGATGCCGGTGAGCGCGGCGTCCCGGTCGGCGAGCGCCACCACTAGCACTGCCGGCGTTCACTCGAAACGGCTGGGCGGCCGTTCTCCGGCCTCGGCCCGCTCGGCGAACCGCTCGCGGGCCCACCGCGGCAGGATGAAGACCCCCTCGGCCTCGACCGTGACGCCCTCGGCGTCCGCGAGATGGCCCACGGCATAGGTCTTGATGCCCTCGACCCGGTCGATGTGCGCCTCGGCGTGCAGCGGACCGAGCGGGGTGCCACGGCGGTATCGGAGCGTCAGGGTCCCCGTCATGCCTGGCTTGCCGCCGGCTCCGGCAGCCTCGCCGAGCATCTGGTCGAGGATCAAGGCGGAGACCCCGCCGTGGACCAGGGTGGGCGGGCCCTCGTAGGCCGCCCCCAGGTGGAAGTCGGACCAGGCCCGGCCGGACGCCTCGTGGTGGATCACCAGCGGCGGGGCGACCGCATTGCGGGTCCCGACCACGGCGTTGCCCCAGGCGCGGCTCTCACCGGCCGAGTTGAAGCGGACGCCGTAGGACCCCTCGAGCTGGCGTTCGCGCAACCGCTTGGTGATCGCCTCGACCTCGACCTGGGCCAGACGGATCTCCTCGTCGTCCACCTCCGTGCGGATGACCGCGTCGGCCAGCTCGCGCACGCTCCGGGCCAGTGGGGCATAGAGCGCCTTCTGGCGCGCGATCTCCTCGGAGGAGACGTCCTCGTGCAAATATCCGGCCACCCGCCGAGTCTAGAACGAGTTCCAGTTCTGTCGCCGCAAACGAGTGGGCGATCCCCGTCACGCCTGATGGAATGGGGCGATGACCGACCTCGTCGTCCCCGATGTCCGCTGGCACGCCTCCTGGGCCGCCTCGATGCTCGAGTTCGAGTCCACCTACCCGCACGGCTCCGGCCTCGGCGAGACAGCGCCGTCGTACGACGAGGAGGGCTGCGCGGCGTACGCCGCCTGGCTGCTCGGTGCCGCCGGGACTCCGATCCGGGAGGACTGGGTGCCCTGCACGTTCCTGTGGATCACCGACGGGCACGAGGTGATCGGCTCGTTGGCGCTGCGGCACTCGCTCAACTACTGGCTGCTGGAGGAGGGCGGCCACATCGGCTACTCGATCCGGCCGTCGCGACGACGCCAGGGTCACGCGGCCCGGGCGCTGGCGGCCGCCCTGCCGAGGGCGGCGGCGCTCGGGCTCGAGCGGGTGCTGCTCACCTGCGACGAGGACAACCCGGGCTCGCGGCGCACCATCGAAGGCAACGGCGGGGTTTATGAGGACACCCGCAACGGCAAGCAGCGGTTCTGGATCGAGACCGCGCGCTGAGGGTCAGGCGCTCGGCCGGTAGTGGCGCACGACCCGGGTGAACTCGGCCGGGTCGACCATGCTGGCGTCGACCACGAAGGGGGCCATGCTCTTGCGGTGGAAGAGCACCTTCCAATTGCGGCTGCCCGGCTCGCCGATGATTTCGATCGGGGTGTAGTCACTGGCCATGTCGAAGCGGTGCCGACTGCCGGCACGCACGATCTCGAGCTGCCCGCCGCGCACGCTCAGGGTGGTCACGGACGAGCTCGCCCAGATCGCCCAGAGGATCGCCGTGAGCACCGCCAGGCCACCTGCGACCTCGAAGTTCGTGGTGCTGCGGTCCTGGTAGGCGGCGTAGGCGCTGACCGCCGTCGCCGCCAGGGCCACGAGCAGCAGGAGGCCCACCACGCGACGGGTGCCGACCCGGGGAGCGAATTCGACGGTGTGCGGCACCTGTTCGGGTGCCGTCGCTGTCTTGGCCGCGCGGGGCGCCTTGGGTTCCTTCGGGACTCGGGGTTCCCTCGGGGCCTTGGCTTCCCTGGGGACCCTGGGTTCCCTCGGAGCCTTGGGCTTCTTGGGCGCTTTGATCACCGGGACCGCTTCGGAGACGGCGACCCGTGCCCGGACCGCGACCGCAGCCGGGACGGGCGGCTCGTCGGAGACGGTCGCCGCGGGCGTCGCGAGCGCGTCGATGATCGCCCGGCCCATCGCCACGTTGTCGGTGTGGGCCGCCCGCTCCGTTTCCGGCTCGGGCTCGGGTTGGCTGGGGGTCTCGACGATCGCTTCCGGCTCGGGGGGGCTGACCGGCAGCAGGTCCGGGTGGTCGTCCGGGGCGAGCGGCGCGCTTTCGTCCTCGAGGACGACGGTCTCGACGAAGGCAGCGTCGAAGAGCGGGTCCACGGCCGGCTCGTCGGGGACCGGCTCGGGTGCGAGAGCTTCCGCCACGGGCGCCACGGGCTCGCGTTCGTCGGCGCCGGTCGCCGCCGCCTGCTGCTCGCGGTGCGCGAGCCAACGGTCAAAGAGGTCGAACGTGGACCCGTCCTCACCGTTGGACTTCGCGTTTCCCATACTCCGAAAACTACTGCTACGCGGCGGCGTTACGGGGGAAGGTGCGCCTTGTCTGGTCCGGGCGCGTTTCGACGGGGACGGGATCGGACGCGGGTGGGCCCCGTGGGACTCGAACCCACAACCAAGAGATTAAAAGTCTCCTGCTCTGCCAATTGAGCTAGGGGCCCGGGCGGCCAGGGGAATGTTGGGAGAACCCTCGGGACAACACCAACGCATGTCCCCACGCCCGCAGACCGGCGCGCACATCGTATCGGGACGGTGCGGCGTCGTCCGACCGTGCCGCCTTGGGCGACGTGGTGAGTGCCCCACGGACGGGGCCGTGCCTGGGTGGCACGACTCCCGGCGGTGAGATCAGAGTGCCGCGACCAGTGTGAGCGCGTACAGGTCTGTCAACGACGGTCGAAAATTGACCCCTTTCCGGCGGTTGAAAGTTGACCCCCTCGGTCTCTAGTTCTCTTCGTTGACGGCCGCGGGGACGCGGCCGAGTTCTCGGTTTCTCAGCC
>JBKJLD010000056.1:0-80192 GCA_046597165.1 Nocardioides sp.
ATGGGTTCATTGGCAGCCACTACCCGAGAATCGGGCCGGAAGTGTCACCACCAAGAACCCCCGAAGTGTCACCGATGTCCTGATACAGAACTGTCACCCATGTCCTGAGACATCACATCGTCGAGTCTGTGAATTGAATCTTGCGTTCGAACAGGTGCTCGAATATAATAGAGCATGGCGCTCGACCACCTCTCGGACCTCGACCCTCGGGGCACGCTCACAGGTCTCGAGGTCGCGAGGTCTCGTCGCCGGGCGGTGGAGATTGATGACCTGCTGCTGGTGGCTCGGTGGTGCGAGCTCCAGTCGACAGACCCCCGCGACGATCCCCGGCCGCACCCCGAGCTGCCGCTCCCGCCGGGCAGTGACCGTCTGGTGCTGCTGGGCGGTCCTGGTACGCCGCGGGTTCGCGAGCTGACGATGGCCGAGCTCGGGATCGCTCGGGGTGTGCACACCCTGGCGGCTCGCGCCGTGGCGGCCGATGTCCTGGACCTGAGGTTCCGGCTCCCGAAGACCTGGACCGTCTTCCTCAGGGGAGGCTGTGACGGCTGGCTGGCTCGACGGGTCGCGGCGATGTCGCGCAAGCTCCCGCACGAAGCCGCGGCCCTCGTTGATGCGGCGGCGGCCCGGGTGATCGGGTCGGAGTCGCCTGGCCGGGTGATCGCGATCGTGGAGGCGAAGGTCATCGAGGCCGATGTCGTCGCGCACGAGGCCGAGGTCGAGGCCGCGCGACGTCGGCGGTTCGTCTCACTGTCGCGCACCGATGAGCACGGCCTGCGGCTCGTCGTTGCCAGGGTCACCGCCGGTGACGCTGCGTACGTCGATGCTGTGGTTGCCCGGGTCGCCGACCTCCTGGCGCTGCGCTCGGAGCACGCGGACGCCTGCCGCGATGAACTCCGCGCCCTCGCCTTCGGATGGCTGGCCCGCCCAGCCGAGCTGCTCGCTCTTCTGCTCGAGCACACCAGCGAGCCCGCGCCTCCCGAGGATCCCGGCGAGCCCGAGCCCGAGCCCGAGACTGCGCGAGCCCTCGCGTTCCCGGCCGACCTTCTCGGCGCCCTGCGCACCCTCGACCCTGACCGGCTGCGCCCGAGGACCGTCATCTACGTGCACCTGCACGAGGCCGCCCTGGCCGGCATGCCGGGCGTCGCCCGGGTCGAGGGCATCGGGCCACACGCCCTGTCCCAGCTCACCGAACTCCTCGCCGGCACCGAGGCGATCGTGAAACCGGTCATCGACCTGCGGGACCGGGTCAGCGTGAACGCCTACGAGCACCCCACCCGGGTTGCCGAACGCGTCCACCTCGAGAAGCCCGGCGACGCCTTCCCACACGCCAGGACCGTCTCGCGCAGCCTCGACCTCGACCACCGCATCGCCTACCGCGCCCAGGGACCACCCGGGCAGACCGGGGTGGACAACTCCCAGCCCCTCGGCCGGACCGGACATCGGGCCAAGACCCATCTTGCCTACCGGTCGAGGCCCGTGGAGTGCGGCGCGACCCTCTGGCACACCCCACACGGACTGCATCGCGTGGTCGACCACACCGGGACCCACGACCTCACGGCCGACGACGCGGCCGCCCTGACGGGTGACGACCCGCTCCAACGCGCACTCGTCCGGTTCCAGCTCCGACACCGGGCGGGCCAGCTCAGCAGCTGAGGCGCATGCAGGAATCAGGCGCGGGATCAGCCGTGCGGCGCGGGCGCCTCGTCGACGTTGATCGTCGGGATGCCGTCGCCGGCCCGGGCGATCACCACCACCGCCGGATCGGCGCCGGGGTTGCTCTCGCGGTGGATCGTGTGGGCCGGTACGTGCACGAAGTCGCCGGGTCGCGCCTCGACGTACCCTTCGCGACCCTCGAACTCCAGGCGCAGCACCCCGGACACGACGTAGAGGCTGGACTCGTTGACATCGTGATGGTGCCAGCCCGACGTGGTGCCCGGCTCGGTCTCGAGCCGGCCTGCCCACAGTCCCGGGGCTTCGAAGGCGATGGTGCGCTGCATCCCGGGCGTCGGGTCGGCGGCCACCAGCTCGTCAGGCCCGATCACGCGCACGGGTTCGGTCATGCGCCCAGTCTCCCCACCCTGTCAACGCCGGGTCAGAGGTCCAGCAGCGCCCGGTGCTGGTGCGCCTGCCCGTAGAGCTGGCCGAGCGCGTGCGCCCTCTTGAAGACCAGCTGGGCGTCGTGCTCCCACGTGATCGCGATGCCCCCGTGCAGCTGCACAGTCTCGGCTGCGACGTGGTCGAGCGCGTCACCGCAGCAGGACTTCGCCACGTGTGCGAGCCGCGCGGCGTCCGCGGCCCTCGTCGACACGGCGTACGACGCGGCCCACGACGCCGAACGGCCCAGCTCGACCTCGACGAGCAGGTCGGCCATCCGGTGCTTGAGTGCCTGGAAGGAGCCGATCGGGCGCCCGAACTGCACCCGCACCTTGGTGTAGGCCACCGTCATCTCGAGGGCCCGGGCGGCCAGCCCGGTCTGCAGGGCAGCCACCCCGACGGTGCCGACGAGGTCGGCTCGCGCGCGGGCCGTGTGCGCGTCGCCGATCCGGGTCCCGGCCGCCGGGTCGCACGTGACCTGCGCGAGCCGGATCGTCTGGTCCATCGTCGGCGTCCACGCGCGCTGCGCCGAAGCCGGGTCGATCTCGAAGAGCCCGTCGTCCGTGGCGACGACCAGCAGGGTCGCCCGGTCCCCGTCCAGGACGTCGACCGCGTGCGCGCCGTCGGCGAAGGCCGCGACCTCGCCGGCCGCGATCCGCGGCAGGAGCCGTTGCTTCGCCTCCTCGTCTGCGCCGGCGAGCAGTGCCTCGGCCGTGACCAGTGAGGACAGCAGGGGGGTGGGCGCCAGCGAGCGGCCGACCTCCTCCAGCACGACCAGCGCCTCGAAGAGCGAGAAGCCGGCGCCGCCGTACTCCTCAGGGATCTCGAGTGCAGAGACCCCGATCTGCTCGCAGAGCAGCGCCCAGAGCGCGGCGTCGTAGCCCGCGGCCGACTCGGCGGCGGTGCGCACGGCGGCCGGGTCGGCGCGTCTGGCCAGCAGCGAACGGACCGTCGAGGCCAGCTCCTGCTGCTCCTCGGAGAGCCCGAACTCCATCAGGCCTCACCCACCAGCGTGCTCAGCACCCGGGCGCGGTGGAAGGCCGGCGCGCCCCAGGCCGTCACCAGCGCCCGGACCTTGGTGATCCAGATGCTGAGGTCGAACTCCTGGGTGTACCCGATCGCTCCGTGCACCTGCAGCGCGGTGCGCGAGGCGAAGTACGCCGCGTCCGCGCAGGCGACCTTGGCCGCGGACACGTCGCGAGAACGTTCGGTGGCATCCGGGGCCTCGCCGGTCCAGCCCGATGACAGTGCGGCACCGAGGACGAGCGGCCGCGCGAAGTCGAGCGCGATCCGCACGTCGGCCAGCTGGTGCTTGATCGCCTGGTAGGAGCCGATCTCGCGACCGAACTGCCGGCGCTGCTTCACGTAGGCCACCGAGTCGGCCAGCAGCCGCTCGCCGCAGCCGAGCAGCTGGGCAGCCGTTGCCAGCGTCGCGAGGTCGAAGGCCGCCTCCGCGTCGCCCACCTCGTGCGCCACGGAGTCCGGAGCCGGCCGAATCCTGAAGAGGCGTCGGGTCCGGTCGACGGAGCAGAGCCGGTCGCCTGCGACCGCGGTGGCCAGCAGCCCGTCGGCGGCGAGGAAGACGTGGTCGGCGATGTCGGCGTCCAGGGCGTACGGCGTCTGCGGTGGCACGGCCACCGTGCCGACCGCCCCCTCGGCCAGGGCAGCGAGCAGGGTGGCATCGGCGAGCCCGCGGGGCAGATAGGCCACGGACTCGACCCAGGGCCCGGGCACGCCGTGGCGGCCCAGTGCCTCCAGGGCGACCACGAGCTCGACCGGGGACGCACCCATCCCGCCGTTCTCCTCCGGCACCACGAGGGCGTGCACGCCCTGCTCGGCCAGCCGCGCCCAGAGCTTCAGACCCGGTGCCGCGTCGCCCGCCGCCCAGGCCCGGGCCGCCACCAGGGGGTCGGAGGCGGTCAGCAGGGAGTCGAGGGAGGCCGCGAAGTCGCGCTGGTCCTCGGAGAGCTCGAATCTCATCCGCGCACCTCTCGGGGAAGACCGAGGATGCGCTCGGCGACGATGTTGCGCTGGATCTCGTTGGTGCCGGCGTAGATCGGTCCGGACAGCGAGAAGGTGTAGCCGTCCAGCCAGGTCGAGTCGACCTCCGCCTCGGGGCCGAGCAGGTCGAGCGCCGTCTCGTGCAGGGCGATGTCCAGCTCGGACCAGAAGACCTTGTTGACCGAGCCGGCGGCGCCCAGATCCCCGCCTGCCGCCAGCCGGGTCACGGTGCCCCAGGTGTAGAGCCGGTAGGCCTGGGCCTTGATCCAGGCGTCCACGACGCCGTCGGCGGCACTGGGCGCCGCCTCCCCGTGGGTGCGCCAGAGCGCCACCAGTCGGTCGGCGGCGGCACAGAAGCGTCCCGGCGAGCGCAGGGAGAGCCCCCGCTCGTTGCCGGCGGTGCTCATCGCGACCCGCCACCCGTCACCGGGGGCGCCGAGGACGTCGGAGTCGGGGACGAAGACGTCCTCGAAGAAGATCTCCGCGAACCCCGCCTCCCCGTCGAGCTGCGCGATCGGCCGCACGGTCACGCCGTCCGTGTCGAGCGGGAAGAGGAAGTAGGTCAGCCCGCGGTGTCGCTCGGCCGTGGGGTCCGAACGGAAGAGACCGAAGCCCCAATGGGCGAAGGACGCCCGCGACGACCACGTCTTCTGACCGTTGAGCAGCCAGCCTCCGCGCTCCTCGTCGCGCCGGGCGCTCGAGCGCAGCGAGGCGAGGTCGGAGCCGGCCTCGGGCTCGGACCAGGCCTGGGCCCAGATCCGCTCGCCGGTCGCCATCGACGGCAGGAACCGATCCTGCTGCTCGGGGGTCCCGTGGTCGAAGAGGATCGGCGCGAGCAGGAAGATCCCGTTCTGCGAGACCCGTCCCGGTGCCCCGGCGCGGTAGTACTCCTCCTCGAAGATCACCCACTCGACCAGCGAAGCCTCCCGGCCGTGGCAGGAGCGCGGCCAGGAGACGACCGACCACCGATCCGCCGCGAGCTGCGCCTCCCACGCCTGGTGCGCCACGAAGCCCTCGGCGGTGTCCATCGACGGCAGCGGCTCGGCCGGGACGTGCGCGGTCAGCCAGTCCCGGGCCTCAGCCTGGAAGGCCAGCTCGCCCTCGGTCAGGGTCAGATCCATGTCAGGGGCCTCTCAGCTCTGTCTTGAGCACCTTGCCGGACAGGTTCCGGGGGAGCGCTGTCACGAACTCGACTCGCCGGGGCACCTTGAAGTTGGCCAGCCGATCGCGGCAGAAAGCGATCACGTCGTCGGCGGTGAGCTCGGCGCCGCCGGCCCGCACGACGTACGCCGTGCCGACCTCGCCGAGCCGCTCGTCCGGCACGCCGACCACGGCGACGTCGGCGACGCCGTCCAGCCGGGCCAGGGCCTGCTCGACCTCGGCGGGATAGACGTTGAAGCCGCCGGAGATGTACATGTCCTTGATCCGGTCGGTGATCGACAGGTTGCCGTCGTCGTCGAGGGTCCCGACGTCGCCGGTGTGCAGCCAGCCGTCGGCGTCGATGGCCTCGGCGGTGGCCGCCGGGTCGTCGAGGTAGCCGAGCATCACGAACTCCCCGCGGAGCAGCAGCTCGCCCGCCTCGCCGGGGGGCGCCTGGATCATCGTCTCCATGCCGGGGATCGCTCGGCCGCACGTGTTCGCCACGACCTCGGCCGGGTCGCCGGGGCGGCACATGGTGGCCACGACTGCCTCGGTCATCCCGAAGGCCGTGACGACCTGGTCGATCCCGAGCCCCTCAGGCGCGGCCGCGCGCATCCGTTCGATCAGGACGACCGGCACCACCGCGGCACCGGTGACGGCCAGCCGCAGCGACGACAGGTCCCGGTCGACTCGTCCGGGAGCGCCGAGCAGGGACTGGTAGATCGTGGGAGCCCCGGGGAGGACGGTGATCTGCTCGGTCTCGATCAGCTCCATGGTGGCGTCGAGGTCGAAGGTGGCGACGGGGTGGAGGGTCGCGCCGGTCAGCAGCCCGACGACGATGCCGATCTTGTAGCCGAACGAGTGGAAGAACGGGTTGACCACCAGGTAGCGGTCGGCGCTGGTCACGCCGCCGAGGTCGGCCCAGGCGGCGGCGACCCCGAGGGTCTGCCGGTGGGCACTCATGGCGCCCTTCGCGCGCCCGGTGGTCCCGGAGGTGAAGAGGATGTCGGCCACATCGTCGGGCGCGACCGAGTCGGCGCGGGCCTCGGCGTCAGCGAGGGTGACGTCCCCGGGGTCGAGGCCGCCGATCGTGTGCAGGTCGAGGACGGCGCGCACCGCGCTGAGTGGGCTCGCGGCCCGCAGGTCAGCGGTCTGGGTCCGGCCCAGGAATCCGTCGTCGACGACGACCAGCACGGCGCCGGTCCGGTCCACGAGATCGGCCACCTCGGGCCCGGTGTAGCGCGAGTTGACCGGCACCAGGACGCCGCCGGCGTAGGACACCGCGAGGGCGGCCACCACCCAGTCGATGCTGTTGGGTCCCCACACGCAGACACGGTCGCCGGGGGCGAGCCCCAGGGCCAGGTAGCCCCGCGCCGCCTGCCGGACCCGGTCCAGCAGGGCGGCGTAGGAGAGGCTCGCGCCGCCCTCGACGTACGCCGGGTGGTCGCCGAAGCGGGCGGCCGCGGCCCGGAGCGTCCCGGGGATCGTCGCGTTCATCGGTGCCTCCTGACCCCTACCAAGCAATTGCTTGGTAGGGTATCACCCGTGGACCTGACCTACTCCCCGGAGGACCAGTCGTTTCGCACCGAGGTGCGCGCCTGGCTCGATGAACACCTGAGCGGGGAGTTCGCCGACCTCCGTGGGCTCGGCGGGGCTGGCCGCGACCACGAGGCGCTCGACGAACGCCTCGCCTGGAACCGGCACCTTGCTGCGCACGGCTGGACCTGCCTGGGCTGGCCGGTCGAGCACGGTGGCCGCGGGCTCAGCCTGCTCCAGCAGGTGATCTTCCACGAGGAGTACGCGCGTGCCGACGCTCCACACCGGGTCAACCACCTCGGTGAGGAGCTGCTCGGCCCCACCCTGATCGCCTTCGGCACCCCCGAGCAGCAGGCCCGCTTCCTGCCGCCGATCGTGGCGGTCGATGAGCTGTGGTGCCAGGGCTACTCCGAGCCCGGGGCGGGCTCGGACCTGGCGGCCGTTCAGACCAGGGCCCGCCTGGTGGGCGACCCCGGCGAGCAGCACTGGGTCCTCGACGGCCAGAAGGTGTGGACCTCGAACGCACACTTCTCCGACTGGTGCTTCGTGATCGCACGCACCGAGCCCGGCTCCGAGCGCCACCACGGGCTCTCCTTCCTGCTGGTCCCGCTCGACCAGCCCGGGGTCGAGGTCCGCCCGATCGAGCAGCTGACCGGCGGCTCGGAGTTCAACGAGGTCTTCTTCACCGGCGCCATCACCGACGCGGACCTGGTCGTCGGCGAGCCCGGCCACGGGTGGGGTGTCGCGATGGGGCTGCTCGGCTTCGAGCGCGGGGTCTCCACGCTGGGCCAGGTGGTCGGCTTCGCGCGCGAGCTCGCTGACCTGGTGGCCCTGGCCCGGGCCAACGGTGCGCTCGGTGACCCCGTGCTCCGCGACCGGCTGGCGGGTCTGAGCGTCGACCTCGAGGCGATGCGCTCCTTCGCGCTGCGCGCCCTGTCCCAGGTGGCCGGGGGCGAGGACTCGGCCGCCGGCGGCGGCGCCGGCTCGATCTTCAAGCTGGCCTGGGCAGCCTGGCACAAGCGGCTCGGCGAGGTCGCCATGGCGGTCGCCGGATCCGATGGGCTGACCGCGCGCGCCGCGCCGTACGACCTCGACCCCTGGCAGCGACTCTTCCTCTTCTCCCGCGCCGACTCGATCTACGGCGGCAGCGACGAGGTCCAGCGCACGATCCTGGCCGAGCGCGTGCTCGGCCTGCCCCGCGAACCGAAGGGATCCGCACGATGACCGACCACGAGGTCCAGCGCGGCCGTCCCGAGCAGCCCACACCTGACTACGTCCCCGGTCACGACCTGCTCGCCGGCAAGGTGGTCGTGGTGACGGCTGCCGCCGGCGCCGGGATCGGCGCGGCCGTCGTCCGCCGGGCGCTCGAGGAGGGGGCGAAGGCGGTGGTCTTCAGCGACACCCACGCGCGTCGCCTGGCCGAGGCCGAGGAGGCCCTCGCGACCGAGTTCGGCGCGGACCGGGTCCGCCAGCGCGTCTGCGATGTCACCGACGAGACGCAGGTCCAGGCCCTGCTAGACGCCGCCGACGAGTTCGGTGGCGTCGACATCATGGTCAACAACGCCGGTCTCGGGGGCACCGCCGACATCCTCGCGATGAGCGACGAGCAGTGGTCGAGGGTCCTCGACATCACCCTCACCGGCACCTTCCGCTGCGTCCGGGCCGCGGGCAACCGGATGGTCGCCGCCGGCAAACGGGGCGTGATCGTCAACAACGCCTCCGTCATCGGCTGGCGGGCGCAGGAGGGTCAGGCCCACTACGCCGCGGCCAAGGCCGGGGTCATGGCGCTTACCCGCTGTTCGGCCCTGGACCTGGCCCCGCACGGGATCCGGGTCAACGCGGTCTCGCCCAGCCTGGCCATGCATCCGTTCCTCGCCAAGGTGACCTCGGACGAGCTGCTCCACGAGCTCAAGCAACAAGAGGCTTTCGGGCGAGCGGCAGAGCCGTGGGAAGTGGCCAACGTGATGGTCTTCCTCGCCAGCGACTACGCGTCGTACCTCACCGGCGAGGTCGTCTCGGTGAGCAGCCAGCATGCCTAGACGCGCCGAGCTGCTGGCCATCGCCGCCGGCCTCTTCGCCGAGAAGGGGTTCAAGAACACCACGGTCCGCGACATCGCCGAGGCCTCCGGGATCCTGTCGGGCAGCCTCTACCACCACTTCGACTCCAAGGAGTCGATGATCGACGAGATCCTCTCTTCCTTCCAGGCCGAGCTCTTCGCGGCGTACGACGCGGTGCTGGCCAGCAGCGACGACGCACGCACCAAGATCGAGCGCGCGGTGCGGCTCAGCTTCGAGGCGATCGACCAGCACCGTCACGAGGTCGCGATCTTCCAGAACGAGGCCGACTACCTCGGAGGCTTCGAGCGGTTCGGCTACCTGGCCGAGCGCAACGCCCAGTCGCGGTCCGTGTGGATGACACTGCTCACCGAAGGTGTCGCCTCCGGTGCGCTGCGCCCCGACATCGACGTCGAGCTGACCTACCGGTTCATCCGCGACACCGTCTGGGTAGCCGTGCGGTGGTACCGCCCGGGCAAGGGACTCACGCACACCGACATCGCAGACCAGTACCTCACCATTCTCCTGGACGGGATCGCCCGATGACCGCTCTGCCCGAGGCCTACATCATCGACGCCGTGCGCAGCCCGGTCGGCAAGCGCGGCGGAGCGCTGGCCGAGGTTCACTCGGCCGACCTCGGCGCGCACGTGCTCTCCGCCCTGATGCGGCGCACGGGCGTCGACCCCGGCGCCGTCGACGACGTGATCATGGGCTGCTGCGACACGATCGGCTCCCAGGCCGGCGACGTCGCGCGGACTGCCTGGCTGGTCGCCGGGCTGCCCGACCACGTACCGGGCGTGACCATCGACCGCCAGTGCGGCTCCTCCCAGCAGGCGGTCCACTTCGCTGCGCAGGGTGTGATGTCCGGCACCCAGGACCTGGTCGTGGCCGGTGGGGTGCAGAACATGAGTGCGATCCCGATCTCGGCGGCCATGCTGGTCGGACAGCAGTACGGCTTCACCACGCCGTTCGCCGAGTCGCCAGGCTGGGCGGCCCGGTACGGCGACGTGGAGGTCTCCCAGTTCAGATCGGCCGAGATGATCGCCGAGAAGTGGGGGATCACGCGCCTCCAGATGGAGGAGTTCGCCCTCGCCTCGCACCAGCGCGCACGCACCGCGATCGCCGAGGGCCGCTTCTCCGGGGAGATCGAGCCGATCATGCTCCCGGACGGCAGCGTGGTCGACACCGACCAGTGTCCGCGCGACACCTCGCTGGAGAAGATGGCCGCGCTGCAGCCCCTCGCGGAGGGCGGCCGGGTCACGGCTGCCGTCGCCTCGCAGATCTGCGACGCCTCGAGCGCCATGCTGATCGCCTCGGCCCGCGCGGTCCGTGAGCACGGGCTCACGCCTCGCGCACGCATCCACCACCTGAGTGTCCGCGGCGACGACCCGGTGTGGATGCTCACCGGCCCGATCGCGGCCACGAAGCACGCCCTGGCGAGGAGCGGCCTCTCGATCGACGAGATCGACCTGTTCGAGTGCAACGAGGCGTTTGCTAGCGTCGTACTGGCATGGATGAGGGAGTTGGACGCTCCGCACGAGAAGATAAACGTGAACGGCGGCGGCATCGCCCTCGGTCACCCCATCGGCGCGACGGGCGCCCGCCTGATGACCACGCTGCTGGGCGAGCTCGAGCGCTCGGGAGGTCGCTTCGGGCTGCAGACCATGTGCGAGGGCGGGGGCCAGGCCAACGTGACCATCATCGAAAGACTCTGACACCGGGAGGACCCGCCGCATGGCCACGACGAAATCGGGTTCTGCGACGACCTACCGTCCGGAGCTCGACGGCCTGCGGTCGATCGCGGTCTACTCGGTGATCCTCTTCCACACCGGCATGCAGTGGCTCTCGGGCGGCTTCGTCGGTGTGGACCTCTTCTTCGTGCTGTCCGGGTTCCTGGTCACCCAGGTCATCCTGGGCGAGATCGCCCGCACCGGGACCTTCGGCGTCGGTGCCTTCTACTCCCGTCGCGTGCGTCGTCTGGTCCCGGCCGCGGTCGTGGTCGTCGTGGCGACCTGCCTGGTCTACGGGCTCGTGGACTCGCTGCCCGAGCGGCTCACCATCGTCCGCGACGCCCAGTCGGCGCTGGTCTACCTCGCCAACTGGAACTTCATCTCCGAGGCGAGCGACTACTTCGCCACCGGCACCGACAAGAGCCCTTTCCTGCACTTCTGGTCGCTCTCCATCGAGGAGCAGTTCTACGTCGGTTACCCGCTGCTGCTGATCGGGCTGCTCAAGCTCAAGGTCAGGCCCGCCCGCCGCCTGCTGGTCATCCTCGTCCTCGCGGCCGCCTCGGTGGCCGCGCAGGTCTACTGGGCGGGGGCCGACCCCACTCGCGCCTACTACGGCACGGACGCCAAGCTCTACCAGATCCTCGCGGGCGCGGCGCTCGCCATGTGGCTCTCCGAGGGCAGCCCGGGCCTGCGCCGGCGACTGCGACCCGGCTTCGTCGGCGGCGTGGGACTGGTCTCGGTGGTCGTGCTGGCGACCTCGTTGGTCCCCGTCTCCACCTCGGTCCGAGGGCTGCTCGCAACGGTGGCCTCCCTCGCCGTGATCGGCGGGGTCTGGCAGGCCCGGTCATCGTGGACCTCCCGGCTGCTGGCGCTGCGGATCCCGGTCTACCTGGGGAAGATCTCCTACGGCACGTATCTGTGGCACTGGCCGGTGCTGCTGGTGACCGCCATGTTCCTCGAGGTCCGGCCGCTGGTCCTCTTCGCCGTGGCAGGAACCCTGGCCACAGGCCTGGCGGCGCTGTCGGCCGAGATCCTGGAGCTCCCGGTCCGCCGACTGGTCATCGCCTCCCCGTTGCGCTGGCCGGTCGCGGTCAGCGGTTTCGCGATCGGGCTCCTCCTGGCGGGACTCGTCGTCGCACCGATCCTGACCAGCTCCCGGGCCCCAGCCGTGGCCGCCGGCGTCGGCGGCGGCGGTCCGCACGGCTCCGAGGTGTGGGGCGAGCGGGCTGTACAACTCAAACGCCCAGTTCCGCAAGGGCTGGACTACGCAGCGATCGCCCTGGACCGGGGGCCCGACGACACCTGGTGCCAGCCGGATTCCGTGCAGGACTGCCTGGTCCAGGACGGGAACGGACCGACCATCGTGCTGGTGGGCGACAGCCACGCGCGGATGATCGAGCCCGCCTTTCTGGCCGAGGCCGAGCAGCGTGGCTACAAGCTCTACGTCGACATCGTGTCGTCGTGCCCCTGGCAGGCCGGGCTGATCAACATCGGTGCCGACGAGGCCAACCAGGCCCAGTGCCACGAGGCTCGCGACGGTTTCTACGACAAGACCCTGCCGCAGATGCACCCCGACCTGGTCGTGCTGGCGTCGTACGCCCGCACCGGCGCGGCCTGGGAGGGTTACCTGGCCGACGACGAGGGGCTGGACCTGCCGCTCGACCAACTGCTGCAACGGACCACTCAGCGCACCGTCAACCGGATCGCCGCCACCGGTGCCCACACCGCGATCCTGCACTCGGTGATGGGGACCGACGGGTGGAGCGAGAGCGGTTGGGACCCGCTGGACTGCCTCGCGCGGGCCAAGGTGCTTGGCGACTGTGCGGTGGTGCCTCCGAGCAACCGGCCCATCGTGGACAGCTTTTTCGACTCCCTCGCGGTGGCTCGCGACGACGTGACCACCCTCGATCTCAACCCGCTGATCTGTCCCGGCGCTCCGCTGTGCTCGCCCCTGATCAACGGACGCGTCGTCTGGCGCAATCCCAACCACCTGACCGAGGAGATCGTGAGTCTCGTTCGGGTCAAGTTCTGGCAACAGCTCCAGGACAGCGGAGCCCTCGACGGGCTGCGCTGAGCTCCTGAGCCCCGGTTCAAAGTTGCGAGTCTTCGCATTGCATGAGGCTGCAATTCGAACCCGTTGACCGCAAACTCTCCGCAACGACACAGTTCGCGCGGGTCATGTTCCGGGAACCCCCGTCTCCGGCAGGACCCAATCCTGAATTCACAGAGGCTCCATGGAGCCCGTCCGAAGGAGTACGCGTGAAAAGACTCGTCGCTGGGGGCTTCACCGCAGCCCTCATCTCGGCGGTGGCGATCGTCTCGGTGCCTACCGGCGCCGATGCCGTCACAGTCAACAGCTCAGCACAGCGGAGCGGCCACGACGCCCGGGCCAAGGCGGCCACCGCCGCCCGGCACCTGGTGCGCAGCTCCGCTCCTGTCCTTCAGGTGAGCCCGCACGACCGGTTCCTCGCCAAGCCCGTAGCTTCCTCGGCCGGCCTCCAGTACGTCCCCTACGAGCGCACCTACCGCGGGGTGCCGGTCGTGGGCGGCGACTTCGTCGTCTCCACCGACTCCGAGGGCCACGTCCTGGGCACCACGGTCGCGCAGTCGCGGCCGACCAAGCTGGCCTCTGTGTCTCCCGCCGTCGCCCGCAGCACGGCCCGAGCGACCTCGGCTCGCCTCGTCGACGGTGCCCACATCGAGAGCACCCACCTGGTGGTGCTCCAGCGACAGGCCTCCCGGCTGGCCTGGGAGACCCTGGTCAGCGGCACCCGCCACGGTGCGGCCTCCCGTCTCTCGGTCTTCGTGGACGCCCGTAACGGACACGTCCTGAGCACCCGCGAGCACGTCGCGGAGGGCACCGGCAACACCGCCTGGGCCGGAACCGTCACGATCCCGACCACGCTGTCGGGCTCGACGTACTCCATGAAGGACACCAACGCCGCCACGCTCGTCTGCCAGGACGCAGCCACGAACGTGACGTTCTCCGGCTCGGACGACCTGTGGGGCAACTCCGACGCCACGAACCGCGAGACCGGCTGCGCCGACTCGTTCTACGCTGCCGAGCAGGAGCGCCAGATGCTCTCCGGCTGGCTCGGCCGTAGCGGCATGGACGGCTCGGGAGGTTGGGTCCCGATCCGCGTCGGCCTGGCCGATGTCAACGCCTACTACGACGGCACCCAGGTCCAGATCGGTCACACCCAGACCGGTGGCAAGTGGATCGGCTCGATCGACGTGGTCGCCCACGAGATGGGCCACGGTGTCGACGACCACACCCCGGGCGGCATCTCCGGCAACGGCACCCAGGAGTTCGTGGCCGACACCTTCGGCGCGGCCACCGAGTGGTACGCCAACAACGCCACCGACCGTCCCGACTTCACCGTCGGCGAGCAGATCAACCTGGTCGGCAACGGCCCGATCCGCTACATGTACAACCCGTCGCTCGCGGGGGACAAGAACTGCTACGACTCCACGATCCCGACCGCAGAGGTCCACGCCGCTGCCGGTCCCGGGAACCACTGGTTCTACCTCCTCGCCGAGGGCACCAGCCCCACTGACGGTCAGCCGACCAGTCCGACGTGCAACAGCACCTCGAGCACCGGCATCGGCGTCCAGAAGGCCATGAAGATCATGTACAACGCGATGTTGATGAAGACGTCGACGTCGTCCTACCTGAAGTACCGCACCTGGACGCTGACCGCCGCGAAGAACCTCTACGGCACCAGCACCTGCACGGAGTTCAACGCGGTCAAGGCCGCCTGGAACGCCGTCTCGGTTCCGGCGCAGACCGGTGACCCGACCTGCACCGTGAGCAGCGGCGCGGTCTCGGTGACCAACCCCGGCAACAAGTCGGGCACGGTGGGCACCGCGATCTCGTCCTTCACGATGAGCGCCTCTGGCGGCACCTCGCCCTACACGTGGACGGCCACCGGCCTACCGGCCGGCGTCACCATCGGCTCCTCGACCGGCACGGTGTCGGGCACCCCGACCACGGCCGGGACCTACTCCGTGACTGTCACCGCCAAGGACGCAGCCGCGGTCACGGGCTCCACGACCTTCACCTTCACCATCGGCACCTCCGGTGGCGGCTGCTCGGGCCAGGTCATCGGGAACCCGGGCTTTGAGACCGGCACGGCCACGCCGTGGACGGCGTCCGCCGGCATCGTGGACAGCTCCGCCGGCCAGCCCGCGCGCAGCGGTTCCTGGAAGGCGTGGATGAACGGGTACGGGTCGACGCACACCGACACGCTGACCCAGTCGGTTACCATCCCGGCCGGGTGCAGGGGGACGTTCTCGTTCTACCTCCACATCGACACGGCCGAGACGACCACCAGCACGGCGTACGACAAGCTGACCGTCAAGGCCGGCTCGACCACGCTCGCGACGTACTCGAACTTGAACAAGGCCACGGGCTACGCCCTGAAGTCGTTCGACGTCTCGTCGCTGGCGGGCAGCACCTTCACCCTGAGCTTCTCCGGAGTCGAGGATGCCTCGCTCCAGACCAGCTTCGTGGTGGACGACACGGCGCTGAACCTCAGCTGATCGTTGGTTGAGTCCGGGCCGAGCCCGGGCGTGGAGCGGCCGTCACCTCGAGGTGACGGCCGCTCTTCTCACGCCACGTCGACGGGGACCGGCACGTCGTCGCGGCGCCCGGCCACCAGAGCCACGAGCAGCACGACGTAGGCCACCACGGTGATCCCCGCGCAGACGAGGGCGATCGTGTAGCTCAGGTCCAACATGTCGCGGGTCCGGCCGAAGAGCTGGGTGAGCAGCGAGATCTCGCTGTCGTCGGTGTCGCCGAAGTCCGGGGTGAAGGCGCCGGTGCCCAGGAGGCCCGCCCAGACGACGATCTGGGCGAGGGCCTGGGGTCGGGTCAGGCTGCGCGGTCGACCGGCCCGGGTGAAGGCCAGGATCGTGGTGACCAGCAGCGCCACCAGCAGGACCGGAACCACTGACATCAGGAAGATCAGGAAGAACCAGCCTCCGACCCCGAAGACGATGCGCCCGATCCACACCCAGACGATCAGCAGCAGATTCAGCGGGATCATCAACAGCAAGGTCCGGCGTCCCAGGTTGTCCACGCACGAAGCGTAGGGCCGGACCGGCGGTTCGTCGGGTGGAATCCACGGGGAAATGGGGTGGCGCCGGGCACCGGTGACCAGGATGCTCACGGTGTGGAGATCACGCAGGTCCGGCCCGACGACGCCGACGCCGTGGCCCGGTTCGTCGCCGTGGCCAACGCCGTGCGACGTCACGACGCACCCTGGGTCCATCCGCTCACCGAGCACGAGTGTGCCGGTCTGCTGCGCCACCACTGGGACGGTGAGCCGCCCGTCGCCTTCCTGGCGCAGGCCGGCGGCCGGACCGTGGGAATGGGCGAGCTCCACACCTCGGAGCGCGACAACCGGGACCTGGCGTGGCTGGGGATCGAGATCCACCCGGACCACCGGCGACGCGGCCACGGCAGCGCGCTGATCGCGCTCCTGTCCGAGCGGGCAGGCCAGGTCGGCCGAACGTCGCTCGGGATGGACGGGTGGGAGGGGGACGCGACCCGGGTCTTCGCCCACCGGCAGGGTTTCGCCCAGAAGTCGATCACGATCAACCGTCGCCAACTGGTGGCCGAGCTGGACTGGGACGAGCTCGACGCCCGCTACGCCGAGGCCCGCTCGCACGCCGCGGCGTACAACCTGGTCCGGCTCCCGGGCGACGTCCCCGAGGACGAGCTGGCGGCCTTCGCCGTCATGGTCTCCGCGATCAACGACGCGCCTCTGGACGACCTGGAGATCGAGGACGAGGTCTTCACCCCCGAACGGATCCGATCCTACGAGCGCGCCCACGCAGCGCGGGCGATCCGGCTGCACCGCGTGTTCGCCCGCCACCACGTCACGGGCGAGCTGGCGGGGCAGACCGTGGTCGCCGTCGACCTCGAGCGGCCGCAGCTCGGCGAGCAGCACGACACGTCAGTCGGCGCGGCCCACCGCGGACACCGGCTCGGCCTGCTGCTCAAGATCGAGATGCTGCGCTGGCTGCGCGAGGACCAGCCCCAGCTGGTCTCCGTCGACACGTGGAACGCCGAGTCGAACGCCCACATGATCGACGTGAACCGGGCGCTGGGCTACCGGGTCCTCGGGCGCTCCCTGGTCTTCCAGCGAACCGTCTGAGGACTGCCGGGCCCGGGTCATGCCAAGTCAGACGACGTACGACGCGGCGCGGCGCAGCTCGGCTGCCGCGCTCATGACGACCCGGTCGATCAGCTCCTCGCAGGAGGGCAGGTCGTCGATCACCCCGACCACCTGGCCGGAGGCGAGCACGCCCGCGCCGGTGTCGCCCTCGACGAGGCCGGCCTTGAGCATGATCGGCGTGTTGGCGGCGAGCGCCATCTGGGCCATCGTGCGGCCCTGCGTCTTCTTCATCGCCCGGCCGTCGCGGGCCAGGCCCGCCCAGCTCATCCCGCTCATCTTCTTGAATTCGAGCGTGCGGCGCATTGTGGGTCCGAGGCGTTTGAGGACGCTGGTCTCCTCGATCTCCTCGACGAGCTTGGTGCGAAGCATCCGGTGCGGCATGCCGTCGACCTTGGTGGTGACGACGGTGCCGTTGACGTCGTGGGAGAGGTAGAGCTCCTTGACGGCGTCGGGGACCGTGCTGTCGCGGGTCAGCAGGAACCGGGTCCCCATCCCGATGCCGGCGGCACCGTAGGACAGGGCGGCGGCGAGGCCGCGTCCGTCGAAGAAGCCGCCTGCGGCGACCACGGGGATGTCCACGGCGTCCAGGACGCTGGGGAGCAGCAGGGTGGTGGGTACCGAACCGGTGTGGCCGCCGCCCTCGCCGCCCTGGATCATCACGGCGTCGGCGCCCCAGGCCGCAACCTTCTCGGCGTGGCGGGGGAGTCCGACCGAGGGCATCACGACGATGCCGTGGTCCTTGAGCTTCTTGATCAGCTCCTGCTTGGGCGCGAGGGCGAAGGAGGCAACCCGGACGCCGTGCTTGATGAGCAGGTCGCAGCGCGCGGGGGCGTCGGCGGCGTCGGCGCGGAGGTTGACGCCGAAGGGGGCGTTGGTGCGGGACTTGACCTCGAGGATGGCGTGCTCGAGCTCCTCGAAAGTCATGGTGGCGCTGGCCAGGATCCCGAGGCCTCCGGCGTTCGCGGTGCCGCTGACCAGCCGGGGGCCGGCCACCCAGCCCATGCCGGTCTGCACGACGGGGTGTCGGACCCCGACCAGCTCGGTCAGGGGGGTGCGGAGCAGCTGGTCGATCATGTGGGGACCTCCCGGTTGCGCAGTGCCTTCGGGTCGAGCACCTCACGGATGAGGACGAGCTCCTCGCTGGTGGGTTCTCGGGTGGTGGCCACGTCCCCGGGCACGTGGATCGCGCAGCCCGACGCGGCGAGCACGTCGTCGACCGTGACACCGGGGTGCACGCTGAGGAGTCGCAGGGTGTCGTCGGGACCGCGGACGTCGAAGACGCCGAGGTTGGTGACGATCCGGTGGATGTCGTTGAACCGGGTGGCGGCGGGGCCTGCCTGGCGGGCGTTCTTCGGTCCGACGCCGGAGACGATGTCTACCTTCTCGACGAAGACCCGGGCCGACTGCTTGGGCACCCAGTAGGAGGTGCGGTTGTTCACCGTGTTGCCCGGGGCGCCACGCGAGCCGAGGAGCTGGCGCTGCGGCTGGGCGAAGTCGCCGATGGCTGAGATGTTCTGGTTGCCGTGCCGGTCCACCTGGGTGGCCCCCATCATCACGTGGCGACGCCCGTGGGCGACGACGTCGAAGACCTTGCGGAACGGGATCCACCCCTCCACGACGTCGGCCTTGGCGAAGAGCGGTGGCACGCCGGCGAGGAAGAGGGACTCGCCGTCGGAGATGACCAGGTCGGGGTTGCTGGACAGCTTGGCGAGCCGGACCCCCAGCATCGGGAGCAGGCCCATCGGGCTGGCGAAGAGCTCACCGTCGTCCTTGAACGCATCGGCGATCGCGGCGGCGCAGACCTCCGCGCGGGTGGCCTCACTCATGACTGCTCCTGGTGGAAGGCCGCGACCGCGGCCTGGTAGGTCGCCTCGTCGCCGGACAGGAAGCGCTGCTCGAAGGCAGCCCACTCCTCGTCGGTGCCCGATGCGGCCGCGACGTAGGCCTTCTGGAACTTCTCGTCGCGCTCGTAGTCGGGGGTGCAGGTCGTGAAGTGGGCACCGTTCGGTGTCTCGACGACGCCGTCCACAATCATCCGGCTCAGCAGCAGCCGCTGGACCGGGGTGTCCACCGTGAGGCCAGCGGTGTCGACGATCTGCTCGACGCAGAGGAAGGTCCGTTCGGCGGCCATCGCGAAGAGGTCGTCGAAGTAGGGGTCGGGACCCAGATAGGTCGCGTTGCCGTGCCTGTCGGCACGGTTGAGGTGGACCAGGGCGACGTCCAGGCTCAGGGCGGGGACGGCCACGAGCTCCTCGGACACGCCGTCGGGCCCGGCGTACGGGCTGGTGACGGTGCGGATCTCCGGGTTGTTGACCAGGACGTCCGAGCCGAGGCCGGCCCGCATGGGCAGGAACGGCAGCCGCTGGGCCGCCGCGCGCAACCCGGTCTGGAACATGCCTTCGTCGAGCTCGACGACCTCGGGGATGGTGCCGTTCTGACGGGCGCGCTGGAAGTTGGGTTCGAGGGGGATCGAGTCGAGCGAGACGAAGGCGTAGACCAGCTTGCGGACCTTGCCGGCGCGCAGCAGCAGTCCGACGTCGGCTCCGCCCCACGAGACGATGGTGAGGTCGGTCAGCTCTGAGCGCAGGATGGCGCGGACCAGCGCCATCGGCTTGCGTCGCGGCCCCCAGCCGCCGATCCCGATGGTCATGCCGTCGCGCAGCTCGGCGACGACCTCGTCGATGCTCATCTGCTTGTCGCGAGGTGCCGTGGTCACTTCGTGCCCGCGGACTTGTCGGTGCCGGCGAAGGCGTCGCGCAGCTCGTCGGCCACGCCGGAGAGGTTCAGCTCCATCGTGAAGCCCTGCTCGAAGCGGTAGCTCTTGTTCACGTCGATCGGGTCGATGCCGTTGAGGGCCTCCTTGGCGGCGCGGATCACCCGGGTGTCCTTGGCCGCGATCTCGCCGGCGACCGCGAGCGCGGCCTCGTCGAGCTGGTCGCGGGGGACGACCTCGAGCACCGACCCGTGCTGGACCAGCTCGGCGGCCGTGATGGTGCGGGCGGTGAAGTACAGCGTGCGCATCAGGTGCTGGGGGACCAGTCGAGCCATGTGAGTGGCCGCGCCAAGGGCGCCCTGGTTGACCTCGGGGACGCCGAAGTAGGCGTCGTCGCTGGCAATGACGCAGTCGGCGTTGCCGACCAGCCCCACCCCGCCGCCGAGGCAGAAGCCGTTGACAGCGGCGATGACGGGGACCGAGCACTCGTAGACGGCCTTGAAGGCCGCGAAGCACCCCTTGTTGGCCCCGATCAGGGCATCGAAACCGCTGGAGTTCTGCATCTCCTTGATGTCCACGCCCGCGTTGAAGCCGCAGCCCTCGGCCCGCAGCACGACCACGTGGGTGCCGTGATCGGCGCTCGCCTCGTCCAGGGCGGCCGCCACATCGAACCAGCCCTGAACCGTCAGGGCGTTGACCGGGGGATGCTCCATGGTGATGACGCGGATGCCGTCGTCACGGAGCTCAGAGGTGATCGCCATGGCTGCCCTTGTCGTCTGTCCGAGCGGGTCGGTGTCCAAACCTAATGTTTGCTTGGTAGCCTAACAGTTGCTTGGTTCGGGCGTCGACGAGAGGAGTGTCATGGCGGTCTCGATCGACCTCACCGGGCGGGTGGTCCTGGTGACCGGCGGCAGCCGCGGGATCGGCGCGGGGATCACCCGCGTCTTCCTGGCCACCGGCGCCCACGTCGTCACCTGCTCGCGCACCGCGGCTGGGCCCGACGCTGGCACGGCTCACCTCGTCTGCGACGTTCGGGACCCCGACGCCGTCGGGGCGATGGTCGAGGCCATCGTCGCGGAGCACGGCAGGCTCGACGTGCTGGTCAACAACGCCGGCGGCTCGCCGTACGCCCTGGCGGCCGACGCCTCGCCGCGCTTCCACGACAAGGTCATCGGCCTCAACCTGCTCGGACCGCTCGCCGTAGCCCAGGCGGCCAACGCGGTCATGCAGCGCCAGGAGCGGGGTGGCGCGATCGTCAACATCTCATCGGTCTCGGCACTGCGGCCCTCGCCGGGCACCGCGGCGTACGGCGCGGCCAAGGCGGGTCTCGACTCGCTCACCCGCTCGCTGGCGGTCGAGTGGGCGCCGCGGGTCCGGATGAACAGCATCGACGTCGGACTGTGCCGCACCGAGGACACCGGCGACCACTACGGCGGTGACGACGGAGTCGCCGCGATCGAGCGGACGATCCCGTTGGGCCGGATGGCAGACCCGCTCGAGATCGGACACGTGGCCGCCTTTCTCGCCTCCGACCTGGCGTCCTACGTCTCGGGTGCCGCCGTCGCCTGTCACGGCGGGGGAGAGCCCCCCGTCTTTCTCTCCGCCACCTCCCAGTAGGAGTCACCTGTGAGCACCAGCACCCTCTTGTCCGGCCGGGTCGCGATCGTCACCGGCGCCGGCCGCGGCATCGGCCGGGCCCACGCCCTCGAGCTCGCCTCCCACGGCGCGGCCGTCGTCGTCAACGACTTCGGGGTCACTCTGGCCGGCGAGGGGACCGGGGAGACGCCCGCCCAGGAGGTGGTCGACCTGATCATCTCGTCCGGTGGCCGGGCCGTTGCCAACGGCGCCGACGTGGCCGACTTCGCCCAGGCCGCCGCCATGGTCCAGCAGGCGATCGACGAGTTCGGCGCCCTCGACATCCTGGTCAACAACGCCGGCTTCGTGCGCGACCGGATGCTCGTCAACACCTCCGAGGAGGAGTGGGACTCGGTCATCCGGGTGCACCTCAAGGGGCACTTCGCGCCGCTGCGGCACGCTGGCGCCTACTGGCGCAACGAGGCCAAGGCGGGCCGGACCCGCGCCGCCCGGGTCATCAACACCTCCTCCGGCGCTGGGCTCCAGGGCTCGGTCGGGCAGGCGACGTACTCCGCCGCCAAGGCCGGGATCGCCGGCCTGACCCTGGTGGCCGCCCAGGAGCTGGGGAGGTACGGCGTGACCGTCAACGCGATCGCACCCGTCGCCAGGACCCGGATGACCGAGGGGGCGTTCCCGGAGATGATGGCCGCGGCCGGGGAGACCGCCTTCGACGCGATGGACCCCGCGAACAACTCGCCCGTGGTGGCCTGGCTGGCCTCCGAGGACGCCGGCGACGTGACCGGCCGGGTGATCGAGATCGAGGGCGGCCGGATCACCCTCGAGACGGGGTGGCGCCACGAGGCCGCCGAGGACCGGGGCAACCGGTGGCCGGCGTCCGAGGTGGGCGCAGCCCTGCGCGCGCTCATGGGCCGGGCGCCCGAGCCCGAGCCGGTCTACGGCTCCTGAGGGTCAGGGGGTCGGGCTGCCGTAGACCTCGAGCTCGCTCAGGGCCAGGTAGGTGCAGCCGTCGTAGGCGCCGTACGGACAGTTCGTGGCGAAGTCCGGCGTCTGGTTGCCGAGGATGTGGAAGCGCACGTAGCGAACCGCCGAGGTGCCGGCGGTCGGCGTGACCGGGTTGACCCGGCCGCGGTCCTCAGCGGTGAAGGTCCCCGTCGCCGCCGCGGTCCAGGTGCTCGCGTCCGGCGAGGTCTCGATGGAGTAGGCCCCGGTGGAGGAGCTGCCCCCCAGTCCGCAGGCGGCCGAGGGGTCCACGCCGAAGCGGGTCACGTTGACCGCGCGGCCGAGGTCGACGGTGAGGTACTTGGGGTCGACCACGTTGACCGGGTTCTCGTCGGGGCCGACCGTGGTGATCCAGCCGACGTCGGTCGAGCTGTCGATGGCCGCGTCCGGGCCGCAGCCGTAGGCGGTGAAGTCCGGTACGGTGCCGTCGACGCTGACCGTGGCGCCCCCGCTCGCCGCCGCCCAGTCGCGGCGCAGACCGATGTCGGTGCTGGTGCTGCCGGTCGCGACCGTCACCTCGACGCTGGTGGGGTCGTAGCCGGGAGCGGTGACGACCAGCTTCGGGTAGTGGCCGACGGGGACAGGGCCGAGGTTGTAGGAGCCGTCCGGGCCGGTGACGTCCGTCGGGTTGGCGATCCCGCCACCGCCCTGGAAGGCGAGGGTGACCGGCACGCCGGGCACCGGGGCGTGCGTGGCGTCGTCGCGGACCACGCCGGTGAGCGAGCCCCTGGTCGCGTCGGCGGGTGGTCGCGCGAAGCTGGCACCCGGCTCGGTGTCGTCGCTGCCCAGTGCTCCGGCATAGAAGCCCATGCCACGGCTGGCGAAGGTCTTCCAGATCTTGGCGTGGAACTTCCCGTCGAAGACGGCGGTGTCCGCCACCAGCAGCGCATTGCGCATGTCGAGGAACGAGGGGAAGCCTGGGGTGAGCTCCATCGCCCGCGTGACCAGGGCCCTGCTGACCTCGGACCCGACCCGGTCGCGCAGGCTCCACAGGGTCTGGGCCCAGATCTCACCGTCGGAGTGCACCTCGGGGAAGCCCACCACCCGGGCGTAGTCGGCGTAGGTGTACCCACCTGTGTGGCCGGTGGCGGCGCCGTTGCAGAGACTGGACGACGACCCGACGGCACAGTCGATCGGCTCGGTGCGGTCCAGCGCGACGCCGGCTCCGTCGTACTGGAAGAGGACCACTTCGACCGCGGCCGGGTCGTCCTTCTGCAGGCCCTGGTCGACCAGGTAGTCCATGGCGTACCAGTCGCTCCAGCCCTCACCCATGGAGCCCGCCTGGGCGCCGGCCAGGGTGGAGTTGCCCGTGGCGTCGACGACCAGCCGGTTGGAGAGTCCGTGGGTGTACTCGTGGAAGACCGTGTCCGCCTCGTCGCCGACGTTCGTCGGCGCGAACGGGTCGCCGTCGGGGTACGACGTGCCGGGCTGGTGCTGGAGGTACATCTGCATCGTCGGCGCGTGGCCGTCGGGCGGGGTGCTCATGTTGGCGTTGTCGATGTGGTTGGCGTCCGGCAGCCCACGGTAGGTGTTGGCGCCGTCGTCGGTCTGGGCGTCGACGTAGTCGCCGGCCCTGCCCTTGCCGGTCCGGTTGAGGTTCTGGAAGTTGCCGGCCGCCTCGGTGAAGCCGATCGGGGCGGCCAGCAGGTGGTCGTGCCAGGTGTTGACGAAGGCGAAGACCTGGGTGGCGTTCTGCTTGCGGTTCTTGCGCCATGAGTAGGGCTTGTTGGGGTTCCACGAGCACGGGTAGGGGTTGTCGCAAAAGGACACCTTGGCCAGGTGGAAGGGGCTCAGCCGGTAGTCCCAGGCGTTCCCGGACGACGGCGGGACTTCTTCTCCGGACTGCGCGAGGCCGTCGTCGTTGACGTCGGAGTAGGCGTGAACGTTGTTGCCGAACAGCCGGGTGGAGCTCTTCCTGAGCCAGCCGTTGCGCGAGAAGTTGAGTGGCTGCTGGGTGCCACCGGGGACATGCCCGGGGAAGTAGGGGTAGGCCATGCCCGTGGCCGGGCTCTCCGGCGAGGCGTCGGAGGCCAACGACCGGTGGTAGAGCACCCGGGCGCTGGTCGCGTCGAAGACCGACAGCGCCGGCTCGCTCGCCGACATCGTGATCGTCTGCCAGGCGGGGTAGCTGCGGTTCGCGGTGACGAAGAGGACCCGGCGCGCCGCGTCCCGCGGCCCGGGGGTCGTGCTGCGCTCACCGGCCGCCCGGCGCGCGGCGGTGATGGCCGAGGCACGGCTGGCGAGCCTGGGGCTGGCGGACTTGGCCGGGGCGGCCGGGCTCGAGACGGGCGAGCCGCCGACGGTGAGCAGCCGGCCCTCGGGGGAGACGGCCGCCTGGAGACCGCCGCCGAAGACCAGCATGCCGTCGATCTTCTGGACCCAGGACAGGTGGTGGATGCCGGTGATGTCGACGTAGTCGCGCCGCATCTGGAACGTGTCGAGGTCCGCCCCGGTGAGACCGAGACCTGCGTGGTGGCGGGTGACGTAGGTCAACGCGATCTTCCGGGCCGGATTCGAGCTGGGCGGGGTCAGGTAGCCGTCGAGGTTCTCGAGGATGCGGACGGTGCCGGTCGCGCCGTCGTACTCCAGCAGGGCGCTGGCCGGGAGGGAGGCCCGGAAGCCGGTCGCAGCCGCGGTGTCCGAGGCCCGGCCCGAGGTCCGCAGCTGCGCGGCTCGGGTGGCGCTGCCGGGGTCGCGGCGTGCGTCGACGTACCCGAGCGACTGACCGGCGGCCGCTGGCGAGCTCTGGGTGGCGCTGGAGGCCAGGTCGCCCGCGGCCGACGAACTCAGCGGCCCCGCCTCCGCCGAGACGATGAGGGCAGCGCTCGCCAGACCCGTCACGGCGAGCGTGCGGAACCTGGGCTTGCGGCGTTGGCCGGACATGCGTCTCCCTCGATCGGCTGGACCGCCCCCCACTCTGGTTCGTGAGCGGTCGCCGAGCAAGGCGGCGCGCAGGCTCGGCTCAGATCCGCTCGATCACGGTCCCGGTGGCCATGGCGCCGCCGGCACACATCGAGATCAGCGCCGTGGACCGGTCCAGGCGCTCGAGCTCGTGCAGTGCGGTGGTGATCAGCCGAGTCCCGGTGGAGCCCACCGGGTGGCCGAGGGCGATCGCGCCCCCGTTGACGTTGACCCGGTCCAGGTCCACGCCGTGCACCTGCGCCCAGGACAGGACGACGGAGGCGAAGGCCTCGTTGACCTCGAAGAGGTCGAAGTCGGAGATCGCCATGCCGGTCCGGGCGAGCATCCGCGCGGTCGCGTCCACAGGACCGTCCAGGTGGTAGTACGGGTCGGAGCCGACCAGGCAGTGGCTGACGATCCGGGCGCGAGGGGTCAGGCCGAGGGCGCGTGCCTTGTCCTCGTCCATGATCAGCACCGCAGAGGCGCCGTCGGAGATCTGCGACGAGGTGCCGGCGGTGTGCAGGCCGCCCTCGAGGACGGGCTTGAGCCCGGCCAGCCCCTCCAGGGTCGTCTCGCGCAGGCCCTGGTCCGTGTCGACCAGTCGGGTCTCGCCGGTGGGTACCCCATCGGCGTCGAGCACCGGAGCGTCGTACGCCGCGATCTCGCGCTTGAAGCGTCCCTCGTCCACGGCGACACGGGCCTTCTGCTGGGAGGAGAGGCCCCAGGCCTCGAGGTCGGCGCGGCTCAGACCGCGGTTGCGGGCGATCCGGTCGGCGCCCTCGAACTGGTTAGGCAGGTCGATGTCCCAACTGGCGGGGCGCGGGTCGCCGAGACCGGGCGGCACGTTGCCGCCGAGCGGGATCCGGCTCATCGACTCCACGCCGCAGGCGACGCCCACGTCGATGGAGCCGGCGCGGATGAGGTCGTTGATGAGGTGGGCGGACTGCTGGCCCGACCCGCACTGGGCGTCGATGGCGGTGCCGCCGGTGTGCTGGGGGAGCCCCGCGTGCAGCCAGGCGCGGCGGACCATGTCGTTCGACTGCTCACCGGCCTGCGTGACACAGCCGCCGATGACCTGCTCGACCTCGTCAGGGTCCAGACCGGCGCGGCGGAGCACCTCCTTCTGCACGGAGCCGAGGAGCTCGGCCGGGTGGACACCGGCCAGCCAGCCCTTCCGCTTGCCGAGGGGAGTGCGGACGGCTTCGACGATGACAGGGGTACCCATGAGTCAAAAGTAGAACACGTTCTCGTTCGGCGGCAAGGGCTGGGCAAAATGTCGGTGGGATTCGGCCCGCGAGCCTTCCCAACATTCCGAGAGTATGTAACCATCCTCACTAGAACGTGTTCCAGATTCTAGGAGATTCAAGTGACTGTTGCCGGCATCGTCCCCGAGGGTTTCGACTTCACCGACCCAGGTGTCAACGAACGCTCGATCCCGCACGACGAGTTCCTCGCGCTGCGGCAGAAGGCTCCGGTCTTCTGGGTCGAGCAGGAGCCCGGCGCCCGGTCCGGCATGGAGGGCGGCACCGGCTACTTCGCGGTGAGCAAGCACGCCGACGTCGCGGCCGTCTCCAAGAACAGCAAGGACTTCTCCACGGCCGAGAACGGCGCGATCATCCGCTTCCAGGAGGGGATGACGCGCGAGATGGTCGAGTTCCAGCGCGTCATGCTGATCAACCAGGACGCGCCTGACCACACGGCGACCCGGGCGATCATCTCCCGCGGCTTCACGCCCCGGGCGATCAGCGCGCTCGACGAGATCATGGAGCAGCGGGCGCACTCGATCGTCCAGGAGGCGGTCGCCAAGCGCACCGGCAACTTTGTCGAGGACGTGTCCAGCGAGCTGCCGCTGCAAGCGATCGCCGACCTGCTCGGCGTACCCCAGGAGGACCGGCGCAAGCTGTTCGACTGGTCGAACTCGATGCTGGGCTACGACGACCCCGACATGGTGGCCGACCCGGACGTCGCCGCTGCCGAGATCCTCGGCTACTCGATGGCGCTCGCCGCCGACCGCAAGGCCAACCCGCGCGACGACATCGTGACCAAGCTGGTCCAGGCCCACAAGGACGGCGCCGGGCTCAGCGACGACGAGTTCGGCTACTTCGTCATCATCCTGACCGTCGCCGGCAACGAGACCACCCGCAACGCGATCACGCACGGGATGAACGCCTTCCTCGACCACCCCGAGCAGTGGGAGCTGTGGAAGCGTGAGCGGCCCGACACGATGGTCGACGAGGTGATCCGGTGGGCGACCCCGGTGAGCTCGTTCCAGCGGACCGCGCTCAACGACGTGACCGTCGGCGACGTCGACGTGAAGAAGGGCCAGCGGGTCGGGCTCTTCTACGCGAGCGCCAACTTCGACGACGAGGTCTTCACGGACCCCTACACCTTCGACATCACCCGCGACCCAAACCCGCACGTGGCGTTCGGTGGCCACGGGGCGCACTACTGCATCGGCGCCAACCTGGCGCGCCAGGAGGTGCGCCTCATGTTCAACGCCCTCGCCGACCATGCGCCCGACATCACCAAGCTCGCCGAGCCGCGCAGGCTGCGGTCGGGGTGGATCAACGGGATCAAGGACCTGCAGGTCAAGTACGCCTGAAGTCGTGTGGCCCACGCGACCCGCGGGCGCAGCAACAGCAGCGCATATGCCTGGTTGTGGTCGCGCGAGGCGCTGTGGTGCGGCACGAACCGGGCATATGAACCGTTGGTGTCGCCTGGGGAGCCGTGGCGCAGCAGGAATCGGGCATATGCGGCGATGATGCTGCCCTCGGCACGGGGGCGGAATGAATCAGGCGGCGCGAGCAGTTCGGAAGTGCCGGCGCCACTCCTGGCTCAGCTCGAAGGGCTCGCCACCGCAGCGTAGCCAGGCGGCGTAGATGCGCTCGAGGGTCCCCGCCGGGTCTTGGTACAGGTCGCGGGCGGTCAGTGTGATCACGACCCAACCCCTGCTCTCGAACCATTCCCGCCTGTGGATGTCGCGCTGCCACTGAGCGAGGTCCTCGCGGTGGTGGCGCCCGTCGTACTCGACGATGAGACGCCACGCTGGCCAGCTCAGGTCTGGGATCCGGACCACTCCGTCCGCCACGACCGGTTCATTGACCTTGGGCGTCGGGAATCCCGCGAGTTCGAGGAGAATGCGCGCCATCGACTCTTGGACAGAATCGGCCTTGGGTTGGACGAATGGGAGCGCCGCCCGAGCGGGTGCGACGCCGTCCTCGGAGGACTCCAGCAGGTAGGCGACCAGTTGGGAAAGGTCAACGAGCCCGTGGCGCACCATGTGGTCGCCGGCGACCACGCGATCGACCAATGGGATTCGCTGTGCGAGCTCGCGGAAGAGTTGCGGACCGCTCGACATGGGCAGACCCGAGTGCTGGTCCGCCCTCCCGTCCTGGCACACATGAGCGACGAGGCCGGGTCGCTCCCGCCTGTCCCGGGCGCGGGGGACGCTGAGATGGACGTCGGAAACGCGTGGTACCGGAATCCCGTGCAGCTCGGCCGACGTGTGATGGCTCAGGTACGCCGTGGGCGGATGGAGCAGCAGGGCGGCCCGGGCACGCACCAGCATTGAATCAGGCACCGACGATGGAACATGTGTGCCACGGAAGGGCGAGCGGAAGCCAGGACCGCGCAGCACCCCGGGGCTGATGCCCGAGGCGAGCGCCTGCCTGGTGGTGATGGGTCGAGGATCGAAACGTCGCACGACATGGAGCCTGCCCCGAAAGCCGGAGCTCCGTGCGCGTCATCCACAGGGCCCGTTTCGGGGCATATGACCGGTTGCAGTCGCTCCCGGCAGTTCCAGGCGACCCCAGTCGGTCATATGCGCGGTTGTGGTCGTCGCGATGGGCTTACGTCAACCGCAACCGTTCATATGCCCCGGCTCAGTTGCCGGGCGGCTCGGCCCCGACGACCCACATCGCGAAGAACTGCGACCCACCGCCGTAGGCATGACCCAAGGCCCGACGTGCGCCGTCGACCTGGTGCTCGCCGGCCTGCCCGCGGACCTGCAGCGCCGCCTCGGCGAAGCGGAGCATGCCCGAGGCGCCGATCGGGTTCGAGGACAGCACCCCGCCCGAGCAGTTGACCGGCAGCACGCCGTTCATGGCCGTGCCGCCCGACTCGGTGAGCTGCCAGCCCTTGCCCTCCTCGGTGAAGCCCAGGTTCTCGAGCCACATCGGCTCGAACCACGAGAACGGCACGTAGATCTCGGCCATGTCGATCTCCGCGAGCGGGTCGGTGATGCCGGCCTGCTTCCAGAGGTACGCCGCGGCGTCGCGGCCGGCCTGCGGGTTCACCTGGTCGCGCTCCGCGGCGGAGGTCGCCTCGGAGCGCATCACCGTGCCGTGGATCCACGCCGGGTTCGGTGAGCTCTTCGCGCCGTCCTCGTCGACGATCACGAGGGCGCAGGCGCCGTCGGAGGACGGGCAGGTCTCGTCGTAGCGGATCGGGTCCCACAGCATCTGCGAGGCCATCACCGACTCGACGGTCGTGTCCTTGTTGTGCAGGTGCGCGTAGGGGTTCTTCAGGGCGTTCTGCCGGTCCTTGGCCGCGACGATCGCCCCAATGTGGGTCGGCGCCCCCGAGCGGCGAATGTAGGAGCGCACGTGCGGGGCGAAGTAGCCGCCGGCGCCGGCGTGCACCGGCATGTTGAACGGCACGGGGACGGAGAGCGCCCACATCGCGTTGGACTCCGACTGCTTCTCGAACGCGACGGTCAGCACCCGCTTGTGGACCCCCGACTGGACGAGTGACGCGGCCACGATGGCGGTCGAGCCGCCCACCGACCCGGCCGTGTGCACGCGCAGCAGCGGCTTGCCCGCCGCGCCGAGCGCCTCGGCCAGGAACAGCTCGGGCATCATCACGCCCTCGAAGAGGTCGGGGGCCTTGCCCACCACGATCGCGTCGATGTCGTCGAGGCTCAGGTTCGCGTCCGCGAGGGCGCGGTCCATCGCCTCGCGGCACAGGCCCGCCATCGAGACGTCCTCCCGCTTGGCCCGGTGATGGGTCTGGCCCACACCGATGACCGCGGCCGGCAGCTTGCCCATCAGTTCCCGCCTTCCATGACACACACGAGGTTCTGCTGCAGGGCCGGCCCGCTGGTGGCGTGAGCGAGCACCTTCCTGGCGCTGCCGTCCCAGACCCTCCGGGCGGCCTCGCCGATCCGGACCAGGCCGCCGGTGAACATCGGGTTGCCGCTGAGCGGCCCGCCCGACGGGTTGATCGCCACGTCGTCGGCCAGCCCGAGCTCACGGCGCACCACGAGCTCCTGGTGGCTGAAGGGTGCGTGGAGCTCGGCCACCTCGACGCCACCCAGGTCGGCGGCGCGCGCGGCCGCGGCGACCGACGGGGCCCGGGTCAGGTCACGGGTCCCCATGCCCTGCGGGTCTACCGAGTGGGCAATACCCGTGATCCACGCCGGGCGGTCGGAGACCGCGCGGGCCCGGTCGCCAGCGGCCAGGACGATGGCGGCGGCACCGTCGGTGACCGGGGCGCAGTCGTGCTTGCGCAACGGATCGGCGTAGAGCGGCCTCGCCAACAGCTCGTCGACCGACGACCCGCCCTTGCGCACGGCGTACTCGTTGGCCTCCGCGTCGGTGAGGGAGCGCTGCACGACCTCGGCCATGGCGCGCTCGTCCCAGGCGCCGGCGTCGATGCCGGCGCGGGCCTGCAGCCCGGCCAGCGACACGGTGTCCGGCCAGAGCGGCGTCATCGCGTAGGGGTCGAGCTGCAGCGCGAGGGTGCGGCGCAGCACCCCGGCCGAGGCCTTGCCGAAGCCGTAGACCAGGGCGGTGTCGATCTCGCCGGTCTGGATCTTGATCCACGCCTCGTAGAGCGCCCAGGCGGCGTCCATCTCGACGTGGGACTCGTTGACCGGGGGAATCACGCCGATCGCGTCGACCGCCGAGACGAACGAGAAGGAACGCCCGGCCAGGTAGTCGGACGATCCGGAGCACCAGAACCCGATGTCGTGGCGGGTGAACCCGGTCTGCTCGTAGCACTCGGCGAAGAGCGGCACCAGCAGCTCCACGCAGGTGGGGGAGCCGTCGAACTCGCTCATCTGTCGCTGGGCGAAGCCCACGACCGCTACGTCTCTCACAGGTTGCCCCTCACAGGTGGTTCCGGTAGGTCTCGTAGTCCGCGTCGGGCTCGCCGGTCGGACGGAAGTGGCTGATGTTCTCGATGGTCGTGCCCCACTCGTCGCGCGGCTTCCACACCGCCTCGACCCGCATGCCCATCCGGACCTCCTCGGCGGGAACGTCGAGGATCAGGTGGAGGAAGGCGATGTCCGCCCCGTCGAGCAGGACGTACGCCGAGACGTACGGCGGCGTGATCCGCTGGCCGAGGAAGGGGACGTTGACGATGCAGAACGTCGTCACCGTGCCCTTGTCGGCCAGTTCGACCTCGTCGGTGGTCGCGACCCCGTCGACCGGGCAGGCGCTGCGCGGCGGGACGTAGACCTTGTGGCACACGGGGCAGCGCTGGCCAAGGATCCGACCCTCGAGCAGCCCGCGGTAGAACGCCGACTCCTCGGGGGACGCGGCGTAGAGGTAGTCGAGCGAGACGGGGGTGATGATCTGGCTGACCGGATCCTGCTGTTCGGGCGCCGAGATCGGCTGCCCGGCCGACTCGCCCGATGAGGTGGTGTCCGGTTCGAAGCAGGCGATGTCGGTGATCACGCCGGTGCGCTCGGCCGCCCAGCGCACCCGGACCCGCATCCCGGTCTCGACCTGGTCCGCCGCAGTCACGTCGAGCGCGTGCAGCAGGCCGACGTCGGCGCCGTCGAGGGTCACCAGCGCGAACGCGAAGGGCCGGTCGAAGGGCTGTCCGGCGACCGGCTCCGGCACCCACGTCCACGAGGTGACCGTGCCCGTGGGCGCGACCTCCACGAAGTCGACGGTCTCCAGATGGGTCACCGGGTCGAACTCGGGTGGCGGGATGACGACACGGCCGTCCGACGTACGGGCGGCCACGAGGTGGCCGTCCCGGAGCCCGGTCAGGAACCGGCCGAGAACCGGGCCGACCGAGCGGGTGTAGTCGAAGCTCACCGTCACGGGTGCTTGCAGAGTGCGCGACATGGTCAGAAAGTGAAACACGTTCTAGTATTTCGGGCAAGGCTTTGGGAGGGTGTCGACATGAAACTTGGACTGCAGCTCGGCTACTGGGGCGCCCAGCCCCCGACAGGGACCGCGGAACTCGTCGCCGCGGCGGAGGAGGCCGGCTTCGACGCGATCTTCACCGCGGAGGCCTGGGGCTCCGACGCCTTCACCCCACTGGCCTGGTGGGGCCGTGAGACCTCCCGCGTCCGCCTCGGCACCTCGATCGTCCAGATGTCGGGACGGACCCCGACATCGATCGCCATGCACGCGCTGACCCTCGACCACCTCAGTGGTGGCCGGGTCGTCCTGGGCATGGGCGTGAGCGGTCCGCAGGTCGTGGAGGGCTGGTATGGCCAGCCCTTCAGCAAGCCGCTCGCCCGGACCCGCGAGGTCGTGGACATCATCCGCCAGGTGCTGGCCCGTGCGGACAAGGTCACCAACGACGGTCCGCACTACCCGCTTCCGTACGTCGGCGAGGGTGCCGTCGGGCTCGGCAAGCCGCTCAAGTCGATCGTGCACCCGCTGCGCGCCGAGCTCCCCATCTGGCTGGGCGCCGAGGGGCCCAAGAACGTCGCCCAGACCGCCGAGATCGCCGACGGCTGGATCCCGATCTTCTACACGCCGAAGTCGGCCGCGATGTACCAGCCGTGGCTCGACGAGGGGTTCGCCCGTCCGGGTGCCCGGCGCACCCGCGCCGACTTCGAGATCGCCGCGACCTGCCACGTCCAGATCACCTCGGGTGCCGAGGAGAAGGCCGCCGTGATCAACGCGATGAAGCCCGTCGTCTCGCTCTACATGGGTGGCATGGGCGCCAAGGACCAGAACTTCCACAAGCAGGTCTTCGAGCGGATGGGGTACGCCGAGCTCGCCGGTCAGGTCCAGCAGCTCTACCTGGACGGCGACAAGGACCGGGCGACCGCCCTCATCCCCGACGAGCTGGTCGACGACATGCACATGATCGGAACTGCGGGCGAGGTCCGCGAGCGGGCCGCCCAGTGGGAGGAGACCGGAGTGACCACGCTGCTGCTCAGCTGTCGTTCGGCGGCCGAGGTCAGCCAGATCGCGGAGGTGCTCGCATGAGCACGCCCGTGGACGAGCTGCGCACCGCCACGCACAACGGCCACCTGATGGTGGCCGCCCTCAAGCGGCACCGGCGCCGACCGGTGATGCACCTGGGCGAGACCACCCTGACCGGCGGCGAGGTCGCCGAGCAGATGAGCCGCTACATCCAGGCCTTCGAGGCCCTGGGCGCGGGCACGGGCACCGCCGGAGCGCTGCTGGCGCTCAACCGGCCGGAGGTCCTCTTCATCCTGGGCGCAGGCCAGACGCAGGGGTTCCGGCGCACCTCGCTGCACCCGTTGGGCTCGGCCGACGACCACGCCTACGTCATCAACGACGCTGGCATCACGACGCTGATCATCGACCCCTACTTCACCGAGCGGGCGCTGGCGCTGCTCGAGAAGTGCCCCGGCCTGACCCAGGTCCTCACGATCGGGCCGGTCCCTGACGAGCTCGCCCACGTCGGCACCGACCTGGTCGCCACGGCGGCCACCTTCGACGCCGTGCCACTGACCGCGAAGCTGCTCGCGCCGGACCACATCGTGTCGATCACCTACACCGGCGGCACCACCGGCAAGCCCAAGGGCGTCATCGGGACCGCGCGGGCGATGTCGACGATGACCCAGGTCCAGCTCGCCGAGTGGGAGTGGCCGGAGCACCCCAGCTTCCTCATGTGCACGCCGCTCTCCCATGCGGGCGCGGCCTTCTTCGTGCCGACCGTGATCAAGGGCGGCACGCTGCACGTGCTCTCGCGCTTCGACCCCGCAGAGGTGCTGCGGACCATCGAGGAGAAGCGGATCACCGCCACCATGCTGGTGCCGTCGATGCTCTACGCCCTGATGGACCACCCCGACTCCCACACCCGCGACCTGTCGTCGCTGGAGACCGTCTACTACGGCGCGTCGGCGATCAACCCGGTGCGGCTGCAGGAGGCGATCGACCGGTTCGGGCCGATCTTCGCCCAGTACTACGGCCAGTCCGAGGCGCCGATGGTGATCACCTACCTCGCCAAGGACGACCACGACGCCCAGCGGCTGGCCTCGTGCGGTCGCCCGTCCGCCTTCATCCGCACCGCCCTCCTCGGCGAGGACGGTCAGCCGGTGCCGGTCGGCGAGCCCGGCGAGATCTGCGTGGCCGGTCCGCTGCTGGCCGACGGCTACTGGAACCTCCCGGACGAGACCGCCGAGACGTTCCGCGACGGCTGGATGCACACCGGCGACGTGGCCCGCGAGGACGAGGACGGCTTCTGGTTCATCGTCGACCGGACCAAGGACATGATCGTCACCGGCGGCTTCAACGTCTTCCCGCGCGAGGTCGAGGACGTCGTCGCCGAGCACCCGGCGGTCGCCCAGGTCGGCGTCATCGGCACCCCCGACGAGAAGTGGGGCGAGGCGGTGACCGCGATCGTCGTACTCCGTGAGGGCGCGGCGCGGGACGAGGAGTCGATCGCCACGATGACCCGCGAGATCCAGCAGGCGGTCAAGGAGCGCAAGGGCGCGGTTCAGTCGCCCAAGCAGGTGATCGTGGCCGACGCGCTGCCGCTCACCGGTCTGGGCAAGCCTGACAAGAAGGCGCTGCGCGCGCAGTACTGGACCGGTGAACGCTCCGTTGGCTGAGGCCGACGGCGGCACGGGCACGTCCAGCCGGTACGCCGACCTGTCGCGCGCCGAGCTGGCCGTGCTGCTGCCGGAGCTGCTGCTGGCCGGTCAGCTGATCGACCGCTCCGGCATGGCGTTCTGCATCGGGGCGTTCGGTCGCGAGGAGATGGCCCGGATCGCGATCGAGGAGTGGATGGCGGCCAGCCCGGTCTACACCGGGCGGATGCAGCGGGCCCTGGGCTACGCCGCCCCGCCCGGTGAGCCCGGTGACGTGGTGACCATCTTCAAGGGACTCCAGCTCGACATCGGTGCGCCGCCGCAGTTCATGGACTTCCGCTACACCGTGCACGACCGCTGGCACGGCGAGTTCCATCTGGACCACTGCGGAGCCCTGATGGACGTCGAGCCGATGGGCGAGGAATTCGTCCGCTCGATGTGTCACGACATCGAGGACCCCACCTTCGACGCGACCGCGGTGGCGACCAACGCCCGCGCGCAGGTGCGGCCGATCCACCGGCCACCGAGGGTGCCGACCGGCCGGTCGCCGCACTGCGCGTGGACGGTGACCATCGACGAGGCCCACGAGCCGGTCGTCGAGTCGTCCGACTGCACGGCGCTGCGCTCCACGCGCGCCGGCATGCTCACCCTGGCTCCGATCGACGCCGGCGACGACGGCCTCGCCGACTACGCGGGTCCGCTCCTCGCCGACCTGGACTTCTCGGCGTTCTCACACTCCGCCCTGGTGCGGATGGCCGACGAGGTCTGCCTCCAGATGCACCTGCTGAACCTCGGCTTCGTCCGGGCGGTGCACCGGCGTCTCGAGGGTCCGGCCGCCCGGGAGCTCTGCTGCCAGCAGCTGACCGGGGTCGCCGGGATCGCCGCCGAGCGGATCCACCGGGCGCTCGGCCTGCGCCGGGACGAGGCGGGCGCCCTGCGGGTGCTGAGCCTGCATCCGCTGCTCAACCCGGCGGCCTACGTGGTGGCCACCGTGTCGACAGGAGCCGGTGAGCAGCTGAGCGTGGGCGCCTCGCCCGCCCACGAGGACGGAGCCTGGATCGCGCTCTGCGGGCCGGACGACGTGGCCTCGCTGCAGGCGGTGGTGCGGGCGGTCGATCCGCACCTGGATGTCGAGGTGACGGGCAGCGCCACCGCCTGGACGGCCCACGTCGTACGACGTTCGGAGCCCGCGCGGGAGGCGGACGCGGTCGCGATCACCCGCTTCAGCTCCGGGGCCGGCTTCGTCTTCGAGCCGCGGCGTTCGATCCCGATCACCCCTGTCTGATCAGGCCATCGAGTTCGGGCCATCGAGTTCGGGCCAGCAAGATCAGGCCAGGGAGATCGGCGGGGCCTGTCGGGCTGCGGGGTCCTTGAGCTCGAAGAAGTCTCGGCGCACGAAGCCGAAGGCGCCGGCGATGAGGTTGGACGGGAAGGTCTGCACCCGGGTGTTGTAGGCGCGGACATTGCCGTTGTAGAACCGGCGCGCGGCGGCAATCCGGTCCTCGGTGTTGGTCAGCTCGTCCTGGAGCTCGAGGAAGTTGGCGGCGGCCTTGAGGTCGGGGTACGCCTCGGCTCGGGCCAGCACCCTGGTGACCGCGCCTCCGAGGTCGTCCTCGAACTTCTCGCGCACTGCCGGCTGGTCGGCGGTGTGCGCGGTGGCCACCTCGCGTGCTCGGGTGAGGGAGTCGAGCACCTCGCGCTCGTGGGCGGCGTAGCCCTGCACGGTGGCGACCAGGTTGGGGATCAGCTCGTGGCGCCGGGTGAGCTCGACGTCGGTCTGGCCCCACGACTCGTCGATCAGGACGCGCTGGCGGACGAAGCGGTTGTACATGACCATGAGCGAGAGCAGCAGGACGAGGACGAACGCCCCGACGGCGGCGAAGACGGTGGCGAGAGGATTCACGGGCCGAGAACCTACCCGCCCCGGACCTCGCGCCAGACGAACTCCGGCACGTTGTCGGCGACCGTGTCGATGAGCGCGAGCCGGGGCAGGACCTGCTCGATGTCGGTGCGACCCCTCTCGACCGACAGGATCCAGGTGCGGTCGAACCGGAAGGAGGTGTCCCGGTGGCCGAGCAGGAACTCCATCATCCGCGGGTGCAGGACGTCGGAGGCGAACTTGCGGTCCGGGCAGGTCACGGTGAAGGCCCGGTTGAACTCCTCGGACTCCAGATCGATGTCGCGGTTCGTCAGCCGACCGACCAGCCGCGAGAACATCCCCTCGGGGCTCACCTGGAGTGCCGGGAAGGTGGCCCCGACGTCGAGCGCGACCACGCCGTAGGGGTGGCTCTCCTCCCGCGAGGAGGTGTGGCCGTTCGAGTCCGTGCTCGTCTCGGTCGTGTGGTAGACGAAGTCGAAGGCCACGAACCCGCGCCCGTCGTACTCACCCCGCAGGATGTTCGAGGACTGGCGGTTGTGGCCCTGGTCGAACGGTGAGTCGGTGAAGGTGTCGTTCCAGCGGTCGTCGCGCTCGGTGTAGCTCCAGCCGTGTTGCACAGCGAGCGCCGCGAACGCCTCGCGGCGCTTCTTGGCCGAGAGGTAGCCCAGGACGCCGACGAGCACGACGAAGCAGAAGAAGCCGCCGAAGAGGAGGAAGGTCGGTCCCGAGTCCATGGCGGGAAGTCTAGAGTCCGGCGCTCACCGGCCGGTGAAGTTGGGGGTACGACGCTCCGCGAACGCGCGCGGCCCCTCCTGGGCGTCGGCGGAGGCGAAGACCGCGGCACCCACCCGGGCGTCGCCGGCCCAGCACTCGTCCTCGTGGCGTCCCTCGGAGTCGCGCATCGTCTTCAGGATCGCCTGCACCGCGACCGGCCCGTTGGCGGCGATGGCCGTGGCGATCTCGTGGGCCTTCGTCAGGGCGGTGCCGTCGGGGACGACGTGACCGATCAGGCCGATCTCCTTGGCCTCCGGGGCCAGGATGTGCCGACCGGTCAGCAGCAGGTCGGCGGCGACCGTGTAGGGGATCTGCCGCACCAACCGGACCGCGGAGCCGCCCATCGGGTAGAGGCTCCACCGGGCCTCGGACACGCCGAACTTTGCCGACTTGCCTGCCACCCGGATGTCGGTGCCCTGCAGGATCTCGGTGCCGCCGGCGATGGCGGGTCCCTCGACCGCGGCGATCAGTGGCTTGGTGAGCCGGAAGCCCTTCAGCAAGGACTTGATCACCGAGGGGTCGAACTCGCCGGACTCGAAGCTCTCCGTGGGCGGTCGCTTCGACATTGCCTTGAGGTCAGCACCGGCGCAGAAGTAGCCGCCGGCACCGGTGAGGATGCAGACCCGGATGGACTCGTCCTCGTTCACCCGGTCCCACGCGTCACTCATGATCTGGAGCATCTCGCCGGTGAGGGCGTTGCGCGCCTCGGGGCGGTTCATGGTGACCACGAGGGTGTGGTCGACCTGCTCGACAAGGCAGTGCGGGGCGTCAGTCATGGGAGCAATGCTAGCCAAAAACAAGAACGTGTTCTAGTCTCGGCGCGTGGCCCTGAACATCGCAGATCTCTTCGAACACGCCGTCGATGCCGCGCCCGACAACCCTGCCCTGAAGGTGGGGGACCGGGTGATCACCTACGCCGAGCTGGAGGCCGAGGCGAACCGGCTCGCGCACTACCTCGCCGCGCAGGGGGTGAGTCCCGGCGACCACGTCGGGCTCTACGCCAAGAACAGCATCGAGCACGTGATCGCGCTCCTGGCCGTGATGAAGATCCGGGCCGTCTCGATCAACGTGAACTACCGCTACGTCGAGGGCGAGCTCAACTACCTGTTCGACAACGCTGACCTGGTCGCCCTGATCCACGAGCGTCCCTACGCACCCCTGGTGGCCGCCTGCGCGCCCAGGCACGAGCGGCTGACCACCGTGGTCGTGCTGCCGGACGCGATCGAGCCCGACGACCAGACCGACGTCTCGTCGTACGGCGGGGTGCTGTGGGCCGACGCGGTGGCCGGACAGAGCGCTGAGCGCGACTTCGGCGAGCGCAGCCCTGATGACCTGCACATCATCTACACCGGTGGCACCACCGGCTTCCCGAAGGGCGTCATGTGGCGCCACGAGGACTTCTGGCGGGTGCTGGGCGGCGGCATCGACTTCATGAGCGGAGTCCCGCTGGAGGAGTACGACCAGTCCACGCAAGCCAGCCAGGACGGCCGGATGGTGACCTTCCCGCTGAGCCCGCTGATGCACGGTGGCGCGCAGGCGGGGCTGCTCATGCACCTGTTCGCCGGACACCTGACGATCCTCGAGCCGAAGTTCGATCCGGCGCGCACCTGGGAGATCATCGAGCATGAGGGCGTCCAGCTGATCTTCATGACGGGCGACGCGATGGCCCGACCGCTGATCGAGACCTTCGAGGAGAAGGGCGGCTACGACTGCCCGAACCTGATCGCGATCTCCAGCAGCGCTGCGATCTTCAGCCGCTCGGTCAAGGAGCGCTGGATGGCGGCGTTCCCCAACAGCTTCTTCACCGACTCGATCGGAGCCTCGGAGACCGGGTTCCAGGGAACCGGGCTGCAGGACAAGGAGAACATCAAGGGAGACGGCGCGATCGTCGCCCTGGGCCCCAACAGCGTGGTCATCGGCGACGACAACCACGTCCTCGACCTGGCTGCGAACGTCGGGGCAATCGGTCGCCTCGGCCGGGGCGGCAATGTTCCGGTGGGCTACTACAAGGACCCGGACAAGTCGGCGAAGACGTTCCTCCAGATCGACGGCGAGCGCTACTCCGTCCCCGGTGACTTCGCCCGGATCGAGGCCGACAACAAGGTGACCCTGCTGGGACGGGGGTCCAACTGCGTCAACACCGGCGGGGAGAAGGTCTACCCCGAAGAGGTCGAGATGGCGATCAAGGCCCACCCGGGCGTGTACGACGTGCTCGTGGTCGGCCTGCCGGATGAGAAGTTCGGCCAGGCGGTGGCTGCGGTGGTCCAGCCTCGGGAGGGCGCGACGGTCGAGCTCGAGGAGCTCCGCGACTTCCTGCGGGCCACGCTGTCGGGCTACAAGCTGCCCCGGGCCCTGACGATCGTGACCGAGATTCCGCGCAATGCCACGGGCAAGGCGCAGTACCCCCGGGCCAAGGAGATGGCCCTGGCCGGCAACGCGACGACCACCCCGACCGCGACGACAGCTGGAGCATGATGCGCACCCCCCTCTGCGAGCAGTTCGGCATCGAGTACCCGATCTTCGCCTTCACCCCGTCCGAGCACGTCGCGGCCGCGGTCTCGCGCGCCGGCGGGCTCGGGGTGCTGGGGTGTGTCCGCTTCAATGACACCGCGGAGCTCGAGAAGTCGCTGACCTGGCTCGACGAGAACACCGACGGCAAGCCCTACGGCGTCGACATCGTGATGCCGATGAAGATCCCGACCGAGGGCACCCAGGTCGACCTCAAGGCGCTGATCCCGCAGGAGCACCTGTCGTTCGTGGAGCGGACGCTGCAGCAGCTCGGCGTACCCCCGTTGCCCGACGGTGAGGGTCGCGACGGCGTCCTCGGCTGGCTGCACTCGGTGGCCCGCTCGCACCTGGACATCGCGCTCAAGCACCGCCCGGTACTGATTGCCAACGCGCTGGGCTCCCCGCCCAAGGACGTCATCGACAAGTGCCACGAGCACGGCATCCAGGTCGCGGCCCTCGCCGGCGCGGCCAAGCACGCGCTGAGCCACGTCGCCAACGGTGTCGACATCATCGTGGCCCAGGGCTACGAGGCCGGCGGCCACACCGGTGAGATCGCCAGCATGGTGCTCACGCCCGACATCGTCGACGCCGTCGGTCCGGACGTGCCCGTCCTCGGCGCGGGGGGGATCGGCTCCGGCCGCCAGATCGCGGCGTCGCTCGCCCTCGGCGCGCAGGGCGTGTGGACGGGCTCGATCTGGCTCGGCACCGAGGAGTACCAGAACCTCCAGTCGAACGCCGGCTGGACCGAGGCCTTCACCCGAGCCACCTCCTCCGACACCGTGCGGACCCGGATCTACACCGGGAAGCCGGCCCGGCTCCTGAAGACCAGGTGGACCGAGGCCTGGGCCGAGCCCGAAGCGCCGACCCCGCTGCCGATGCCGCTGCAGAACCTGCTGGTGGCCGAGGCGCACAACCGGATCAACGCCTCGGGTGACCCGGACGTCATCGCCATGCCGATCGGCCAGATCGTCGGCCGGATGAACGAGGTCCGTCCCGTCGCCGACGTCGTCGCCGAGCTGGTCGCCGGCTTCGAGGAGGCCGTGGGCCGGCTGGACAAGATCCGCCAGTGACCACCCCGGCGCTGACCACTCACGGTCGTACTCCGGCCGCGCGACGCCTCGGTCTCGCCCTGGTCGCGCTGGTCGTGGTCAGCACCGGTCTGGTGTTCTCCGGCGTCCTGTCGGCGACCGGCTCGTCCTTCCCCGCGCCCACTCCCCAGGCGGCGTGCGGGCCGGGTGCCGCGCCGGAGACCGGCGTGCAGGGACGGGTGCCGCAGTCGGACTACGACTCCGGTCGCGCCGCCAAGGGTTACCGCTGCAACACCAGGCTCGTGGCCCACCAGGGCCAGACGGGCGGCTTCAAGGTGCTGCGCTACACAGACGCCCAGGGGCACACGTGTGCCTTCTACGACTCCACGCTGCTGTTCCCGAAGGACGTGCCGTTCACGGCCGGCTCCGGTATCGGCGTGGTCGTGCTCGACATGGACCACCCGGCCCACCCGCAGCAGACGACCATGCTCACCAGCCCGGCGATGCTGACGCCGCACGAGTCGTTGCTGCTCAACCAGCGACGCGGCCTGATCGCCGCAGTCTCCGGCAACGCGGCGACCGAGCCCGGCATCCTCGACGTCTACGACGTGCACAGCAATTGTCGTCAGCCGGTGCTCCAGTCCTCGACGCCGACCGCGCTCCTGGGGCACGAGAGCGGTTGGGCTTCTGACGGGATGACGTTCTACGCCTCGAGCACCGGCGGGCAGACGCTGGTGGCGCTCGATCTCTCCGACCCGACGGCACCGGTCCCGGTTTTCGAGCAGGCCGGAGTGAACTACCACGGCATGCGGCTCTCCAAGGACGGCAACACCCTCTACGCGGCCAACATCGGCAACCCCGACACCGGGGCCCGCTTCTCCACCGGCGGGCTGCGGATCCTGGACGTCAGCGAGATCCAGGCGCGCCAGCCCAACCCGCAGGTGCACATCCTCTCGGACCTGACCTGGCCCGAGCACTCGATCCCGCAGGTCTCCGAGCCCTTCATCAAGCACGGTCGCCGCTATCTGCTCGAGGTCGACGAGTTCGCCAACTATGCACTCGACGCCGGCTCCTCCCAGGCCACCGCACCGGTGGGCGCGGCCAGGATCATCGAGGTGACCGACCCGACGAAGCCGCGGATCGTCTCGGACCTGCGGCTGGCCGTCCACCAGCCACAGGCCCGCCAGGGCGACCAGCAGAACGACCCCGGCGCTGCCAGCTTCGTGCAGGGGTACGCCGGGCACTACTGCTCGGTGCCCACGCGCCGGCACCCGAAGCTCGTCGCCTGTTCGATGATCGTGTCGGGGCTGCGGGTCTTCGACATCAGCACCCTGTCCAAGCCGGTCGAGGTGGGCTACTTCAACAAGCCGCTGACGGGCGTGCTGCCGGGGAACCCGACGGCCGAGGGGGGCTACGCGATGTCCGAGCCCGCCTGGGACGTCGCGCGTCGCACGGTCTGGTACTCCGACGGCAACACCGGTTTCTACGCCGTCCGGCTCACCAACGGGGTCGGCAAGCTGTTGCGTTGAACGAACGTTCGTTCAACGCGCCCGGCACCAGGTCCTCGTCCGGTTCTGCGGACAGCCCGCCCGCCGGGGCGTAACTTTCCCGGCATGGGACTGGCCGCCGACCTGAACTACCACCACCGCAAGCCCAACCCCTTCCAGCGCCTGATTCAGGCTTTCGCCTCCACGCGACCCGGCGCCTGGACCTTTGCCAAGACACTGCGCCACATCGACGCGGTGGTGACCAAGGTGACCAGCGGTCGGACGAGTGCTCCTCGACTCCTCGCGGGACTGCCCGTGCTCCTGGTGACCTCCACGGGGCGTAAGTCCGGCCGAGCCCGGACCTCGCCCCTGATCTCGGTCCCGATCGGCGACACCCTGGCGCTGCTCGGCACCAACTTCGGACAGCCGAACACGCCGGCCTGGGTTCTCAACCTCGAGGCCGACCCGCAGGCGAGCGTGACTCACCAGCGGATCACCCGCCACGTCGTGGCTCGCCCGGCTTCGGGCGCCGAGCGAGCCGAGGTCCTGGCGAACTCGGCCGGTGTCTACGGCGGCTACCTCAAGTACCAGCAACGGATCACCGGCCGTGAGCTGCGGATCTTCGTCCTCGACCCGGTCTCCTAGCCGGGAACGATGCTCTCGCAGGCCCGGGTCCGCTCCGCGGAGATGCAGGTGTCCTGGCCGTGCCCCGCGTAGGCGGTGTCGTAGCCGGCGCCGCCGTCCAGCCGGTCGTCGCCGTTGTTGCTGCGCAGGTAGTCGTCGCCCCCGCGGGCCTCGATCGTGGTGGCGACCCCGTACCCTGCCTCGAACCGTTCACCGGCGGCGGTGCCACGGGCGAACCAGCGGTCGCCCGTTCCCGTGCCGTGCAGCGCCACCCTCTGGAAGTCGTCGATCGTGAAGGCGACGCCGTCGAAGCTGCCTCGTCCCGTGCCCAGGTCGGTGCGGAGATCGACCGGCTCGTGGCCGTAGTCGCCGAGCGTGATGCCGAGGGAGTCACGCCCGGCGCCGCCGTCGTAGACGTGGCCTGTCGAGGTGAGCGGGCGATCCACCTGAATCTCGTCGGCACCCCCGTCGCCGTACACTCGCACGGGCCGGGGCCCGGTCAGGTGAATCCGGTCGGCGCCCGGGCCTGCGTGGATCAGCAGCCGCCCTCGGGCGATGATCCCGTCGTTGCCCGGCCCGCCGAAGACCCGGGCGTGGGCGGCTGTGATCTCGATCAGGTCGGCTCCGCGGCCACCGCAGACCACGTCGCGGCCCTCGAGGTCCGTGATTCGGTCGGCGCCACCCAGCGCCACGACCACGTCGCGCCCGGCGGTGCCCGTCATCGTGTCGGCACCGGACGTGCCCACGATCGTGGCGCGCAGTCCGGCGCAGCGGGGGGCCTCGGCCCGTGCCGTGGCAGCCGTTCGCGACAGGACCACCATCGTGAGACCGGGAAGGAGCAGGGCCGCCAGCGCGGCCACGGTGCGAGTTCTCGTCATGGTGGGTCCGATGCTTGGGAGCAGCGATTGGTTCGCCGCTCCCGTCCACGGTCTCAGGCGTACGCCGTCCCCCGCGCAGCGCGCGTCCACAGGACCCCGTCGCCGGCGGTGGCACCCTGGGCAGCGAGTTCGCGTTTGAGCACCTTGTTGGTGGCGGTGCTGGGCAGGTCGTCGGCCACCCGGACGTGGCGGGGCCAGGCCTTGGGGGAGAGGTCCGCCTGGGCGGCGAGGAACGTCTCCAGCTCGGCCGGGGTCAGGCTCGCGTCGTCCTGGAGGACGAGCGCCGCCATCACCTGGTCGCCCACGCTCTCGTCCGGGACGGCGTACACCGCCACCCGGTTCACCACCGGCAGGCGCTGGAGGATTCGCTCGATGGGGGCGGCCGCGAGATTCTCGCCGTCGACCCGCATCCAGTCAGCGGTCCGACCCGCCAGGTAGATCCAGCCGTCCGCGTCGCGGTAGGCCAGGTCGCCCGACCAGTACATCCCGTGGCGCATCCGGTCGTTGTTGGCGGCGTCGTCCTTGTAGTAGCCGGAGAAGTAGCCCGCTCCCTGCGTGTTCACCAGCTCGCCGGTGGCCTCGTCGGCGTTGGTGAGCGCTCCGTGCTCGTCGAAGAGCGCTGCCGCACACTCGGTGACCGTCTCGGGGTGGTAGATGGCCACGCCGTCCATCCCACGACCGATCGAGCCCGGGGGAGTGCCGGGCTCGCGCGTGACGATCACGGCGTTCTCGGTCGAGCCGAAGCCGTCGCGCACGCTGCAGCCGAAGCGACGAGCGAACTCCTCGATGTCGCGGTCGCTCGCCTCGTTGCCGAACGCGAAGCGCAGCGGGTTGTCGGCGTCGTCGGGCCGCTCCGGCGTGGCCAGGACGTAGGCCAACGGCTTGCCGACGTAGTTGAGGTAGGTCGCGCCATAGCGCCGGACGTCGGCCAGGAAGTTCCCGGCGCTGAACCGCGCCGGAGCCATCGAGGCACCGCTCGCGGCCGCCACGCTCCACCCCGCGAGCACCGCGTTCGAGTGGAAGAGCGGCATCGAGAGGTAACAGACGTCGGCCGCGGTGACGGCGCACTTCTCGACCAGGTTCAGCCCGGCGAAGAGGACCATCAGGTGCGCGACCTGGACCGCCTTCGGCTCGCCGCTGGTGCCCGAGGTGAAGATCATCATGAAGGTGTCCATGGCGTCGACCTCGCGGTGTGGCTCCAGGCCGGCGACGTCGGTCTGCGCCGTCGCAACGAGGGTCGTCCACTCGGGGGTCGACACGTCGAGGAGCCGGATGTCGCCGAGGTCCAGGTCGTCGAGCAGGTGACGGTGCTCGGCGTCGGTGACCAGGATCTGGCAGTCGGCCCGGCGTACGTCGGCCAGCAGGGCCGGGCCCCTGCGGGTCGTGTTGATCCCGCAGAGCACGTAGCCGCCCAGTGCGGCGGCAGCCATGGCACGCAACATGTCGGGGGTGTTCCCGAGCAGGACTCCCACGTGCAGGGGCCGGGCCGGATCGGCGACACCGATCAGGGCCGAGGCCACGCAGGCCGACTCGTCGAGGTGCTCGCGCCAGGTCCAGACCCGGTCGTCGTACCTCAGCCCCGGGGCGTCGTCGGCGGCGCGCTCGCGCAGGAGCTGCTGAACCGTCTCGGCCACGGCGCTCAGGCCGGCTCTGCGGCGAGGTGCCGACCCACGGCGAGGGCCTGCTCGGTGCTGCCACCGTGCAGGAAGTCGAGCCGCTTGGCGGTGGTGAAGAAGCGGTGCGCCTCGCCGTCCAGGTCGATGCCGACGCCTCCGTGGACGTGCACGGTCGTGTGCGCCAGCGCATGACCGGCGTCGGCGGCCCAGAGCTTGGCGGTCGCGAGCTCGGCCTCGGCCGGCAGCCCCTCATCGAGCCGCCAGGCGGCCTGCCAGAGCGTGAGCCGCTGGGCGAGGACGTCGATGTAGCCGTTCGCGAGGCGCTGGGAGACGGCCTGGAAGGTGCCGATGGGCCGGCCGAACTGCTCGCGCGTCCGGGCGTACGCCGCGGTCAGGCTCAGCGCACCCTCGGTGACGCCGAGCTGCTGGGCGCAGACGGCCAGGACCAACAGGCTGCGCAACCGTCGGTCCGCCGCGCCGTCGGGCGCACCGAGGATGCGGTCCGCCGCGAGTGTGGCGTCGACCAGATCAAGCCGGGCGACCGCATCCCCGTCGGAGAACCGTTGGGCCACGACGCTGACCCCGACGTCGTCGGGCCGCACCAGGAAGACCGCCACCCCGTCAGGGGTCTCGGCGGGCACCAGGAACATGTCGGCCACCGTCCCGGCCGGGACGATCGCCTTGCTGCCGGTGAGCCGGAATCCGTCGCCGTCCCGAGCCGCCACCGTGGCCGGCCGGGCGGGGGAGTAGGCGCGCTCCTCGGCGACCGCCGCGGTCAGGACAGCCGCGCCGGTGGCGGCACGCGGCAGCCAGGTTGACTTCTGCTCGGCGCTGCCGAGCTCGGCCAGGACCCGTGCGGCCGGGCCGTGCGCGGCCAGCGGCACCGGCGCGACTGTGCGTCCCACCTCGACCAGCACCCGACAGAGCTCGATCAGCCCGAGCCCCGCCCCGTCGTACTCCTCGGGGAGCGCGAGCGAGAGCAGCCCGGCCGAGCCGAGCTCGGCCCAAAGGTCTCGGTCGAAGCGGTCGCCGCCGCGCTCGACCGCCGTCATCCGCTCGTTGGTGGCGCGGTCGGCCAGGATCCGCGCCGCGAGTGCCGCCGCCTCGTCCTGCTCGGGGGTGAAGGTGAAGTCCATGTCGGTCCCTTGTCCTGGTTGGTCAGCGCTTGGTGGCGGGCAGGCCGAGGCCGACGTAGCCGATGATGTCTCGCTGGATCTCGTTGGTGCCGCCGCCGAAGGTCATCACCAGGGCGGAGCGGTAGTAGCGCTCGAGGCGCCCGGCCAGCACGGCACCGTCCGAGTCGCCGGTGACCCCGGCGTCCGGGCCGACGATCTCCATCAGCGAGCGGTAGACCTCGGTGGCAAGCTCCGAGCCGTAGACCTTGGTGGCCGATGCCTCGGCGGGCGAGAGGCTGACCCCGGCATCCGCGTCGGCGGCCAGCTTCCAGTTGATCAGGGTCAGGGCCTCGGTGCGGGCATGGGCGCGACCCAGGGCGATCTGCACCCATTCGCTGTCGATCACCCGCTGCCCGTCCGGGTTCTTGGTCTCCTGGGCCCAGTGCCGGACCAGGTCGATCGAGTGGGCCAGCGGCGCCGAGGAGGTGAGGGCGACCCGCTCATGGTTGAGCTGGTTGGTCATCAGCGACCAGCCGCCGTTCAGCTCACCCACCAGGTTGGCCGCCGGCACGCGCACGTCTTCGTAGTACGTCGCGCTGGTGCTGACGCCCGCGACCGTGTGCACCGGGGTGTAGGAGAAGCCGGGGGCGTCGGCGGGCACCAGGATCATCGAGACGCCCTTGTGGCGGGGCAGGTCCGGGTCGGTGCGGCAGGCGAGCCAGATCCAGTCGGCGTACTGGATGAGCGAGGTCCACATCTTCTGCCCGTTGATCACCCACTCGTCGCCCTCGCGGGTGGCGCGGGTCTTCAACGAGGCGAGGTCGGTGCCGGACTCGGGTTCGGAGTAGCCGATCGAGAAGTGCAGGTCCCCGGCGAGGATGCGAGGGAGGAAGTACTCCTTCTGCTCCTCGGTGCCGTAGCGCATGATCGTCGGCCCGACCGTGTTGAGCGTCAGGTACGGCACGGGTACGCCGGCCACGGCGGCCGCGTCGGTGAAGATCAGCTGCTCGACCATGGAGCGGGCCTGGCCGCCGTACTCCTTTGGCCAGCCGATCCCGAGCCACCCGTCGGCGCCGAGCTGGCGGATCACCTGCTTGTAGACACCCTCGTCGCCGAACTCGCCGGTGGCGGCGGCCAGCCCGGCGCGCACCTCGGGGGTGGCCAGAGCGGCGAAGTACTCCCGCAGCTCCTCGCGGAGCGCGAGCTGCTCGGGTGTGAGTGCCACGTGCATGAAGATCTCCCTGGTGTCATCGTGGGCAGCGCTGGCACCGCCACGCCAAAAACTATAACCTGTTCTTGTTTTGGTCCATAGGTCTCCTGGGAGGCACCCGATGAGCGACACCCCCGGCTCCGTCCGCGCCCTCGACAAGGGCACCCCGCCCGAACGCTTCGCGCGGGGGTGGCACTGCCTGGGGCTCGCGACTGAGTTCCAGGACGGCACGCCCCACGCGATCGAGGCGTTCGGAGGCAAGCTCGTCGTCTGGTCCGACACCCAGGGCGAGCTGCATGTCCTGGACGGCTACTGCCGCCACATGGGTGGCGACCTGACCCAGGGCACGGTCAAGGGCGACGAGATCGCCTGCCCGTTCCACGACTGGCGCTGGGGCGGCGACGGCAAGTGCAAGGCGATCCCCTATGCGCGCCGGGTGCCCCTGCGGGCCAGGACCCAGACGTACCCCTCGGTGGTGCGCAACCAGCAGCTGCTGATCTGGCACGACGTCGAGGGGGGCGCGCCCGACCACGACCTCCTGCCGCCCGAGCTCGAGGGGATCGGCACCAATGCGTGGACCGACTGGACCTGGAACGTCCTGGACGTCCCCGGTGCTCACTGCCGCGAGATCATCGACAACGTCGTGGACATGGCGCACTTCTTCTACATCCACTTCGCCTTCCCCACGAAGTTCCGAAACGTCTTCGAGGGGCACATGGCCACCCAGTTCATGGAGTCGACCGGACGCCCCGACATGGCGGGCGCCGGCTACGGCGACGAGGGACTGCTCCTCAAGTCGGAGGCGACCTACTACGGGCCGTCGTACATGATCAACTGGATCAATGTGGACTACAAGGGCTTCCTCACCGAGGTGCTGCTGATCAACTGCCACATCCCGACGTCTGACAACTCCTTCAAGCTGCAGTACGGCCTGTGCGTGCGCAAGCCCGAGGGGCTGGACGACAAGACGGCCGTCTACATCGCCGACAAGTACGCCTCGATGTTCGGCGACGGCTTCCTGCAGGACGTCCACATCTGGCTGAACAAGGCGCCGGTGCAGAACCCACTCCTGTGCGAGGAGGACGGACCGGTCTACCAGCTGCGCAGGTGGTACGAGCAGTTCTACGTCGACCGGGCCGAGGTGACGCCCGAGATGACCGAGCGGTTCGAGTTCGAGGTCGACACCACCAAGGCCAACGAGTTCTGGCACGCCGAGGTCACCGAGAACCTCGCCAAGCGGGCCACGGAGTCGGCGGAGTCGGCGGAGCCGGCTGAGACCCGGTCCTGATGGCGTCGTTCGTCCCCACCAGCCCGGAGACCCTGGCCGACCAGCGGCTCTACACCCGTGCCCGGCTGGTGGAGGTCGCCTGTCTGGACTGCCTGGCCCGGGTGGGCGTGAAGAAGAACAGCGAGCACCACACCTCCATCCAGTGGACGGACCAGGCGACCGAGGACTGTCAGGAGTTCGCGAGAATGTCCGCTCAGCCCGGTGGACGCCGGGTGTACGCCGGCTGTTCGCGCCTGGTGGCGAGCATCGAGGCCGCCGTGCGCGACGGGGCCGTCCCGATCGGAGCCGACGATGGATACTGACTCTTTCGAGCTGACGGTGGTCGACGTGGTCGAGGAGACCGCTGACGCACACTCCATCACGTTCGACCTGCCGGACGAGCTGGCCGACCACTTCGGCTACCGGCCCGGGCAGTTCCTGACCGTGGCCGTCCCGAGCGACCTGACCGGTCTGGCGGCGCGCTGCTACTCGCTGTCGAGCAGCCCGGTCGGCGGGGGGCCGCTGACGATCACGGTGAAGCGGACCGTCGACGGCTATGCGTCGAACTGGATCTGCGACAACCTGCGCGAGGGCGACACGCTGCGGGTTCTGACGCCCAGCGGGATCTTCACCCCGGCCTCGCTGAGCGCCGACCTGCTGCTGCTCGCGGGCGGCAGCGGGATCACCCCGATGCTCTCGATCACCCGCACCGCGCTCGCCCAGGGGACCGGCCGCATCGTGCTGTTCTACGCGAACCGGGACGAGCGCTCCGTGATCTTCGCCGCAGACCTCGCGGAGCTCGCCGCCCAGCATCCCGACCGGCTCGTGGTCGTGCACTGGCTCGAGTCGGTCCAGGGTCTCCCCAGCCAGGAGCAGATGAAGGTCTTCGCCTCGGCGTACTCGTCGTACGACGCGTTCGTCTGTGGGCCGCCGCCGTTCATGAAGCTGACGATCGCCGCTCTCAAGGAGCTCGAGTTCCCGCGCGAGCGGCGCCACCAGGAGAAGTTCATCTCCCTCGGCGGCAACCCCTTCGGCGACCTGCACGACGTCGAGACCGCGCAGAGCGAGATCGCTGCGGCCGAGACCGACGAGCAGGACCTGGTCGACGACGTGGCCGGGCCGCTGGGTCCGGTCAAGCTCGAGGTCGAGCTCGACGGCCAGGACTACACGTTCGACGACTGGGCGCCGGGCACCAAGCTGCTCGAGCACCTCGAGTCCAAGGGGATCAAGGCGCCCTACTCCTGCCGCGAGGGCGAGTGCTCGGCGTGCGCGGTCCGCCTGCTGGGTGGCGAGGTCCGGATGCTGCGCAACGACGTGCTGGACGCCGATGACCTCGCCGAGGGGATCCGGCTGGGCTGCCAGTCGGTGCCGGTGACCGACACGGTGAAGGTCACCTACCACTGAGCCGCCCGGGCTGCCTCGGTCCAGACCAGTGCGGTCCCCGGCTGACGTGGCCGTAACCGGCCCCCGCCACCGCCAGTTGTTCAGGCATGCTGATCGGACTGATCGCTGTCTCTGCCGCAGTCCTCGCCTGGGCTGCGGCCGGCACGAACCCGTTGCCCGCCCCTGTGGCCCGGGGCCACGGCGCGGCTGCGCGGCGTCGGCGCTACCTCCTCGAGCACCCGGACCGGGTGAACTCGCTGGACGTGGAGCGTCGCCTCGCGCGGCACCTGCTCCCCGAGGACGCCCGGGACATCGCCCGCCGGGCTCTCCGGCTGGGCTACCGCCCTCTGTCCATGTGGACCTGGGCGGACCGCTACGGCGTGGAGCTCCTCGTGCTCGCCGTCCGGGCCGGCATGGGAGCGCCCGCGTTCGAGCGGCACCTGGCCCGGTGCACGGTCCCGGACCGGCGCGCCCTCGAACTCTTCGCCCGACTCGCGCCGGAGGTCGGGGCGCTCGCGCCGCTCTGGCCGTCCCCGTCCACGAAGCGGCTGGAGCGCCAGGAGCTACGTGCCTTCCCGTCTCTGCCTGAGATCGTCGAGCCGGGTCTCGGCGGTCACCCCAGCTGACCCGTAGACCGGAGCCCTGAGGCTGCCCCGATAGCGTTGGTCGCGCACGCACGAGCTGTCCCGCCGCGTGCGTCACCGTGACCCACGACCCGAGGAGCCGACCGTGCCCGGGATGGACTCGATGTTGCCGCCGCTAGGCTGGCACTCCCTGCTGACCCAGTGGGCCTTCCGGCCCGGGTGGGATCTGGTCCTCCTGGTGGTTCTGCTCGCCTACCTCGGCGGTCTGGTCCTGGCCCGCCGCCACGGCGATCGGGCGGTCCCGCCGGTGCGGGTCGCCTCGTTCCTGACCGGGTGGGCGATCCTGGTGCTGACCCTCAACTCGGGGGTCGAGGTCTACGCCTCGCTCGTCTTCTGGATGCACATGGTCCAGCACCTGCTGCTGATCATGGTCGTGCCGGCCCTGCTCGTGCTGGGTCATCCACTGACCGTGCTCGTTGCCGCCACCCGGCCCGAGCGCCGGGCGCGGGTGAAGGGGTTCCTCACGAGTGCGCCCGTCGCCTTCGTGACCCATCCGCTCATCGGCTTCGCGACGTACGCCGCGGTCATCGTGGGGACCCACCTGACGTCCTTCATGGACCAGATGATGAGCCATGCGTGGCTCACGTCGGGCGAGCAGGTGCTCTACCTGGGCTCGGGCTACCTCTTCCTGCTGCCGTTGCTGGGCGGTGAGCCGATCCGGTGGCAGCCCCCGCAGCTCTTCCGGATCTTCTTGCTGGTGATCGGGATGGTTCCCGACACCGTCGTGGGCATCGTGCTCCTGCAGAGCGACCAGAACCTCTTCCCGCGCATGCTGAGCGACCGGCCGTCCTGGACCCCGGAGGCGGTGCACGACATCAACATCAGTGGCGGCCTGATGTGGGCCCTGGGCGACGGCCTGATGATGCTCTTCGCGGTCGGCCTGGTGGTCGCGCTGATCTCCCGCCCCGGGCGCACCGACCTGCTGGGCGGTTGGCTGGAGGGCGTCCGCCGGGAGACGATGAAGACGCACGTCGGCGAGGCGGACGACGACCCGCGCGCGATCGGCACGGACGACGACGTCGACGAGGACGAGGCGGTGCTCGAGGCCTACAACCGGATGCTCGGGCGGATGAACCAGCCCTAGCGTTCATTGGGCTCGGCGTTCACCAGCCCCGGCTGCGCCACTCCGGCAGGCCGGCGCGCTCAGCACCCAGGGTCGAGTCGTTTCCGTGACCGGGGTAGAACCAGGTGTCGTCCGGCAGCCGCTGGAACAGCTTGGTCTCGACCTCGTCGATGAGCTGGGCAAAGGCCGCCTCGTCGCCGAAGGTGTTGCCGACGCCACCCGGGAAGAGCGAGTCACCGGTGAACAGGTGCGGGTGGCCGGAGGGGTCGTCGTACAGCAGGGCAACCGAACCGGGCGTGTGACCGGCCAGCGCGATGACCTCCAGCCGGCGAAGACCGACGGCGACGATGTCGCCCTGTCGGACGGAGCGGGCGACGGGGACCCCCGTCTGCTCAGTGATCGCCCCGGCGTCGGGAGCCCCGGCCACCACCTCGGCGCCCGTGGCCGCGATGACGTCCGCGAGCGCCCGGTGGTGGTCCCAGTGCTGGTGGGTCGTCACCACGGTGGTGAGTCCGCCCGCGCCGACGAGTGCGAGCAGCCGCTCCGGCTCGGCGGCGGCGTCGATGAGGAGCTGGTCGCCGGTGTCGGTGCAGCGCAGGAGGTAACAGTTGTTCGACATCTGTTCGTCGACCGCGAGCTTGGTGATGCTCAGGCCCGCGAGCTCACGCACGTCCGGGTCGCCGCCCGCTGTCACTGTGCCGGTGTACGTCGCCATGGTCCGATCTTAGGCAGGGCGCCGGTGGCGATGTGGACACCGGCACCGTCGCCCCTGCCCGTCAGCCACCAGCCGAGCGCGGCGCCGAGCCCGGACACCATGGCGATGCCCTCCTCAGGCACCCGCCCGCCCACGAGCCAGACGTGGCCCAGGTCCGTCGCTGTGATCTGGAACGGACCCGACGGCGTGTGGTCGACCGTGACCACGTCCAGCAGCTCGTTGACGAAGTCGGCGGGCCAGTCCTCGGGGTCGTAGCCGGCGTCGAGGTCCGCGTGGTGGATCTCGATCTCGCGGCGTCGCATCGCGGCGATCTCCCAAGCGGGGAAGGTGGTGCCACCCGGGGTCCGGGGCACGGTTGTCGACCAGGCGTCCTGAGGCACCCGGGAGAGGGCGTCGTCGAACTCCGACCCCGCGCCGAGCAACCGCCCACGCAGCTCCGAGGGCACCCCGGCTGCCAGTTCGTCGATCGCCCGGTCCCGCTGCTTGTTGGAGGGGTACATCGCGACCACCTGGCCGCGCGCCAACCCTGCGAGGACCCCGGTGAGACCCTCCGCGTTGAGCGCCAGGTGGGCCACCACGTGCGCACGCGTCCACCCGGGCAACCCGCTGGAGGCGCGCCAGGCGTCGTCGCCGAGGCCGTCGACGGTGCGGACCAAACCCTGGGTCGCCTCGTGGGGGTGCCTCAGGGAGGACGGGTCGGGTGGGGGGTGCTCGGTGCTCGACATGTGGCCATCCTCACCCGTCGTCCGCGGTCCGGCCAGTGTCCGGGCGCGAGCGTCGTTGCTGCTGTTGTCGATGGGCGGACTGTCGGTGGGCCATGAGATCGTGATCGAGGTGGCGTGGAGGCTTGTCCCGTCGCCTAGGATGGCGAACACGTGTTCGAAGACACTGTTCACCGTTCCTGTCCGTGGCCGCTCGACCGTCGAGGATTCTCAGTGATTGATCAGCTCATCATCCGGGGGGCTCGGGAGCACAACCTGAAGGACGTCTCCCTCGACCTGCCGCGCGACTCGCTCATCGTGTTCACCGGCCTCTCCGGCTCGGGCAAGTCGTCGCTCGCCTTCGACACGATCTTCGCCGAGGGCCAGCGTCGCTACGTCGAGTCGCTCTCGGCGTACGCCCGCCAGTTCCTCGGGCAGATGGACAAGCCCGACGTGGACTTCATCGAGGGGCTCTCGCCGGCCGTCTCCATCGACCAGAAGTCGACCTCCAAGAACCCGCGCTCCACGGTCGGCACGATCACCGAGGTCTACGACTACCTGCGGCTGCTCTATGCCCGCGCCGGCCGCCCGCACTGCCCCACCTGCGGTGCCCCCATCGAGCGGCAGACGCCCCAGCAGATCGTCGACAAGATCATGTCGCTGGAGGAGGGCCGGCGCTTCCAGGTGCTGGCGCCGGTCATCCGGGGCCGCAAGGGCGAGTACGTCGAGCTCTTCAAGCAGCTCCAGACCCAGGGCTTCTCGCGGGCCAGGGTGAACGGGGAGACGCACCCGCTGGCCGACCCACCCAAGCTCGACAAGCAGAAGAAGCACACGATCGAGGTCGTCGTGGACCGACTGGCGGTCAAGGCGTCCTCGAAGCGTCGGCTGACGGACTCGGTCGAGACCGCCCTCAACCTCGCGGGCGGGCTGGTCATCTTCGACTTCGTCGACCTGCCGGCCAAGGACCCGGAGCGCGAGCAGCGGTTCAGCGAGAAGATGGCCTGCCCCAACGAGCACGCCATCGACACCGACGAGCTCGAGCCGCGCTCGTTCTCGTTCAACTCGCCGTTCGGCGCCTGCCCGGCCTGCCACGGCCTCGGCACCCGGATGGAGGTCGACCCCGAGCTGGTCGTGCCGAACCCGGACGCGACCCTCGGCGAGGGCGCCATCCAGCCGTGGAGCCAGGCCCACGTCGCCGACTACTTCCTGCGGCTGATGGGCGCGCTGGGCGAGGAGCTCGACTTCGACCTGAACACGCCCTGGCGCAAGATCCCGGCCAAGGCCCAGCAGTCCCTGCTCAACGGGCACTCGACCAAGGTCCACGTGGTGACCCGCAACCGCTACGGCCGCGAGCGGGCCTACTACGCCGAGTTCGAGGGCGTCCGCACCTACATCGAGCGTCGCCACCGCGAGGCAGAGACCGACACCAGCCGGGACCGCTTCGAGGGCTTCATGCGCGAGGTGCCCTGCCCGACGTGTGCGGGCAGCCGGCTCAAGCCGGTCTCCATGGCCGTGACCCTGGGTTCCCGCGAGTCCGGCGGGCTGAACATCGCCGAGGTCTGCGCGATGCCCATCAACGAGTCCGCCGAGTTCCTGCGCACCCTGGACCTGACCTCGCGGGAGCGTCAGATCGGGGAACGGGTGCTCAAGGAGATCCAGGAGCGGCTCAACTTCCTGCTCGACGTCGGGCTCGACTACCTCTCGCTCGACCGGCCCTCCGGCTCGCTGAGCGGGGGAGAGGCCCAGCGGATCCGCCTGGCGACCCAGATCGGAGCCGGCCTCGTCGGCGTCCTCTACGTCCTCGACGAGCCGTCCATCGGGCTCCACCAGAGGGACAACCACCGGCTGATCGAGACACTGGTCCGGCTCAAGGACCTCGGGAACACGTTGATCGTCGTCGAGCACGACGAGGACACCATCCGTGCCGCCGACTGGGTCGTCGACATCGGGCCCGGCGCCGGCGAGCACGGCGGCCAGGTCGTGCACAGCGGCAGCGTTGCCGACCTGTACACCCATCCCGACTCGCTGACGGGCCAGTACCTCTCCGGCCGCCGCGAGATCCCGGTCCCCGACGTACGCCGTCCGCGGACCAAGGGGCGCGAGCTCACGGTCCACGGCGCCCACGAACACAATCTGCGAGACGTCGACGTGAGCTTCCCGCTCGGGCTGTTCGTGGCCGTGACCGGTGTGTCGGGTTCCGGCAAGTCCACGCTGGTCAACGACATCCTCTACACGTCCCTGGCCAAGCAGATCTACAACGCCCGGGCGGTTCCCGGCCGGCACCAGAAGATCACCGGGCTCGAGCACGTCGACAAGGTGATCCACGTCGACCAGTCGCCGATCGGCCGAACGCCGCGCTCGAACCCCGCGACGTACACCGGGGTCTTCGACCACGTCCGCAAGCTCTTCGCGGCCACGCCCGAGGCCAAGATGCGGGGCTACCTCCAGGGACGGTTCTCCTTCAACGTCAAGGGCGGCCGCTGCGAGGCCTGCTCGGGTGACGGAACGATCAAGATCGAGATGAACTTCCTGCCCGACGTCTACGTCCCCTGCGAGGTCTGCCACGGGGCGCGCTACAACCGCGAGACCCTCGAGGTCCACTACAAGGGCAAGACGATCGCCGAGGTCCTCGACATGCCGATCGAGGAGGCCGTCGACTTCTTCGCGGCTGTCCCGGCGATCAACCGGCACCTCAAGACCCTGGTCGAGGTCGGCCTCGGCTACGTCCGGCTGGGCCAGCCGGCCACGACGCTGTCCGGAGGTGAGGCACAACGGGTCAAGCTCTCCTCCGAGCTGCAGAAGCGCTCGACCGGGCGCACGGTCTACGTCCTCGACGAGCCGACGACCGGGCTGCACTTCGAGGACATCCGCAAGCTGCTCCTGGTGCTGGGGCGCCTCGTCGACCAGGGCAACTCGGTGCTGGTGATCGAGCACAACCTCGACGTGATCAAGACCGCCGACTGGCTGGTCGACATGGGGCCCGAGGGCGGTTCGCGCGGTGGCCTGGTCATCGCCGAGGGCACCCCTGAGGCCGTGGCGGCCAACCCGGAGAGCTACACCGGACAGTTCCTGGCGCCGTTGCTCAAGGGACGTGAGGCAAGGCAGCCGGCCCGGCGCGCCACGCCCAAGAAGGCGCCCGCGAAGTCGGCTCCGGTCAAGAAGTCGGCGGCGGCCAAGAGGGTGGCCCGCGGATGAGTCGGGCAAGCGTCGCTACCGTTGGCCCCAAGCAATCCGTCGACGAAGGAGCTTCATCGTGACGACCGAGGGACTCAGCCGGCGCCGGGCGCTGGCGGGCGCCGCTACTGCGGGCATCGGGCTTCCGTTGCTCGCCGCCTGTGGCGGGGGGTCGTCCGTCGCCGACGGGGCACCGACCGACGCACCGGTCAGCCCGGGCGCGAACCTCGGATCTCCCGCGGACGTCCCCGTGGGCGGCGGCACCGTCTACCCGGACCAGAAGGTCGTGGTCACCCAGCCGAGCGCCGGGCAGTTCAAGGGTTTCTCGGCGATCTGCACCCACCAGGGCTGCCTGGTGGCCAATGTCTCCACCACCATCAACTGCCCCTGTCACGGCAGCCACTTCTCGATCGAAGACGGCTCGGTTGCGAGCGGCCCGGCCACCCGACCGCTGAGCGAGGTGACCGTGACGGTTTCGGGCGGCGAGCTCACCATCGGCTGAGGGTTGCCCCCGACGGTCCCCGACCGTCCCCGGCTGACCGTAGGGTTGGGGCGTGCCTCCCGCTCGTGCCTCCCGCCCCGCTCGAGGCCCGCTGTCCTACCGTCCCGAGCCGGGCTCGATCCCGACCCAGCCAGGGGTCTACCGGTTCCGTGACGCCCGGGGCCGGGTCGTCTACGTCGGCAAGGCGAAGAACCTTCGCGCGCGGCTCTCGTCGTACTTCGCCGACATCGGGGGGCTGCACCCGCGGACGGCGACGATGGTCACCACGGCGGCCAGCGTGGAGTGGACCACGGTCAACACCGAGGTCGAGGCGCTCCAGCTGGAGTACTCCTGGATCAAGGAGTTCGACCCGCGCTTCAACGTCAAGTACCGCGACGACAAGTCCTACCCGTGGCTGGCGGTCACGGTCGGGGACGAGTTCCCGCGGGTGATGGTCGGGCGCGGGGCCAAGCGCAAGGGCACCCGCTACTTCGGTCCCTACAGCCACGCCTGGGCGATCCGGGAGACCGTCGACCAGCTGTTGCGGGTCTTCCCCATGCGTTCGTGCAGCAACGGAGTCTTCAAGCGGTCCGCGCAGATCGGCCGGCCCTGCCTGCTGGGGTACATCGACAAGTGTTCGGCGCCCTGCGTCGGGACGGTCAGCGCCGAGGAGCACCGCGCCATCGTCGACGACTTCTGCGACTTCATGGGTGGGCAGACCACAGCCTTCGTGCGGCGGATCCGCAAGGAGATGTACGCCGCGTCCGAGGAGATGGACTTCGAGAAGGCGGCCCGGCTGCGCGACGATCTTGCGGCGCTGGAGAAGGCGCTTGAGAAGCAGGCGGTGGTGCTCGGCGACGGGACCGACGCCGACATCATCGCGATCGCGGAGGACCCCCTCGAGGTCGCCGTCCAGATCTTCTACGTTCGCGACGGCCGGATCCGGGGTCAGCGCGGCTGGGTCGCCGACCGGGTCGACGAGGGCGATGCCCCGGAGCTGATCGAAGGGTTCCTGCTCCAGCTCTACGGCGGCACCGACACCACCGCGGGGGACACCATCCCCCGCGAGATCCTGGTCCCGGTCCTGCCGCCGGACGCGGACACCCTCGAGCAGCTTCTCGGCGACCTTCGCGGCAGCAAGGTGGCGATCAGGGTGCCGCAGCGTGGTGACAAGCGCACCCTGCAGGAGACCGTGGCCCGCAACGCCGCCCAGGCGCTGGTCCTGCACAAGACCAAGCGGGCCAGCGACCTGACGACCCGCAACCGGGCGCTCGAGGAGATCCAGCAGGCCCTCGAGCTCGACGAGGTGCCGTTGCGGATCGAGTGCTACGACATCTCCAACCTCCAGGGGACCGAGGTGGTCGCCTCGATGGTGGTCTTCGAGGACGGGCTGCCCCGCAAGGGCGAGTACCGCCGCTTCGTGATCAAGGGCGAGGGCGACGGGCAGGTCGGCCAGAACGACGTCGCCCACATGCACCAGGTGATCACCCGTCGCTTCCGCAGGCTGCTCGACGAGCAGGCCCGCAGCGAGGAGGTGGTGACCGACGGCGGCCCCATGTTGGTCGACCCGGAGACCGGACGACCGCGCAAGTTCGCCTACGCCCCGGGCCTGGTGGTCGTGGACGGCGGACCGCCGCAGGTCGCGGCGGCGCAGCGGGCCCTCGATGAGCTCGGCATCGACGACATCGCCATCTGCGGCCTCGCCAAGCGCCTCGAGGAGGTCTGGCTGCCGAAGCAGGCAGACCCGGTCATCCTGGCCCGTTCGTCGGAAGGTCTCTACCTGTTGCAGCGGGTCCGCGACGAGGCGCACCGGTTCGCGATCACCCACCACCGCTCCAGGCGCTCCAAGACCATGGTGGAGAGCGTGCTCGACGACGTTCCCGGCCTGGGTGAGGTACGCCGCAAAACCCTGCTGAAGCACTTCGGGTCGCTCAAGAAGCTGCGCACCGCCACCGTCGAGGAGCTCGCCCTGGTGCCCGGCATCGGAGTCCGCACCGCAACCGCCATCAAGGATGCGGTCGCCGAGACCGCCCGCAGCGGCCAGACTGGACCCACCATCACCAGCATCAACACCGCGACCGGCGAGATCGAGGAGTCCTGATGTCCACCAGTCACCGAGGTGAGCTCGTCGTCGTCACCGGCATGACCGGCGCCGGCCGCAGCACCGCCGCCAAGGAGCTCGAGGACCTCGGCTTCTACGTCGTCGACAACCTCCCGCCCAGCCTGCTGCGCGACGTGGTCCACCTGGTCGACGAGAGTCTCGGCCCCGATCAGCCGATCGCCGTGGTGGTCGACGTCCGCTCCGGGTCGTTCTTCCAGTCACTGCAGACCAACCTGGCCCAGGGCGCCACCGGACGTCGTACGACGCTCGTCTTTCTCGACGCGACCGACGACGTGCTGGTGCGCCGACAGGAGGCCGCGCGACGCCCGCACCCCCTCCAGGGCAGCGGCCGGCTGCTGGACGGGCTCCAGCGCGAACGAGTGGTTCTCGCCGAGCTGCGCAGTGACGCCGACGTCGTGGTGGACACCACCTCCCTCAACGTGCACCAGCTGACCGACCGGATCGCCGAGGACTTCGGCACCCCGGACACGACCCGACTCAACGTCACCGTGGTGAGCTTCGGCTTCAAGTACGGCATCCCCGTCGACGCCGACTTCGTCGCCGACATGCGGTTCCTGCCCAACCCGCACTGGATTCCCGAGCTGCGACTGCGCACCGGACAGGACCCCGAGGTGTCGGCGTACGTCATGAGCCAGCCGGGTGCCGGGCCGTTCCTGGACGGCTACGTGCCGCTCCTGGCCGGGGTGGCCGACGGCTACCTGCGCGAGGGCAAACGCTTCATGACCGTCGCGATCGGCTGCACGGGCGGAAAGCACCGCAGTGTGGCGATGACCGAGGAGATCACCCGCCGGCTGAACACCCACGGCCACGTCACCCGGGCCACCCATCGGGACCTCGGGCGTGAGTGAGGTGGCCGACCGGGCACAGTCGGTCGTGGCCCTGGGCGGTGGCCATGGGCTGCACGCCTCCCTGAAGGCGTTGCGTCGTCTCGTGGACGACCTGGTCGTCGACGAGCTGACGGCGGTCGTCACGGTGGCCGACAACGGCGGCTCGTCCGGCCGGCTGCGCGGAGAGTTCGGAGTCCTGCCGCCCGGAGACCTGCGCATGGCCCTGGCGGCGCTGTGCGGGGACGACGAGTGGGGCCAGACCTGGTCCGACGTCCTGCAGCACCGCTTTGCCGGGGACGGCGAGATGCGCGGCCACGTGGTGGGGAACCTTCTGATCGTGAGCCTGTGGGAGCAGCTCGGCGACCCCGTCCGTGCCCTCGACTGGGTCGGCCGGCTCCTGGGGGCGACCGGACGGGTGTTGCCCATGGCGCTCATCCCGCTCGACATCGCCGCCGACGTGCGCGGCCTCGACGCGACGGATCCGCAGGCGTTGACCACCGTGCGTGGCCAGGTCGAGGTGGCCACCACCGACGGGGTCATCGCCGCGGTCCGGCTGGAGCCGGACTCTCCGGAGGCCTGTCCGGAGGCGGTGGCCGCGATCCGCGAGGCGGACTGGGTCGTGTTGGGTCCCGGCTCGTGGTTCACCTCGGTCGTCCCTCACCTGATGGTGCCGGCACTGCGTGAGGCGCTGACGCAGACCGACGCGCGCGTCGTACTCGTGCTGAACCTCGCCGAGCAGGCCGACGAGACCACTGGCTTCGGGCCTGCGGACTACCTTGCTGCGCTCGCCGAGCATGCCCCGGACCTCAAGGTGCACACGGTGCTCGCGGACCGCGGCACCCTGGGGGTCCAGCCGGCCGAGCTGGAGCAGGTGATCGGGTCGTACGGCGCGACGCTGGTCTTGGCCGACATCGCCGTTCAGGACGGTTCCGCGCGCCACGACCCGGCGCTCTTGGCCGAGGCCTACGCCAGGGTCTTCGCTCGAGGTTGATTGACCGGCATGGCAGGATCTGCCGCATGGCGATGACAGCACAGGTCAAGGCGGAGCTGTCGAGCACCCAGATCACGAAAACCTGCTGCCGCAAGGCGGAAGTTGCGTCCATGCTGCGGTTTGCCGGCGGGCTCCACATCGTGAGCGGCCGGATCGTGGTCGAGGCCGAGCTCGACACGGGCGCTGCCGCGCGACGGCTGCGCAAGGACATCGCTGAGGTCTACGGCCACGCCTCCGACGTGGTCATGGTGCAGGGCAACGGCATCCGCAAGGGCAGCCGCTACATCGTCCGGATCGTCAAGGACGGGGAGGCGCTCGCGCGGCAGACGGGGCTGCTCGACCAGCGCGGTCGCCCCGTTCGCGGGCTCCCGCCCGCTGTGGTGTCGGGCGGCGGCTGCGACGCCGTGGCGGCGTGGCGCGGAGCCTTCCTCGCGCACGGGTCGCTCACCGAGCCGGGCCGCTCGTCCGCTCTCGAGGTGACCTGTCCCGGGCCGGAGGCGGCGCTCGCCCTGGTCGGGGTGGCCCGGCGCCTCGGCATCCAGGCGAAGGCGCGTGAGGTGCGCGGGGTCGACCGCGTCGTGATCCGCGACGGCGACGCCATCGGCCAGCTCCTGACCCGCCTCGGTGCCCACGAGTCGTTGATGGCCTGGGAGGAGCGCCGGATGCGCCGTGAGGTCCGGGCGACGGCCAACCGCCTGGCCAACTTCGACGACGCCAACCTGCGCCGCTCCGCGCGCGCGGCGGTGGCCGCGGGCGCCCGGGTGGACCGGGCGATGGAGATCCTCGGCGACGAGGTCCCCGACCACCTGGCGATGGCCGGCCACCTGCGACTCGAGCACAAGCAGGCCTCCCTGGAGGAGCTCGGCCAGCTGCACGAGCCGGTGCTGACCAAGGACGCCATCGCCGGGCGGATCCGCCGGCTGCTGGCGATGGCCGACAAGCGCGCCGAGGAGCTCGGCATCCCCGACACCGAGTCCTCGCTGACCCCGGAGATGCTCGCCGACGAGGCGTAGGCAGACCGCACTGGTCACTGCCGTCCGGGACCTTCGACTGTTACCCGCACGTACGGCGGGACGCGAGGCTCGACGTACCGGCTCAGGCGATAGGGTCGAGCCTGACGCGGACTCCGGCGATCTCCGGAGGTTCGCCCCCACCAGCTACCGCACAAGGAGCAACCGCAGTGACTGTTCGCGTAGGTATCAACGGATTCGGCCGGATCGGCCGCAACTTCTTCCGCGCTGTCGTGGCCTCGGGCGCCGACATCCAGATCGTTGCCGTCAACGACCTGACCGACAACCAGACGCTCGCGACCCTGCTGAAGTACGACTCGATCCTCGGTCGGCTCGACGGCGACGTGACCGCGACCGACACCGACATCACGGCCAGCGGCCAGACCTTCAAGGTGTTCGCGGAGCGCGACCCGGCCGCCCTGCCGTGGGGAGACCTCGGCGTCGACCTCGTGATCGAGTCCACCGGCTTCTTCACCGATGCCACCAAGGCGAAGGCCCACGTCGACGGCGGTGCCAAGAAGGTCATCATCTCGGCTCCGGCCAAGAACGAGGACGTCACCATCGTGATGGGCGTCAACGAGGGCGACTACGACGCGGCCCAGCACACGATCATCTCCAACGCGTCCTGCACCACCAACTGCCTCGCGCCGATGGCGAAGGTGCTCAGCGACGAGTTCGGCATCGTCAAGGGCCTGATGACCACGATCCACGCCTACACCGGTGACCAGAACCTGCTCGACGGCCCGCACAGCGACATGCGCCGTGCCCGCGCCGCCGCCCTCAACATCGTCCCGACCTCGACCGGAGCCGCCAAGGCGATTGCCCTGGTCATGCCGGAGCTCAAGGGCAAGCTCGACGGCTACGCGCTGCGCGTGCCGGTCCCGACCGGCTCCGTGACCGACCTGACCTTTGAGGCGGGCCGCGAGACGACCGCCGAAGAGGTCAACGCCGTGATGAAGGCCGCTGCCGACGGCCGCATCCTGCGCTACAGCGAGGACCCGATCGTCTCCTCCGACATCGTCACCGACTCCGCGTCGTGCATCTTCGACGCACCGCTGACCAAGGTCATCGGCAACCAGGTCAAGGTCGTCGGCTGGTACGACAACGAGTGGGGCTACTCCAACCGGCTCGTGGACCTGGTCAACTACGTCGGCGAGACCCTCTGACCGTGGGGGACAACAGCGCCCTGGCCGCCCTCGGCGATCTGCGGGGCAAGCGGGTCCTGGTCCGCTCCGACCTGAACGTGCCGCTCGACGGCCGCACCATCACCGACGACGGCCGGATCAGGGCCAGCGTCCCGACGATCCGGGACCTGTCCGCAGCCGGCGCGCGCGTGGTCGTGGTCGCGCACCTCGGTCGTCCGAAGGGTGCACCCGAGGAGAAGTACTCCCTGGCCCCGGTGGCTGCCCGTCTGGGAGAGCTGCTCGGTGCCGACGTCGCCTTCGCCACCGACACCGTGGGCGAGAGCGCGCAGGCAACCGTCGCCGCGCTCGCCGACGGCGACGTGGCCGTCCTGGAGAACGTCCGTTTCAACGCCGGCGAGACCAGCAAGGACGACGCCGAGCGGGGCGCCTTCGCTGAGCGGCTCGCCGCGCTGGTCGACGCGTTCGTCTCGGACGGGTTCGGGGTGGTGCACCGCAAGCAGGCCTCGGTGTACGACGTGGCGCAGCGACTCCCGCACGCCATGGGGCATCTGGTCGCCACTGAGCTCGACGTGATGCGCCGGTTGACCGAGAGCCCCGAGCGCCCATACGTGGTGGTGCTCGGTGGGTCCAAGGTCTCCGACAAGCTCGGGGTGATCGACAACCTGCTGGAGAAGGCCGACAAGCTGCTCATCGGCGGCGGGATGGTCTTCACCTTCCTCAAGGCCCAGGGCCACGAGGTCGGCAAGAGCCTCCTGGAGAACGACCAGCTGGACGTCTGCCGGGCCTACCTTGCCCGGGCCCGCGAGTCGGGGGTCGAGATCCTGCTGCCGACCGACATCGTGGTCGACACAGCCTTCCCGTCAGGTGAGCGCACACCGCAGCCCGTCGTCGTACCAGCTGCCGAAATCCCGGCCGACACCCTGGGCCTCGACATCGGTCCCGACTCGGGCCGCGCGTTCGCTGCGGCGTTGGCCGACGCCCGGACCGTCTTCTGGAACGGCCCCATGGGCGTCTTTGAGGTCGATGCGTTCGCCGAGGGCACCCGGGCCGTCGCCCAGGCCCTCACCGAGGTCCCGGGGCTGTCCGTGGTCGGTGGTGGCGACTCGGCCGCCGCAGTGCGCAAGCTGGGCTTCGCCGACTCTGCCTTCGGCCACATCTCCACCGGCGGGGGGGCCAGCCTCGAGTACCTCGAGGGCAAGGAACTCCCCGGCATCGCCGTACTCGAGAGCTGACAAAGGAATCCACATGGCCAGCAGCCGCACCCCGCTCATGGCGGGCAACTGGAAGATGAACCTCAACCACCAGGAAGCGGTGGTGCTCGTCCAGAAGCTCGCCTGGACCCTGGCGGACAAGAAGCACGACTTCGGCAAGGTCGAGGTCGTCGTGGTCCCGCCGTTCACGGACCTCCGCTCGGTGCAGACCCTGGTCGACGGGGACCGGCTGTCGGTGAAGTACGCCGGACAGGACGTCTCCACGCAGGACTCGGGTGCTTACACCGGCGAGATCTCGGCGGCCATGCTCGCCAAGCTCGGGTGCAGCTACGTCGTGGTGGGGCACTCGGAGCGGCGCGAGTTCCACGCCGAGAGCGACGCGGTCGTCAACGCCAAGGCCCACAAGGCGCTGGCCGCCGGCATGACCCCGATCGTCTGTGTCGGCGAGGGTCTGGAGGTGCGACAGGCCGGCGAGCACGTGCCGTACACGCTGGCCCAGGTGGACGGCTCGCTGGCCGGGTTCACGGCCGAGCAGGTCGCCGGCCTGGTCGTCGCCTACGAACCCGTCTGGGCCATCGGCACCGGCGAGGTCGCGACGCCTGACGACGCCCAGGAGGTCTGCGGTGCCATTCGCGGATGGGTGAGCGAGCAGTTCGGCGCCGAGGCCGCGGCCGGGATCCGGATCCTCTACGGCGGCTCGGTGAAGGCGGCGAACGTCGGTGGCATCATGACGAAGGCCGATGTGGACGGCTGCCTGGTCGGCGGTGCGAGCCTCCAGGCTGACGAGTTCGGTGGAATCTGCCGCTTCTACGACATGCCGGTCCTCTGACCGTGCGGACGTGACGTAGGCTTTCCCGTGTGACTCTCCTCTTCACCATCGTGCTCCTTGCATCGAGTGCCTTCATGATCCTGCTTGTCCTGCTGCACAAGGGCCGGGGTGGCGGCATGTCAGACATGTTCGGCGGCGGCGTGTCCAGCTCTCTGGGCGGGTCCTCGGTCGCCGAGCGCAACCTGGACCGCCTTACGGTCGGGATCGGCGCCATCTGGTTCGCCACCGTCATTGCTCTGGGCCTGCTCCTGGCCTACCAGAACTGAAAGAGGTACCTGTTCGTGGCTGGTGGAGGAAGCGCAATTCGCGGTAGTCGGGTCGGTGCCGGCCCGATGGGTGAGGCGGAGCGCGGCGAGGCCGCACCCCGTCAGGCCATCACGTACTTCTGTTCGCATGCGCACAGCTCGGTGGTGACGTTCTCGGTCGAGGCCACCGTGCCGGACTCGTGGGACTGCCCCAAGTGCGGTCTGCCCGCCGGGCGGGACTCGGAGAACGCGCCGCCGGCCACCAAGGTCGAGCCGTACAAGACACACCTCGCTTACGTGAAGGAACGCCGCTCCGACAAGGAGGCGGCCGACATCCTCGACGAGGCGATCGCCCTCCTGCGCTCGCGACGCAAGTCCGGCGACATCATCTTCTGACCGGGCACTTTGGGGCACTCTCACCGCGCTGACCGGGCACTTTGGGGCACTCTCACCGCGCTGACCGGGCACTTCGGGGGACTCTCACCGCGCTGACCGGGCACTTCGGGGGACTCTCACCGCGCTGACCGGGCACTTCGGGGCACTCTGACCTATGGCCTGTGGATAGCGCCGGCAGACTTGGCAGTTCCCGGGGCATCCTGCCCGGCATGAGACCAGCACCTTCCTGGCTGCCACCGGACCTGACGTTCCTGGACGATCGGTGCCCGCTGCCACTTGACACTCCGTTCACGGCCGAGCAAGCGGCGAGCCTCGGCGTCTCCCGCTGGTATCTCCGCCTCCTGCATGACAGGTCGCTGATCCGCCGCGTCCTGCGCGGTACGTACGTCGCGACCCAGGTGCTCGACACCGTGGACCTACGCGCGGCCGCCCTCCGACTGGTCGTTCCCGACTCCGCAGTGGTCACTGATCGTACGGCGGCGTGGCTGCATGGTGTCGATATCCTGCCGCGCTCCGCATTGTTGACCCCACCGCCGTTGTGCGTCTTCGGCGCGACCGGGTCGCGGATGCGCAGGCCGGAGGTTCGCAGCGGCGTGCGGACGCTGGAGCAGGATGACGTGGAAGAACTCCACGGGGTGCTGGTGACGACCCCGTTACGCACGGCTCTTGACCTGGGACGGCTGCTGTGGCGCTTCGACGCCGTGGCCGCGCTGGACGGCTTCCTGCGTCTGGGAGTACCGCACGAGCACCTGCTCTTGTCGGTCGAGCGGTTCCGCGGCGAGCGTGGAGTGGTTCAGCTCCGGCTGCTAGTTCCCTTGGCCGACGGCCGGGCGGAGTCACCGGGGGAGTCAGCGCTGCGGCTCTTCTGGTACGACGCGGGGCTGCCTCGACCAGAGTTGCAGTGGTGGGTCTACGACAACGGGGTGGCGCTGTACCGGCTCGACATCGCCCTCCCGGACTGCCGGTTCGCGGCCGAGTACGACGGACAACTCTTCCACTCCCGGCCCGAGGATGTGGAGCACGACCGGTCCCGCCGGAACTGGCTGGACGAGGAGGGCAGCTGGGTCGTGGATGTCTTCGATCGCGACGATGTCTACGCGCCGGGTGCAGACCCGGCGCCCCGTCTGCACACAGGGCTGCGCCTTGCCCGGTCCCGGTCGGGTCTATGGGTGCCTGAGTCGGCGTGCCGCCCGAGCGCGTGAGAGTGCCCCAGAGTGCCCGGTCGACACGCTGGGAGTGCCCCAGAGTGCCCGGTCGGCGCGCTGAGAGTGCCCCAGAGTGCCCGGTCAGAGGCGGGAGGCGGCGGCGCGGTCGAGGAACCAGATGGTCTCCTCCTGGCCTGCGACACCGGCGGCCGGGATCTCGTGCGGGTCGGCCTCAGCGAGCGCCCGGGCGACCGCCTCACTCTTCGCCTCACCGCTGACCAGGAACCAGACCGACCGCGCCCGGTTCAGCGCGGGGAGCGTGAGGCTGATGCGCTCCGGGGGCGGCTTGGGGGAGTCGGTCACACCGACCGCCGTCCGGTCCGTGACGTCGAGCGTGGGCTGTCCGGGGAAGAGCGAGGCGACGTGTCCGTCAGGCCCGACCCCGAGCATCACCACGTCGAACGCTGCGCTGCCGTGGTCGGCCAGGACCGCGGCATACGCAGCAGCGCCCTCGTCGACATCGGCGGCCTCGGTCGTCGAGGCCATCTCGTGGACGTGGGTGGGGTCGACGCCGATCGAGTCGAGGAACGCAGACCGCGCCTGCCCGGCGTTCCGCTCGGGGTCCCCGGGCGCCACGAACCGCTCGTCACCCCACCAGACGACGACCCGGGACCAGTCGACCTCCGAGCCTGGGGAGAGCCGAGCCACCTCGTGGTGCACCGCCTCGGCGATGCTCCCACCCGTGAGCACGATCTGCGGCTGCTCGCCGCGCACCTGGGCATCGGCGATTCGGGTGAGCAGCTCGCCGGCCACCGCCGTGGCCAGGGTCGGAGCGTCTGCGTGGACCTCGACGCGCGCGTTCGTCACGACGACGCCCGCATCCGGGCAAGCTTGCGCGCCGTGGCGGCGTACACGTCGTCCTCGTCCAGTCTGCGCAGCTCCTCGGCCAGCAGCTCGGGGACCTCACGACGCTTGAGGGCGATGGGCCGGTCCGGCTGGCCGGGCGTGGAGAAGGTCGCCAGCTTGCCGTCCGGCCGCGAGATCCGGATCGGGCCGTCGGGAGTTTCCAGGGAGACCTCGGTGATGCCGGGACCACCCGCGCTGACCCGGTCCACCTTGATGCGCAGCCGGTCGGCCAGCCACGCGGCGAGCAGGTCGGCGCTGGGGCTGATCTTCTCGGCGCTGACGCTGGCGCCCGTGACCTTGACCTGGTGCTGGTCCAGCGACGCGGCCAGCAGGGCGCGCCACGGGGTCAGTCTGGTCCAGGCCAGGTCCGTGTTGCCCTTGGTGTACGCCGAGCACTGGGCGTGGATGGCTCGGGTCCGGCCCCGGGAGGCTGCGGCCGCGTCGGTGATCCGCCGCTGGGCGAGTGCACCGAGCGGATCCGCCGCGGGGTCGGCCGGCGGGTCGGCCGGCCACCAGATGGCGACGGGGGAGTCGGGCAGCAGGAGCGGCAGGACGACGCTCTCGGGGTGCTTGACCACCTCGCCGCGTAGCCGGATGAGTGCTGTCTCGCCAGTCCAGCCGGCTCCGGTGCCGACCTGGGCGGTGACCGAGGCGCTGCCTCGGCCGTCGCCCAGGATGACGCCGAGCACTCGGGCAGGGTGTTCGTGGGAGGCCTCGCGAGCCGCGCGCATGGCGTCCTCGGCGGCGTCCTCGACGGCCACGATGATCAGGGTCATGACCATGCCCATGGCCGGGCTGCCTGCCCTGGTTCGGGCTCGGACGAACTCCGCGGCGATCTCGGACGAGTTGGTGTCGATGAGTTCGATCATGATCAGGGTCTCCTCCAGACGCGGCCGTCGCGCGCGAGCATCTTGTCGGCCGACTCCGGCCCCCAGGTGCCGGACGGGTAGGCCTCCGGCTTCCCCTTCCTGGCCCAGTGTTCCAGGATCGGGTCGAGGATCTTCCAGGACAGCTCGACCTCCTCGTGGCGGGGGAAGAGCGGCGGGTCACCGAGCAGCACGTCGAGGATCAGCCGCTCATAGGCCTCGGGGCTGGACTCGGTGAACGAGCCTCCGTAGGCGAAGTCCATGTTGACGTCGCGGATCTCCATTGCCGTTCCCGGGACCTTCGAGCCGAACCGGATGGTCGTGCCCTCGTCGGGCTGGATCCGGATCACCAGCGCGTTGTGGGTGAGCTCCTCGGTGGCCGAGGCGGTGAACGGCAGGTGGGGAGCGCGCTTGAAGACGACCGCCACCTCGGTGACCCGGCGACCCAGCCGTTTGCCCGCACGCAGGTAGAACGGCACTCCCGCCCAGCGCCGAGTGTCGACGTTGAGCGTGATTGCGGCGAAGGTCTCGGTGGTCGAGCTCTTCGCGATCCCCTCCTCTTCAAGGAATCCCGCGACCTTCTCGCCACCGGCCCAGCCCGCGGCGTACTGCCCGCGGGCGGTGGTCAGGTCCAACCGGTGAGGGAGTACGACGCTGGAGAGCACCTTCTGCTTCTCGATGCGCAGGCTCTCGGCGTCGAACGACGACGGCTCCTCCATGGCGACGAGCGACATCAGCTGGAGCAGGTGGTTCTGGATGACGTCCCGCGCCGCCCCGATACCGTCGTAGTAGCCGGCTCGCCCACCGATCCCGATGTCCTCGGCCATGGTGATCTGCACGTGGTCCACGTAGTTGGCGTTCCACAGCGGTTCGAACATGGTGTTCGCGAAGCGCATCGCGAGGATGTTCTGGACCGTCTCCTTGCCGAGGTAGTGGTCGATCCGGAAGACCGACCCGGTCGGGAAGACGCCGGCCAGGGTGTTGTTGAGAACCCTGGCGGACTCGAGATCGTGCCCGAACGGCTTCTCGACCACGACCCGGCGCCAGGAGTCCTTGTCCGGCTCGGCGAGCCCGTGCTCCTGCAGCTGGCCCACCACGTCGCCGAAGAACGCAGGCGGGATCGCCAGGTAGAAGGCGTGGTTGCCCCCGGTGCCGCGCACCTCGTCGAGCTCCTCGATGGTGCGGCGCAGGTGCTCGAAGGCGGCGTCGTCGTCGAAGTTGCCCGGGACGAACCGGAACCCCTCGGCGAGCTGCTTCCAGACCTCCTCGCGAAACTCGGTGCGGGCATGCTGCTTGACCGAGTCGTGCACGATCTGCGCGAAGTCCTGGTTGGCCCAGTCGCGCCGGGCGAAGCCGACCAGGCTGAAGCCGGGCGGCAGCAGACCACGGTTCGCGAGGTCGTAGATCGCCGGCATCACCTTCTTGCGCGACAGGTCTCCGGTCACCCCGAAGAGCACCAGGCCGCAGGGGCCGGCGATGCGGGGCAGCCGACGGTCCTGCGGCTGGTGTAGGGGGTTGGTCCAGTCGCTCACGCGAGCACCTCTCGTACGACGGCCAGGTCGCCCGGGGCGCTCACGTGCAGGCGCAGCACGGGGCGACCGTGCTCGGCCAGCACCTGGCCGTCGCCCACCGCCTGAGCGGTCAGGAACTCCTGGAAGGTGAAGGGGCGGTCGGGGACCGCCAGGTCGGCCTCGGGCTGCCCGGTCACCTGGAGGTATACCCCGGTGGCCGGACCGCCCTTGTGGTACTGCCCGGTGGAGTGCAGGAACCGCGGCCCCCACCCGAAGGTGACGGGGCGTCCGGTCCGGACGGCCAGGTGGTCGCGGACACCAGCCAGCGCAGCGTCCCGATGACGGTCCAGATAGGCCTGCACGGCGACATAACCGTGCCGGTTGATGGGCTCGTCGTCGAGAGCGGACAGCAGTGCCGCCACTGCGTCGCGCACGGTCGTGGTGCCCTCGGGCAGCCAGCCGGCGGAGGCGTATACGGTGACCGGGCCCTCGACGAAAGCGGGCGTCGGTGAGGAGCCGCCGCCGTCGAGCATCTCGCGGGCCGCGTTCTTGGCGCTCTCCACATCGGGCTGGTCGAACGGGTTGATCCCGATCAGGCGCCCCGCGACGGCCGTGGCGTACTCCCACAGGAGCATCTGGGCGCCCAGGGGTGCGTCGACCGCGACGCCGAAGCCGGACGCCGGCCGCACCGCCCCGGGGTCGGCGACCGCGCCCGGACCGAAGGTGGCCAGCAGCTCGTCGGGGGTGCTCGGCGCGTAGTTGGGGGAGTCGAGGCCAGCAACCACGACGGGCAGGATCCCGTGGCCGTCCTTGCCGGTGGACTCGGCGATCAGCTGTTCTGCCCAGTCGCCGAAGCCGGCGTACGGTGCCCCGGAGTTCGCCAGGACCAACTTGTCGACGCCGCCGAGGTTGGCCACCCCGAGGATCCCGCCGAGGCGCAGACCCGGGTTGTCGACGGAGTCACCCTCGAGTGCCGGTCGGATCGCCTCCGCCTCGTCGAGGAGGGCTCCGATGTCGGCGCCCGCCAGCCCGCTGGGCACGAGGCCGAACGCCGTCAGCGCGGAGTAGCGACCGCCCACGTCGGGGTCGGCGAGGAAGACGCGGTAGCCGGCCGCGCGGGCCGAGCTCTCCAGCGGGGAACCGGGGTCGGTGACCACGACGATCCGCTCGGCCGGGTCGATCCCCGCGTCCGTGAAGGCCTTCTCGAAGGCCCGCCGCTGGGAATCCGTCTCGACCGTCCCGCCGGACTTGGAGGAGACCACCACGACGGTGTCGGCGAGCCGGTCCTCGAGCGCGCGGCGCACGAAGTCCGGGTCAGAGGAGTCCAGGACGTCGAGGTCGACGCCGGCCGCCCCGCAGATGACCTCGGGCGCCAGCGACGAGCCACCCATGCCGCAGAGCACCACCCGGGTCAGTCCCCGGCCGAGGAGCTCGGCGCGCAGGGTCGCAACCTCGTCGACCAGGGGGCGGGAGGTGTGGGAGAGGGCGACCCAGGCGAGTCGCTTGCCGGCCTCTGCCTCCGCTGCCGGACCCCAGAGGGTCGCGTCGCGAGCAGCGATCCGGCTGGCGACCCGGTCGTGCACCAGCTGCTCGACGGCGGCGGCGTACGTCGCCTCGTCGGGGTAGCCGAAGAACAGCTCGAACGCCGCTCCGGTGCCTGCCTTGACGGTGTTCCAAGCTGTTTCGGTCATGCCTGCGCCTGCCCCGCCTTCGCCATCTGTCCGGAGACCGTCTCGACCAGTTCGGCCCAGGACTTCTTGAACTTGTCCACGCCCTCGGTCTCGAGGACGACCAGCACGTCTGCGAAGTCGATGCCGACGGCGGCGAGGGCATCGAAGACCGCCTGCGCGTCGGCCACCCGACCGGTGACCTGGTCCCCCTTGACCTCACCATGATCGGCGAAGGCGTCCATGGTCTTCTCGGGCATGGTGTTGACGGTGTCGGCGACCACGAGGTCGGTGACGTAGAGCGTGTCGGGGTACGCCGGGTCCTTGACGCCGGTGGAGGCCCACAGGGGGCGTTGGGCGTGGGCGCCGGCCTCGGCCAGCACCGACCAGCGGCCGCCGGAGTGCACCTCCTGGAAGGCGCCGTAGGCGAGCCGGGCGTTGGCCACGGCCGCCTTGCCCTTCAGGTCGCGGGCCTCGTCGGTGTCGATCGCGTCGAGACGCTTGTCGACCTCGCTGTCGACGCGGGACACGAAGAAGGACGCCACCGACTCGATGCGGCTCAGGTCGAGCCCGGCCTCGCGGGCCTGCTCGAGGCCGCTCAGGTAGGCGTCCATGACCTCGCGGTAGCGCTCGGTCGAGAAGATCAGCGTGACGTTGACGCTGATGCCCTGGGCGATCGCCGCCGTGATCGCGGGAAGCCCTTCCCTGGTTGCCGGGATCTTGATCAGGGCGTTGGGACGGTCCACGGCCGACCACAGGGCCTGCGCGGAGGCGATGGTGGCCTCGGTGTCGTTCGCGAGGTCGGGCTCGACCTCGATCGAGACGCGGCCGTCCGACGGGCTCCCGTCGTACACCGGGGCGAGGATGTCGCAGGCGTTGCGGACGTCCTCTGTGGTGAGCTCGAAGATGACCCGGTCGACCGGCTCGCCCTGCTCGACCAGCTTGCGCACCTGGTCGTCGTAGCGCTCGCCGTCGGCGATCGCGCCGGCGAAGATGGTCGGGTTGGTGGTCACCCCGACGACGGACTTCTCCTTGACAAGCTCGGCGAGGTTCCCGGTCTCGATCCGCTCGCGAGACAGGTCGTCGAGCCAGATCGAGACGCCGGCCTCAGCCAGGGTCTTGAGACGGTCACTCATGGTTTCCTCCCGTGTTGCGATGACTGGATGTGGCAGTACCCGAGCAGCCTCGAGCTAGTCGCCGGAGACCCTGAGGCTGTCCTGGGCTGCGTGCACGACGGCCTCGGTGGTGATGCCGTACTCCTCGAAGAGGCGCTCGAAGTTGGCGGACGCGCCGTAGGTCTCGATCGAGACGATCCGGCCGTGGTCACCGACGATCTCGCGCCAGCCCTGGGCGATGCCGGCCTCGACCGAGACCCGGGCCTTGACGGTGGGCGGGATGACGCTGTCGCGGTAGGCGGTGTCCTGGTCGTCGAACCACTCCCGGCAGGGCATCGACACGACCCGGGCGCGGACCCCTTGCTCGGCCAGGACCGTGCGGGCCTCGACCGCGAGCTGGACCTCGGAGCCGGTGGCCACCAGGACCACGTCGGGCAGGCCACCGTCGACGTCGAGCAGGATGTAGCCACCGCGACCGACACCGGAGGTGTCCGCGAAGCCGTCCTCGCCGCGTGGGAAGACCGGAACGTTCTGGCGGGTCAGGATCAGACCGGCCGGACGGTTGGCCCGCTCCAGGATGACCTGCCAGGCGGCCGAGACCTCGTTGGCGTCAGCCGGGCGCACGATGTCCAGGCCGGGGATGGCCCGCAGCGCGGCCACGTGCTCGATCGGCTGGTGGGTCGGGCCGTCCTCGCCCAGACCGATGGAGTCGTGGGTCCACACGTACGTGACGGGGAGCTGCATCAGGGCAGCCAGCCGAACAGCACCGCGCATGTAGTCCGAGAACGTGAGAAACGTCCCGCCGAAGACGCGGGTGCCGCCGTGCAGGGCGATGCCGTTCATGATGGCGCCCATCGCGTGCTCGCGGATGCCGAAGTGGAGCACACGCCCGGCGTACGGGTCGCCCTTCCACTGGCCGGTGCTGCGGTCGGCAGGCACGAAGGACGGCGCGGCCTTGATGGTGGTGTTGTTCGAGCCGGCGAGGTCGGCGGAGCCGCCCCACAGCTCGGGCAGTGCCTCGGCAATAGCGTTGATCACGGAGCCCGACGCGCTGCGCGTGGCTACCCCCTTCTCGCTCGCCTCGAAGGTCGGCAGCGCGGCGGCCCAGCCCTCCGGGAGGGTGCGGGTCTTCAGCCGCTCGTAGAGGGCCACATCGGCCGAGGGCTTGGTGGTCCAGTGGTGGAAGGCCTTGTCCCACTCAGCCTGGGCCTGCTGACCACGCTCGACGGCAAGGCGGGTGTGCTCGAGCACCGCGGGCGGGACCTCGAACTTCTGCTCGGGGTCGAAACCGAGGACCCGCTTGGTGGCGGCCACCTCGTCGGCACCGAGGGCCGAACCGTGGGACTGCTCGGTGCCCTGGGCATCGGGCGCGGGCCAGGCGATGATCGTGCGCAGGACGATGAAGCTGGGGCGGTCGGTGACTTCGCGGGCGGCCTGGATCGCGGCGTGCAGCGCCGGGACGTCCTCGGCGTACGACGTGCCGCCGTTGGTCCAGTCGACGGTCTGGACGTGCCAGCCGTAGGCCTCGTAGCGAGCGGCCACGTCCTCGGTGAAGGCAATGTCGGTGTCGCCCTCGATCGAGATCCGGTTGGCGTCGTAGATCACCGTGAGGTTGCCGAGCTCCTGGGTGCCGGCGATCGAGGAAGCCTCGCCGCTCACGCCTTCCTGGAGGTCGCCGTCGCTGCAGATGGCGTAGATGTGGTGGTCGAAGGGTGACTCGCCGGCCTCGGCGTTGGGGTCGAGCAGGCCGCGCTCGCGGCGAGCGGCCATGGCCATGCCGACGGCGTTCGCAACGCCCTGGCCCAGCGGGCCCGTGGTGGTCTCGACGCCGGCGGTGTGGCCGTGCTCGGGGTGCCCGGGGGTCTTGCTGCCCCAGGTGCGCAGCGCCTGGAGGTCCTCGATCTCGAGACCCCAGCCGCCGAGAAAGAGCTGCGTGTAGAGAGTGATGGAGCTGTGACCGCAGGAGAGCACAAACCGGTCGCGCCCGGGCCAGGCCGGGTCCGCGGGGTTGTGACGCATCACCTTTTGGAACAGGAGGTACGCCGCGGGCGCGAGGCTCATGGCCGTGCCGGGGTGGCCGTTGCCGACCTTTTGCACGGAGTCCATGGCGAGGACCCGGGCGGTGTCCACCGCCAACTGGTCGATCTCGTTCCAGTCCAGTCCAGCGGCAGTGCTCACGGGGGTCCTCTCGGGAGGGGGCTCGGGTGCCGTCGGGCGCAGGTGCTGCTGCAGCCGGGCAGTTCTAGGCACCGCCGAGCCTACCCACCCGAGGCGTTAGACTCGAAACGAGCAACCACCAGCTTCCCCGTGCGAGGACCCCCCGTGACCCATGTCGACCAGTCGGCCTCTGCTGCCCCTGTGTCAGCAGTGGAGCCGGTGACGTTCAAGGACGTCGTCGCGGCCTACGTAGGGCTCACCAAGCCTCGCGTCATCGAGCTGTTGCTGCTCACGACGGTCCCGGTGATGTTCTTCGCAGCCCGGGGCATTCCCGAGGTCGGGCTGGTGCTCGCCACCGTCGTCGGCGGGACGCTCTCAGCAGGCTCCGCGTCAGTCCTCAACTGCGTCTACGACCGTGACATCGACGAGCAGATGCGCCGCACCCGCCGTCGGGCGCTGCCGCGGCACATCGTCTCCGCCCGTTCGGCCCTGGTCTTCGGACTCGTGCTGGGCGTGGTCTCGACCGTGGTGCTCGCCCTCTGGGTCAACTGGCTCTCCGCCGGGCTGGCTCTGCTCGCCAACGCCTTCTACGTCCTCGTCTACACGATGATCCTCAAGCGGCGTACCACCCAGAACATCGTCTGGGGAGGCCTCGCGGGCTGTTTCCCGGCGCTCATCGGGTGGACCGCGGTGACCGGACAGCTCTCGTGGGTGCCGGTCGTCCTCTTTGCCGTGGTCTTCTTCTGGACCCCGCCGCACACCTGGGCGCTGGCACTGCGCTACCGCGAGGACTACGCCAATGTTGACGTCCCGATGCTCCCGGTCGTGGCGCCTGCGCACGTCGTCGGGCGCCAGATCGTCCTCTACAGCTGGGTGATGGTCGCCTCGTCGCTGCTGCTGTGGCCCGTCGCCGGCACCGGCCTCTTCTACCCGATCACGGCGGCCGTCCTGGGTGCCGGGTTCCTGGTCGAGGCGCACCGAATGTGGCGACGCACCCGGGGCACCGAGAGCCTCACGGTGATTCAGCCGATGCGGCTGTTCCACTCCTCGAACCTCTACCTGTCGCTGCTCTTCGTGACCGTGGCGCTCGACCCGCTCCTGACCCGCTCCTGACCCGCTCCTGACCCGCTGAGCAGTTTCTGAGCCGTTCGGGCAACCAAATGCCGGCCCGTCGCGTCTGTATCCCTGACGGCGGCGGTGCCTGGCTACGGGGGCGCAGGCACCCCCGTCGTCGACCAGCCCGGTCCGGACCGTCTCAGGCGGGCTCGCGGACCCGTACCAGCGTCCAGGTCACCGCGGCCGAGATCAGGGCCGCCCCCAGCATGTGGAACATCACGAGCACGATCGGCAGGCCGGTGAAGTACTGCACGAAGCCGATCGCCCCCTGGGCCACCTCGACCACCAGCAGGACGACGACGGCGGTGCGGGCCGGCCGGTTGGCACCGGTCGCGGCGAGCGCGAAGAGCTGGCCCAGGGTGAGGCCGACGAAGAGGAAGACCACGTCGGTGTGCAGCTGGCTGAGCTGCAGGGGGTCCAGGCCGTTGCGTGGCACGTGCTCGTCGCCGGCATGCGGGCCGGACCCCGTGACGACCGTCCCGACGTAGAGAGTCAGCCAGGCGGCCGCGAAGGTCGCCCAGGCAAGGGCCACGACCGGACCACGGGCGAAGCCAGGCTCCGGGTGGTCGAGCCGCTGGAGGTAGAGGACCGAGACCCCGATGATGGCCAGTGAGCAGAGCAGGTGGAACGAGACGACCCACGGGTTGAGGTGGGTCAGGACCGTGATGCCGCCGATCACGGCCTGGGCCGGAATGCCGAGCCCCATCACCAGCGCGATCCGCTTCAGGTCGGTGCGTCCCGACTGCCAGGCCGCGACGAAGGTCAGGACTGCGATCGCGGCCAGTGGGTAGGTCAGCATCCGGTTGCCGAATTCGATCGCCGAGTGCAGCGAGTAGGCACCGTGCGGGGTGAATCCCTGGTCGGTGCAGCGGGGCCACGTCGGACACCCGAGGCCGGACCCGGTGAGGCGGACGGCGCCGCCGGTGACCACCAGGACGGCGTTGGCCACCAGGGAGGCCCAGCCCCAGCCGCGCAGCCAGTCGTCGAGGTGGCGCAGCCGCTCGATCACTCCCACTTGAAGGTCCTCGCAGTCAGGATCGTGCCCAGCACGGCCCAGATGAGCAGTACGGCGAGTTCGGACCAGGCGGTCCGGCCGTCGATCAATGCGTCACGCATCGCGCCGCCGAGCGCCCCCGAGGGCAGCCACCGCACGACGTCGCCGAAGGCGCCGTACGCCGAGGCGGGCAGCACGACGGCGCCACCGGCCATCAGCAGGAGGTAGACCAGGTTCGCGGCCGCCAGGGTGGCCTCGGCACGCAGAACGCCCGCGACAAAGAGGCCGAGCGAGGCGAAGGCGGCGGTGCCGAGCACCACCGTCAGGGCGGCTGCGAGCAGCCCCGGGTCGGGGTCCCAGCCGAGGGCGAGGGCGACCACGGAGATGACCAGGACCTGGAGCACCTCGATGAGCAGCAGGCCGCCGATCTTGCCGGCCAGGAGCCCGGAGCGGGGGAGCGGAGAGGATCCCAGGCGCTTGATGACGCCGTAGCGGCGCTCGAAGCCGGTGGCGATCGCGAGCGAGGTGAAGGCGGTCGACATCACGGCGAGCGCGAGCACGCCGGGGGTGAAGACATCCACGGCCGGGTGGTCGAAGCCCATGCCGACCCGCTTGGACCCCTCGACCCCGCCGATGAGGACGATGACGGGGATCACCACGGCCAGCAGCAGCTGCTCACCGTTGCGGAGCATCAGGCGCGACTCCATCCGGGCCTGTGCCAGCACCTGTCGTGCCAGCGGGGCGCCGCCGGGTCGCGGCGTGAAGACACCACTCACGGGGTCATCTCCCGTCCGGTGAGCTTGAGGAAGACGTCCTCGAGGTTGCGCTGGCCCAGGGTCAGCGACTCGGGGAGCACGTCGTTCTCCTCGCACCAGCGTGAGACCCGGGCCAGGGTGGAGCCGTCGGCCGGACCCGTCACCAGCAGGCTGCGTTCGTCGAGCTGGGTCACCTCGGTGCCCTCGCCCAGCGTCAGCCGCAGCGAGTCGGGGGCGCCCGGGGGGAAGGGGCGGGTGACCACCAACCGGATGGTGGCGGCGGTGCCGCCGCGGGTCAGCTCCAAAGGAGTGCCCGAGGCGATCAGCCGGCCGTGGTCGATGATGTGGATCCGGTCGGCCAGTCGCTCGGCCTCGTCCATGTAGTGGGTGGTCAGCACCACCGTCACGCCGTCGCCGCGCAGCTCCTCCAGGAGCTCCCACGTCGTACGACGTGCCAGCGGGTCCATGCCGGCGGTCGGCTCGTCGACGAAGACGATCTCGGGGCGGCCGACGACGGCCAGGGCCAGACCCAGGCGCTGTTGCTGGCCACCGCTGAGGCGGCGGTAGGGGGTCCGCCCACAGTCTCCGAGGCCGAGCCGCTCGGCCAGCATGGCCGTGTCGAGAGGGTGGGCGTGGAGCTTGGCGACATGCTCGAGCATCTCCATGGCGCGCACGCCGCTCCAGGCCCCGCCGCCCTGCAGCATCACGCCGATGCGGGGGAGCAGGGCGGCGCGGTCGCGGACCGGGTCGAGGCCGAGCACGCGGACCGTGCCCTGCTGCGGCTTTCGGTAGCCTTCGCAAGTCTCCAGCGTGGTGGTCTTGCCGGCGCCGTTGGGCCCGAGCACGGCGGTGACCGACTGCCGTTCGACCCGCAGGGAGAGCTCGTCCACGGCCACCTTGTCGCCGTAGCGCATCACCAGCCCGTCGACGGAGACGGCGGGGGCGGAGTCGGGCACCGCACCAGTCTAGGAATGGCCGGCCAAGCCGGCGGTGCCGGGCACCGCGAGGGAGCCTTAGGTGAGCCTTACTTGAAGGGCTGCCCCCATTAACGGCACACTGATGTTGTGGAATTCGAGGAAGCCCCCATCGGGGCGCACGAGGAGCCGACGCGTCAGCGCGTCGTCTCGTCGATCCTCGTCAACGGACCGTCGACCGCCGCGGCCCTGGCCGAGCGCCTCGCGCTCACCTCGGCCGCAGTCCGTCGCCACCTCGACCAGCTTCTCGAGGAGGGCGCGCTGGAGGCGCGTGAGCCGCGCAGCCAGGCGGCTCGTGGCCGCGGCCGCCCGGCGAAGGTCTTCGCCCTGACGGAGACCGGTCGCGACGGTTTCGACCAGCAGTACGACGACCTCGCGGTCCAGGCGCTGCGCTTCCTCAACGAGACCGGTGGCGAGGCCGCTGTGCGCGAGTTCGCCAACCGGCGGGTCTCCTTCATCGAGGAACGGTTCGACACCGTGGCCGCTCGACACCCCGACCTGAGCCCGGTCGAGGCGTTGGCCCAGGTCTTCACCGACGAGGGGTACGCCGCCGCCGTGCGGTCACTGCCGGTGGGCGACCAGCTCTGCCAGCAGCACTGCCCGGTCTCCCACGTAGCCCACGAGTTCCCCCAGCTGTGCGAGGCGGAGACCGAGGCCATCGGCCGCGTGCTCGGCCGCCACGTCCAGCGGCTGGCCACCATCGCCCACGGCGACGGGGTCTGCACCACATGCATCCCGGACACGTCCAGAACGACCTCCACAACGAAGGAGCAGGTCACCACATGACCACCATCGACGAGCGCAATCCCGAGCTCGAGGGCATCGGCCGGTACGACTTCGGCTGGAGTGACTCCGACGTCGCCGGAGCCACCGCCAAGCGCGGGCTGAGCGAAGAGGTCGTGCGCGACATCTCGAGCAAGAAGGACGAGCCGCAGTGGATGCTCGACCTCCGCCTGAAGGGCCTC
>JBKJLD010000025.1:0-24448 GCA_046597165.1 Nocardioides sp.
CCGTCGCAAGCCGTTCTCGGTGGTGCTCTTCGCCGAGATCGAGAAGGCCCACCCCGACATCTTCAACACCCTGTTGCAGATCCTCGAGGAGGGTCGTCTCACCGACTCGCAGGGTCGGGTGGTCGACTTCAAGAACACCGTGATCATCATGACGACCAACCTCGGCACCCGCGACATCAACAAGGCGGTCAACCTGGGCTTCCAGCAGACCGGCGACGCCGCGGGCTCCTACGACCGGATGAAGGGCAAGGTGCAGGAGGAGCTCAAGCAGCACTTCCGTCCCGAGTTCCTCAACCGCGTCGACGAGATCATCGTCTTCCCGCCGCTGTCGAAGGCGCAGATCGTCAGCATGGTCGACAACATGGTGGCCGCCGTCGAGAAGCGACTCAAGGACCGCGACATGGGCATCGAGCTGACCCAGGCCGCCAAGGACCTCCTGGCCGACCGCGGCTTCGACCCGGTGCTGGGCGCGCGGCCGCTGCGCCGCACGATCCAGCGTGAGATCGAGGACGTGCTGTCCGAGAAGATGCTCTTCGGCGAGGTCGGGCCGGGTCAGATCGTCCTGGTCGGCGTCGACGGCGAGGGCCCGGACGCGAAGTTCACCTTCGAGGGGCAGAAGGTCGGCGTGCTGCCGGACCTGCCGCCGTTCGAGACCGCCGAGGTCACCGCCGGCGACGTGGCGCCCCTCGACGGCCCGGACGACTCCGAGGGTCCCGTCGACATCCCGCGCGTCGAGAACGACTGACCGCTGAGCGGGCCCCAGTTTCCCCCTACCGGGGAAACAGGGGCCCGCTCAGCGCATTTTGCGGGGAAACTAGGGCCTGCTCGCGGTCAGGGGAGGGCGTAGGTGCCCGTGTCGGTGTCGGTGTCCTTGTCCGTGCCCGTGCTGGTGCGGACGACCAGGCCGTCCGCCACCAGGCCGGCCAGGCACCGCTCTCGCTGGACCTCCTCGGACCAGGCGAGGTCGAGCCGGCTGCGGTGCACCGAGCCCTCGGAGTCGCGCAGCACGGCCAGCAGCCGGCCGCGGCACTGGCGGTCGGTGCCCGCCCAGGTCTGCACCCTGCGGGCCGGCCCGTCGTACGCCGGGTAGCCTGCGGCCCGCCAGGCGCAGGCGTCGGCGACCGGGCAGGCCGCGCAGCGTGGCCGGTTCGCCACGCAGACCAGGGCTCCCAGCTCCATCACGGCCACCGACCAGGTGGCGGCGGTCGGCTCGTCCGTGGGGAGCAGCCGGGCCGCGCGCTCGCGCTCGGCCTTGGTCACCGCAGCGGCGGGGAACTCGACGCCGCCCACGACCCGTGCGTGGACCCGGCGGACGTTGGTGTCGAGGACGACGTGGCGGCGGCCGTAGGCGAAGCTCGCGATGGCGGCGGCGGTGTAGTCCCCGATGCCGGGCAGCTCCCGGAGCTCGTCGTAGGACGCGGGGACCCGGCCGTCGTGAGCCGTGACGATGGCGGTGGCCGCGGCATGCAGTCGCAGGGCCCGTCTGGGGTAGCCGAGCCTGCCCCACGCGCGTACCGCCTCGCCCGCGGGCTCCGCGGCCAGGTCGGCCGGGGTCGGCCAGCGCTCGAGCCACTGCCCGTGCACCGCCAGCACCCGGGCGACCGGTGTCTGCTGGAGCATGAACTCCGAGACCATCACCGACCAGGGGGTCGCCTCCGGGTTTCGCCAGGGCAGCTCGCGCGCGTGGTCGTCGTACCACGCCAGGATCGGCTCGTGCAGCTCGCTCACTCCACACCTTTCGTCGGGCCCATTGTGACTGCGCCGGTGTGGCACCCATGCCAGGGGCCTGTCGCTGGTTAGCGTTGCGCCCATGACCTCCCTCACTCGCGGCCCCTTGCCGCCGCGCGTGTACTGGACCCGGCGACTGCTGCTGCTCGGCCTCGCCACCCTCCTCGTGGTCGGCTTCGCGAAGGTGCTCACCATCGGCAGCGACGCCTCCTCGAAACCCGACGTGGCCACCCAGGTGGCCGCCGACCCGACGGCCCCCGTGACCACGCTCCCGGTGACGCCGACCAAGAAGCACGGCTCGCCGAAGAAGACGAAGACCCCCAAGGTTCCGGTCCTGGTCGAGCCCGACGGTCGCTGCGCGGACGAGGACATCGCGGTCACTCCCGAGGTGCGCAACCCGGTCGCCGGCCGCGACGTCTTCATCGTCCTGCACCTGCAGACCATCACGTCCGAGGCGTGCACCTGGCGGGTGTCGCACCGGTCGCTGACCCTCAAGATCTCCTCCGGCAAGGACGACATCTGGTCGAGTCGCGAGTGCCCCCGCGTGGTGCAGGCGCGCGACGTGGTCGTCCGCAAGGCGCTGGACACCACGATCGGGCTGACCTGGAACGCCAAGCGCTCAGACCGGAACTGCTCGCGGCTGACCCAGTGGGCGCTGCCCGGTTTCTACCACGTGACGGCGGCTGCGCTGGCCGGCGAACCGGCCGACGTCCAGTTCGAGCTGGTGGCTCCGACGGGAGCGGTCATCACCCGGTCGCCGAAACCGCACGGGAAGGGCAAGCAGGACCGGCACGGGGGCCGTCCGGTCGCCAAGCCTTCCGGCTCCGCGCACTGAGCAGGTCCCACGCGAGCGACCCGGCGACGGATCAGACGTAGCGCTCGAGGATCGTGGACTCGGCCAGGCGTGAGAGCCCTTCGCGGACGCTTCGGGCGCGCAGCTCGCCCACGCCTTCGACAGCCTGGAGGTCGTCGATGCCGGCCGAGAGCAACTTCTGCAGGGTGCCGAAGTGTTCGACGAGACGGTCGACCACCGAAGTGGGCAGCCGCGGCACCTTGGCCAGAAGCCGGTACCCGCGTGGCGCCACGGCGCCGTCGAGGTGCTCGCCGGTGCCGAGGCCGAGGGCCTTGGCGGCGGCGGCGGGATCGACCAGCTCGGTGGGGGACAGCGACTCGAGGCGCTCCAGGAGCGCCTCGGGGCTCTTGGAGCGGCGCCCAGCCGGCAGGTAGTCGCGGATCACCAGCTCGCGCTCGGCATCGACACCGGTGATCAGCTCCTCGAGCTGCAACGAGAGCAGCCGGCCGTCGGTGCCGAGCTGCAGGACGTAGTCCTCGATCTCGCGGGCGATGCGGGTGACCATCTCCAGTCGCTGGGCCACGACAGCAACGTCGCGGACCGTCACGAGGTCCTCGATCTCGAGCGCCGACAGGGTGCTGGCGACCTCGTCCAGTCGCATCTTGTAGCGCTCGAGCGTGGCCAGGGCCTGGTTGGCGCGGGAGAGGATCTGACCCGAGTCCTCCAGCACGTGGCGGGTCTCCCCGACGTACGCCGCGATGATCTGCATCGACTGGGAGACCGAGATGACCGGGAAGCCGGTCTGCCGCGCGACCCGGTCGGCGGTGCGGTGGCGGGTGCCGGTCTCCTCGGAGGGGATGGTGTGGTCGGGCATCAGGTGGACCGCCACCCGGTGGATCCGGGTGATGTCCTTGTCGATGATGATCCCGCCGTCCATCTTGGCCAGCTCGCGCAGGCCGGTGGCGGTGAAGGGGACGTCGAGGGTGAAGCCGCCGGTCGAGAGCGACTCCACGACCTTGTCCTGGCCGAGCACGATCAGGGCGCCGGTGCGACCGCGCAGGATCCGCTCCAGGCCGTCGCGCAGCGCCGTTCCGGGTGCGATGGAGGCCAGGGTGGCGCGCAGGCGCAACGTTTCGTCCGAGCGGTCCGTGCCCACCACTGCCGTGTCCTTCCGTTGCGGTTGCGGCGTACGCCGACCGAGTCCTCAGTCTAGGGGACGCTCGGCCCGCTGCTCACTCTTCGTGAGATGGAGCAGCCGCAGGGCCGAGGCGATGTCGGGCACGTCGATGACCCGCATTCCGTCGACCGTCCAGGACTCGGGGGAGCGGACCGGTGCCTTGCCGGGCTCGACCGGGACCACCGCGACCCGGAAGCCCAGGCGGGCGGCCTCGGCGATTCGCTGGGGCAGGTCGCGGACCCGGCGCAGCTCGCCGGCGAGGCCGATCTCCCCCATCGCGACGACCCCCTGTGGGGCCGGGGTCCCGAAGGTCGCCGAGGCCAGGGCCACGGCGACCGCCAGATCGCTGGCAGGCTCGTTGAGGCGGGCCCCGCCGACGGTGGAGGCGAAGACGTCGTGGGCGTGCAGCCGGATCCCGCAGTGCTGCTGCAGGACGGCCAGGACGAGGGCGACACGTGAGCCGTCCAGCCCGGACGTCGTGCGGCGGGGGCGCTCGGCCGCGGTCGGCGTGACCAGCGCCTGCACCTCGGCCAGCAGTGGGCGTCGACCCTCCATCGTGACCGCGACGCAGGTGCCGGGGACCTGGACGTGATGGTTCTCCACCCACAGTCCGGTCGGGTCGGTCACGGCGGTGATCCCCTCGGCGGAGAGGTCGAAACAGCCGACCTCGTCGATGGGGCCGAACCGGTTCTTCATCGCCCGCACCATCCGGAACCGGGAGTTGCGGTCGCCCTCGAAGTGGAGCACCACGTCGACGACGTGCTCGAGCACCCGGGGCCCGGCGATCGCGCCGTCCTTGGTGACGTGGCCGACCAGGACGGTCGTGATGTTGCGGGTCTTCGCGACCCGGATCAGCGCTGCCGCCACCTCCTTGACCTGGGTGACTCCGCCGGGCACCCCGTCGACGCCGGAGGCGCCGATGGTCTGGATCGAGTCGACGACCAGCAGGGTGGGCCGGACCTGCTCGATGTGGGTGAGCACCGCGCCCAGGTCGGTCTCGGCGGCGAGGTAGAGCTCGTCGTGGACGCCGCCGGTGCGGTCGGCGCGCAGCCGCACCTGCGAGGCGGACTCCTCGCCGGTGACGTAGAGGGTGCGGTGCTGGTAGCGCGCCGTCTGGGCGGCCACCTCGAGCAGCAGCGTGCTCTTGCCGACGCCGGGCTCGCCGGCGAGCAGGATCGCGGCGCCCGGCACCAGCCCGCCACCGAGGACCCGGTCCAGCTCGGGGACGCCGCTGCTACGGAACTGGGAGTCCTCGACCGAGACCTGGCCGATCGGCACGGCCGGACGGGTCACCGGGCTCGCGCCCACCCGGGCAGCGGGCGCGACCGACGCCTCGGCGACCGAGCCCCAGGCCTGACACTCGCCGCAGCGGCCGACCCACTTGCCGGTCTCCCAACCGCACTCGGTGCAGCGGAAGGTGGCGCGAGGGGACTTCGACATGATGCAGACGTTAGGCGACGCCACCGACACGCGGGTCGTGACCACCGCTGGCCGGGGTGGCGTCCCCGACCAGCTTCATCGTTATGCTGTTGTTGGAACGATCAAGAGCAGTGGTGCAGGGGGTACGTGGTGTCGAGGATCCCGGGGTACGTCCCGATCACCCCGCCGACCCTTGCGGATGTCGCCGAGCTCGCCGGTGTCTCCCGGCAGACCGTCTCCAATGCCGTCAACAACCCCGACCTGCTCCGCGCCGACACCCTCCAGCGCGTGCAGGAGGCGATCGACAGCCTCGGCTACTCCCCGAACCGTGCGGCGCGCAACCTGCGCACCCGCGCCTCGCACCTGATCGGGCTGCGGATCGGGCCCGCCCAGGAGGGGACTGCGGATGCCCTCATGGACCGGTTCGTGCACTCCCTCGTGGAGACCTCGCGTGAGGCGGGCTACCACGTGCTGCTCTTCGCTGGGAGCCACCGCGACCCGTTGGCCGGCTACGAGGACCTGCTGCGTTCGACTGCCGTCGACGCGTTCGTGGTCACCGACACCTACCTCGGCAATCCGCAGGCCGCGTGGCTGCAGTCGCGCCGCGCGCCGTTCGTGGCGTTCGGCCGCCCCTGGCACGACCCCCAGGCGGGTCACCCCTGGGTCGACGTGGACGGCGCGGCCGGCTCCGACCTGGCGACCACCCACCTGCTCGACCGTGGCCACCAGCGGATTGCCTGGATCGGCTGGCGCAAGGACTCCTGGATCGGCGAGGACCGGCGGGCCGGCTGGAGCCGGGCGCTGCGCTCGCGCGGCCTGGCCACCACCGGCCTGGCCTCCCGGGTCGAGGACACCGTCTCGAGCGGACGCGAGGCCAGCGCCGTGCTGCTCGACGAGGCTCACCCGACCGCGTTCGTCTGCGCCTCCGACACGCTGGCGATGGGGGTCCTGCACACGCTCTCCGAGCGGGGACTGGTCCCGGGTCGCGACATCGCCGTGGTCGGCTTCGACGACTCGCAGGTGGCCCAGGTGGTCCCACCGGGGCTCACCTCGGTGCGCCAGCCGCTCGAGGAGGTCGCCATCGAGGTGGTCAAGGCGCTCGAGGGTCTCCTCGGTCACCCCCCGCGGGTCGGTCCCGGGGTGCTGCTCACCCCGACCCTGGCCGTCCGCGGCACCAGCTGAGGCCGCTCAGAACCCCTTCGACCACAGGTTGACGGCGTAGTCGACGTCGGTGCCCACGTGTCCGGCGAGGATCTCGTCGGCGATGGCCGGCGCGAACTCGATGCGCACCACGGCCTCGAGGTCGGCCCGCGTGCTGAACGACCAGCCGATGTCGACCGAGGTCCGGGTCCAGCCGCGCACCGACCAGAACCGCTCGACGATCTCGGGATCGACCATCGGGTAGCCGCGGCGGAACCAGGCGCCGAAGGTGGAGCGGGTCGGATCGTTGTCGATGACGAACGCGGTGCCCCCACGTCGTACGACGCGGTCCAGCTCGGTGAGCCCGGGCTCGCAGCCCGGGCCGAAGAAGTAGGCCCACCGGGCCTGCGCCACGTCGACCGAGGCGGGGGGCAGGGGCAGAGCCTGGGCGGAACCGGTGAGCACCGAGACGTTCCCCCGGTTGCCGGTACGCCGACGCGCGATCGCCACCAGGTCGGGGTGCGGCTCGACCCCGGTGACCGAGCGGGCGGTGTCGGCGAAGCGGGCCAGGTGGAAACCGGTGCCGCAACCCACGTCCAGAACGTCGCGCCCCGACCAGTCGGCGACTGCGCGCATCGCCGACTCGAGACGGCCCTCGGGGTCCGCGGCGCGGTTCTCGATCTCGTAGGTCGCCGGGTGGTTCCAGATGTTGGGGCTCGGCCGGGCGCCCGCGACCGGGGTGGACACGGGGAGGAGCTAGATCCGGACCAGCCCGTTGGGCGTCTGCACCTGCGCGGCGATGATGCCCGGGGTGCCGTGCGGGGCGACCCACTCGACCTTGACGTCCTCGAGCGGGGCCTCGACGGTCTCGCCCAGCCACTCGCTGACCCGCTGCGGGTCGCCGGCGATCTCCAGGCAGGCCAGGGAGAACTCGGGATCCGCGCCCTGGCTCGGGTGCAGCTCGGCGGGGCTGTCCCACTGGATGAAGAAGGGCAGCTGCGGGTCGGCGATCAGTCCGTTGATCCCGATCTGCTTCCAGGCCAGGGCAGTGCCGTCGGGCCGGTGTCGGCTGCCGGTGGCCGCCTCGCGACCGAGCCGCTTCTCGACGACCGTGATGTCCTTGACCGCCACGACCCATCCGAGCCAGCCACCGCCCAGCAGCGAGCGGGCCCGAACGGCCTGTCCGAAGGGCGCCTTGTCGGAGGCCGGGTGGTCCAGCACCTCCACGATCTCGAGGTAGGTGCGGTCAGCCAACGGCATGATCATGTTGCGGGTGCCGAAGCGGGGATGGACGCCACCGTCGGTGAACTCACGTCCGAGCAGACCCCCGATGCGCTGGGCGGTGCTGGCGAGTCCATCCGGTCCGGCGGCGTACGAGAGGTGGTCCAGGCGCATGCCGAACATTCTCGCAACGGTCGAGCACCCACGTGCATCGGGGTCGGTGTCTCTTGACGTCGAGAGGTCTCAGTGAGGGTCGGCTGGGTGCAGGGCCAGGGCCGAGCGGGAGCGCACGTGCGCCTCGCAGTGCCGCACCAGCTCGTCGTACGCCGGCTTGCCCATCAGCTCGGTCAGCTCGGGCTCGTGGGTGAGGTAGACCGGCTCCAGGGCCACGTGGGCCTCGGTGTTGCCCGAGCAGTACCAGTCGAGGTCGTGACCGCCGGGGCCCCAGCCGCGCCGGTCGTACTCGCCGATCGAGACCTCGGTGTAGGTCGTCCCGTCCTGCCGCTCGACGGCGCGGTAGGTGCGCCGGATCGGCAACTGCCAGCAGACGTCGGGCTTGGTCTCCAGAGGGTTGCGTCCCTGCGCGAGCGCGAGACCGTGCAGGGCGCACCCGGCGCCGCCCGGCCCGTCCGAGGGTGCGAAGTCGGCGCGGTTGTGGAAGATGCAGGCCTGCTGGCCGTCGACCTCGATGGTGAGGGTCTTGCGCTCACCCTCGTCGTCGGTCTCGATCCAGTCCGATTTCTTCGCCTTGCGGCCCTCGGGCTTGAACTGCCACTGGTCGGCGCCAAGCTGCGCGACGAAGCCGGCCACCCGCTTCTCGTCGTCCTTGTCGGCGAAGTGCGCCCCCAGCGTGCAGCAACCCGTGTCGGGCGCGGAGTCGTAGATCCCCTGGCAGCCCTGGCCGAAGATGCACATGTAGCTGGACGTGAGCCAGGTCAGGTCGCAGCGCATCATCTGGGTCTCGTCGCCCGGGTCGGCGAACTCAACAAAGGCACGTGGGAACACCAGGTCGACTTCGGGCACGGGCCAAGACTACGGGGCGGGTAGTTTGGTTCCATGCGACTGGGCGTCCTCGACATCGGCTCGAACACCGGCCACCTGCTCGTGGTCGATGCCCACGGTGGTGCGGCCCCACTTCCGGCGTACTCCTACAAGGAGCCGTTGCGCCTGGCCGAGCACCTCGACCCGTCCGGCGCCGTCTCGCCGACCGGCATCGACGCGCTCACCGACTTCACTGCCCAGGCCCTCGTGGTCGCCGAGGACAAGGGGTGCGAGGAGATGCTCGCCTTCGCGACCTCCGCCGTGCGCGACGCCGAGAACTCCCAGCAGGTGCTGGACCATGTGCGCGAGCGGACCGGTCTGGGCATCGAGGTGCTGGCCGGGGACGACGAGGCCCGGCTGACCTTTCTCGCCGTACGCCGCTGGTTCGGCTGGTCGGCCGGGCGGCTGGCGGTCTTCGACATCGGCGGCGGCTCCCTGGAGATCGCGGGAGGCTCCGACGAGGCGCCGGACGTGGCCTGGTCGATGCCGCTCGGGGCCGCGCGACTGGCCCGGGACCACTTCGCCGGCGGAGCGCCCGACGACGACACGATCCGTGGCCTGCGGCGCCAGATCCGGGCCGAGATCGCCCGCGACGCGGGGCACCTGCTCCGGCTGGGCACGCCCGACCACGCGTCGGCCACGTCCAAGACCTTTCGCTCGCTCGCGCGCATCTGCGGGTCCGCGCCATCCGCGGCGGGCAACCTGGTGCCGCGCAGCCTGCCCTTCGACGGGCTGTGCGAGTGGATCCCGAAGCTGGTCACCATGTCGTCCGAGGAGCTGGCCGAGCTACCGGGCGTCTCGCCCAGCCGGACCCACCAGATCCTGCCCGGGGCGCTGGTGGCCGAGGCGCTGATGGACATCTTCGACCTCAAGTCGCTCGACATCTGTCCTTGGGCGCTGCGCGAGGGCGTCATCCTCGAGCGGCTCGACCAGATTCCGGTCCTGGGCTGAGGTCGCGATGACTCCGCGCATCGGTCTCTCCACGGCTTCGGTCTACCCGGAGTCGTCGGCCCACGCGTTCGGCTACGCCGCCAGTCTCGGGTACGACGCGGTCGAGGTGATGGTCGGCATCGATGCGCTCAGCCAGCAGACCTCGGCGGTGCGCCAGCTGGCCGGGCACCACGGGATCGCGATCTCGGCGATCCACGCACCCTGCCTGCTCTTCACCCAACGGGTGTGGGGCACCGAGCCGTGGGGCAAGCTCGAGCGCGCGGCCGAGATGGCGGCCGAGGTGGGGGCTGAGGTTGTCGTCGTCCACCCGCCGTTCCGCTGGCAGAAGGACTACGCCCGCGACTTCGTCAACGGCATCGCCGCACTGGAGGAGTCCACGGGGATCGCCTTCGCGGTGGAGAACATGTACCCGTGGCGGGCCTCCTCGCGCCGGGGCATGGAGATGTACCTGCCGGGCTGGGACCCGTCGGACGAGCCCTATGCCAACACGACCATCGACCTCTCGCACGCCGCGATCGCGCACTCGGACCCGATCGAGATGGCCCAACGGCTCGGCGACCGGCTGCGCCACATCCACCTGACCGACGGCAGCGGCTCGGCCAAGGACGAGCACCTGGTGCCCGGACGCGGGGAGATGGGCGCCGGCGCCTTTTTGCGCCACCTCACCCAGACCGGGTTCGCCGGTGAGATCATCGTGGAGATCAACACGCGCAAGTGCGGCAGCCGCCAGGAGCGGGAGGCCGACCTGCGCGAGTCGTTGGAGTTCGCCCGCGAGCACCTCGCGGTGCCGACCCCGTGACGCACCGATGACCGGGGTTGCACCGCGTCGAGGCAGGCGTCCCGGAACGCCGGACACCCGCGCCGCGATCCTGGCGTCCGCCCGGGAGCTCTTCGCGACCTCAGGGCACTCCGGCACCTCGATGCGGGCGGTGGCGGCCTCGGCCGGTGTGGACGCCGCGCTGGTCCACCACTACTTCGGCACCAAGGACGACCTGTTCGTCGCCGCTCTCGAGCTGCCGGTCGATCCGCGGGTCGTGCTGGCCCCGGCGATCGCCGGAGGCCCCGATGGTGCGGGGGAGCGGATCCTGCGGGCCTTCCTCTCCGTCTGGGACGACCCGGAGGCCCGACTGCCGCTGCTGGGTCTGGTGCGCGGCATGTTCGACCCCGCGGGCCAGCGGCTGCTGCGCGACGGGTTCCTGCCGGCGTTCCTGGCCCCGGTCGGGGTGGCGCTGGGCCTGGACCGGCCCGAGGCCCGCATGCCGCTGCTCGCCAGCCAGATCGTCGGGCTGATCGTGGTGCGCTACGTGCTCGAGCTGGAGCCGGTCGCCTCGATGCCGCACGACGACGTCGTGGCGATCTACGCCCCCACCCTGCAGCGCTACCTCACCGGTCCGCTGCCGTAGCCCGCGCCGGCCCTTGCCAAGGGTCGTCCGGAGGAGCACAATTCATCATATGATGAAAAACGCGGTGGAGGTCCGGGACCTCGTGGTCGTGCGCGGCGGCAGGGGGGTACTCGAGCACCTCGATCTCACGATCGGTGGCGGGGTGACGGGGTTGCTCGGGCCGTCCGGTTGCGGGAAGTCCACCCTGATGCGGGCCCTGGTCGGGGTCCAGCACCTGACCTCGGGCACCGTGAGCGTCTTCGGCGAGCCGGCCGGCAGTGCGCCGCTGCGCGACCGGGTCGGCTACGTCACCCAGGCCTCCAGCGTGTACGACGACCTGACGGTCGCCGAGAACCTCGCCTTCTTCGCGCGGGTCCTCGGTGTGGACCGCGCCGAGATCGACCGGGTCGTCACGGCCGTCGACCTGGCCAGTCACCGCGACCAGGTCGTCGGCCGACTCTCCGGCGGTCAGCGCTCGCGCGCCAGCCTCGCCGTCGCACTGCTGGGCACCCCCGACCTGCTCGTCCTGGATGAACCCACCGTCGGGCTCGACCCGGTCCTGCGCCAGGACCTCTGGGCCCTCTTTCACCGGCTGGCCGACGACGGCACCGCGGTCTTCGTCTCCAGCCACGTCATGGACGAGGCCGACCGGTGCGACCGGCTCCTGCTGATGCGCGAGGGCCGGATCATCGCCGACGGCAGCCCAGCCGAGGTCAAGCAGCGCACCGGGTCCGCGGACATCGAGTCCGCGTTCCTCGCCCTCGTCGCCGCGGACGGGGACGCGGCATGAACGCCCGGATCACCCTCGCCGTCGCCGCCCGCGTCCTGACCCAGCTGCGCCGCGACCGTCGTACCCTCGCGATGCTGCTGGTTCTCCCGGTTGCCCTGATCTCCCTGCTCTGGTGGATGTACGACGCGTCCGACCCCGCCATCTTCGACCGGATCGGTCCGGCCCTGCTCGCGATCTTCCCGGTCATCGTGATGTTCCTGGTGACCAGCGTGACCACGTTGCGCGAGCGTTCCAGCGGCACCCTGGAGCGGCTGCTGTCGATGCCGATGGGCAAGCTCGACTTCCTGGTCGGCTACGCGATCGCCTTCGGGCTGGTGGCGGCCGTGCAGTCGGTCATCGCCGTCGGCGTCAGCGTCGGGCTGCTCGGGCTCGACATCCAGGGCCCGATCTGGCTGCTGACCACCGTCGCCGTCGTCGACGCGGTCCTCGGCACCGCGCTGGGGCTCTTCGTGTCGGCGTTCGCCCGGACCGAGTTCCAGGCGGTCCAGTTCATGCCGGCGCTGCTGATCCCGCAGCTGCTCCTCTGCGGCCTGTTCGTCCCGCGCTCGATGCTCCCGGGGGTCCTCGAGATGGTCAGCAACCTGCTCCCCCTGTCCTACGCGGTCGATGCCATGGCCCACCTCACCACCAGCGCGAGCACCGGTGCGGTCTGGCAGGACATCTACGTGGTGGCCGGGTTCGCGCTGGCGGGGCTCGCCCTCGGCGCTGCCACGCTCCGGCGGCGCACGGCGTAGCCTGTGGGCGCCTCTGCTGGAGATCAGCAGGGCCCGACCCAGGAGGACCGTTGTCTCTGCTCCGCCAGCCGTTGCTGCTCCTCGCGCGCAGCCAGCGAGTGAAGACGCTCGTCAGCACCATGCCGGTCTCCGCGGGCATCGTGACCAGCTATGTCCCGGGTGAGACGACCGCGGACGCGGTCGATGCCACCGAGGCGCTGGCGGCCGACGGGCTGCGCGCCACCCTCGACTTCCTCGGCGAGGACACCCTCGACGCCGAGCAGGCCCAGGCCACCGTCGCGGCGTACGTCGAGGCGCTGACCGCGCTCTCCACACGGGGTCTGACCCGCGCCGCGGAGGTCTCGCTCAAGCTCTCGGCGATGGGCCAGGCGCTCCCCGACGGCGGCGACAAGATCGCCCTCGAGAACGCGCGGACGATCTGCCGCGCGGCGCGCAACGCCGGAACCACGGTCACCCTCGACATGGAGGACCACACCACCACGGACTCGACGCTGGCGGTCCTGCGCGAGCTGCGCAAGGACTTCCCGGAGACCGGGGCGGTGCTGCAGGCCTACCTGCACCGCACCGAGGCCGACTGCCGGGCACTCGCCTACGAGGGCTCCCGCGTCCGGCTGTGCAAGGGCGCCTACCACGAGCCGGAGACCGTCGCCTTCCAGGACAAGCTCGACGTCGACAAGTCCTACGTCCGCTGCCTCAAGGTGCTGCTCGCCGGCCAGGGCTACCCGATGATCGCCACCCACGACCCGCGTCTGGTCGAGATCGCCTCCTCGCTGGTCAGCCGCTACGGCCGCGCCCAGGGCTCCTACGAGTACCAGATGCTCTACGGCATCCGTCCCGAGGAGCAGAAGCGGCTGGCCTCCAGCGGCGAGACGGTCCGGGTCTACATCCCCTACGGCACCGAGTGGTACGGCTACCTCATGAGACGTCTGGCCGAGCGCCCCCAGAACCTGTCATTCTTCGCGAAGTCACTGATCTCCAAGAAGTAGGTCCCCATGAACCCGCAGGCCGAGCAGGCGCAGACCGCGATCCTGGGCGCCGGAGTGATGGGGGAGACCCTGCTCTCCGGCCTGGTCCGGGCGGGTCGGCGCGTCGACAAGCTGCTGGTGGGCGAGAAGCGTCCCGAGCGGGCCCGCGAGCTGGAGGAGCGGTACGGCGTCGCCGTCGTCTCCAACGTCGAGGCGGCCCGCAAGGCCCAGACGCTGGCGCTGGTCGTCAAGCCCCAGGACATGGGTGCGCTGCTCGACGAGATCGCCCCGGAGCTGCGTCCGGGCCAGCTCGTCGTCTCCCTGGCCGCCGGCATCACCACGGCGTTCATCGAGTCACGCGTCCCTGCCGGTGTCGCCGTCGTGCGCGTCATGCCCAACACCCCGGCCCTGGTCGACGAGGGCATGGCCGCCATCTCGCCCGGCTCGCACTGCGACGACTCCCACCTCGCGGAGGTCGAGACCCTGATGGCCTCGGTCGGCAAGGTGCTCCGGATCCCCGAGCGCCAGCAGGACGCCGTCACCGCCATCTCCGGCTCTGGTCCCGCCTACATCTTCTTCGTCGTCGAGTCGATGATCGAGGCCGGCGTCCACCTCGGCCTGCCCCGGGCCACTTCCACCGAGCTGGTCATCCAGACCCTCGTGGGCTCGGCCAAGATGCTGCGCGAGACCGGCACCCACCCCGTCGTCCTGCGCGAGCAGGTCACCTCGCCCGGGGGCACCACCGCCGCGGCGCTGCGCGAGCTGGAGATCCACAAGGTCCGGGCGGCGTTCCTGGCCGCCATGGAGGCCGCCCGCGACCGCTCCCGTTCCCTCGCCGAAGGCACCTGAGCCGAGCAGGCCCCAGTTTCCCCCCACCCCCGCCGAGCGGGCCCCAGTTTCCCTGGCTGAGGAAGGGCCCACCTGGGCGCTGCCAGACTGACCGCATGCAGACCCTCCGTCCCGCCGAGGACCGCTTCGCAGACCTGCCCGACTTCCCTTGGGAGCCGTCGTACGCCGAGGTCCCCGACCCGGACCGCAACGACGGCGGAACCCTGCGGATGGCCTACGTCGACGCCGGCCCGGCCGACGCGCCAGTGGTGCTGCTGCTACACGGTGAGCCGACCTGGTCGTTCCTCTACCGGCACGTGATCCGGGTGCTCGTCGACGCTGGGCTCCGGGCGATCGCCCCGGACCTGGTCGGCTTCGGCCGATCCGACCAGCCGACGGCTCCGGCGGACCACTCCTTCGCCCGCCACGTCGAGTGGGTCCGGTCGCTCGCGTTCGACCACCTCGACCTGCGCGACGTGACGCTTGTCGGCCAGGACTGGGGTGGCCTGATCGGGCTGCGACTCGTCGCCGAGAACCCCGACCGGTTCGCCCGCGTCGTGGCCGCCAACACGGGTCTGCCCACCGGGGACCACGACATGCCGGAGGTCTGGTGGATGTTCCGCAACGCCGTCCAGAAGGCCGAGACGCTCGACGTCGGACGGTTGGTGGCGGCCGGCTGCGTGCGCGGCCTCGGTGACGCCGACCGGGCGGCGTACGACGCGCCGTTCGCCGACGAGGCCTCAAAGGTCGGCCCCCGGGTGATGCCGACCCTGGTGCCCACACGTCCCGATGACCCCGCCACGCAGGCCAACCGGGCCGCGTGGGAGGTGCTCATCCGCTGGGAGAAGCCCTTCCTCACCCCCTTCAGCGACGGCGACCCCATCACCGGCGCGATGGCACCGATCATCCGGAAGCTGATTCCGGGAGCCGCCGGGCTCGACCACCCCGTCGTCGCGAACGCCGGTCACTTCCTCCAGGAGGACGCCGGCGAGGAGCTCGGACGGATCGTGGCCGACTTCGTCAGCAGCTGACGCCGAAACCCGGGTGCACCGCGGTGCCCGTGGTGGCACGATCGACGCAATGACCGACCTCCATCACCGCATCGAGGGCTCCGGCCCCACCGTCCTGCTGCTGCACGCCGGGGTCGCCGACCTGCGCATGTGGGACACCCAGGTCGCCGAGCTGGTGCCGGGCCACCGGGTGGTCCGCTGCGACCTGCGCGGCTTCGGCCAGACGCCGGTCGAACCGGGCGCGTCCTACTCCGACGCGGGCGACGTCCTCGACCTGCTCGACGAGTTGGACGTCGACCGGTGCGCGATCGTCGCGGCGTCGTACGGCGCCTGGGTGGCATTGCAGGTGGCTGCGGCGGCTCCCGAGCGGGTCGAGCGGCTGGTCCTCCTCGGTGCGCTGGCGGAGGTGGCAGAGCCCGATGAGCGGCTGCGGGCCCTCTGGCAGGAGGAGGGGGCGCTGGTCGACGCCGGCGACCTGGACGCCGCGACCGCGCTCAACGTGGCGGCCTTCCTGGGCCCGGACGCCCCCGACGACGCCCGCGAGCTGGTCGCACGAATGCAGCGCGGCGTCTTCGAGCACCAGGTCGCGGCCGGGGAGGTCGACAACGCCGAGCTCCCCGTCGACCTCGACCGCCTGAGGATGCCGGTCACGGTCGTCGTCGGCGCACGCGACTTCGCGTTCTTCGTCGAGACCGCCCACGAGCTCGCCCGCACACTGGTGGACGCCGAGCTCGTCGAGCTGCCCTGGGCCGGGCATCTGCCCTCCCTCGAACGTCCGCTCGAGACCGCGCACCTGGTCCGGGCCGCCCTGCTCGACTGAGTGCCCCGGGGATCGCGCTCACCCCAGCCCGATCGCCGCCTCTGCTGCCGCCAGCACCGGGGCGGTCACCTCGCGGCAGCGCCGCGCGCCGCCGGCGAAGACGTCGCTCACGTGGGCGGGGTCGGCCGCGAGCTCGGCGTAGCGTCGTTGGATCGGCGCCAGCTCGGCCACCACCGCCTCGGCAACGGCCCGCTTGAGCGCGCCGTACGTCGTCAGCCCGTCGGGCGAGCCGCCGCACGCGAGCAGGATGTCGAGCAGGTTGGTCACCCCGGGCTTGGTCGCCGGGTCGGCCCGCACGGCGTCCGGGCCGGTGTCGGAGTCGGTGACGGCCCGCGCCACCTTTCGTCGTACGACGTCCGGCGGGTCCAGCACCAGGATGGTGCCGGCGTCCTGCCGCGACTTGGCCATCTTGCTGGTCGGGTCGGCCAGGTCCATCACCCGAGCGCCGGCGGCGGGCGTCGTGATCTCCGGGACGGTGAAGACCGGCCCGTAGGACGTGTTGAACCGGATCGCCAGGTCCCGCGCGAGCTCCACATGCTGGCGCTGGTCGTCGCCGACCGGCACGCGGTCCGGGCCGTAGAGCAGGATGTCGGCGGCCATCAGGGTCGGGTAGGTGTAGAGCGAGGCCCGGGTGGAGGGTTGCCCACGCCCCTTCTCCTTGAACTGGATCATCCGGTTCAGCTCGCCGGTGTACGCCGTGCACTCCAGCAGGTAGGCCAACTGCGCGTGCGCGGGGACCCGGCTCTGCACGAAGAGCGTCGAGGCGTCGAGCCCGACGGCGAGCAGCAGGGTCGCCAGCTCGTGGCTGCGCTCGCGCAGCAGCTGGGGGTCGTGCGCGACGGTGAGGGCGTGCAGGTCGGCGATGCCGTAGAAGCAGTCGGCCTCGTGCTGGCCGGCAGCCATCGGACGCAGGGCCCCGAGCAGGTTGCCCAGCGTCAATGAGCCGGTCGGCTGCAGGAGGGAGAGATGGCGTGGACGGAGGTGCGGACTGGTCATGGGTGCTCCTGGGATGAAGGCCCGCGGGTCGTCCGGTCGCTCGGAAAATGCGAAACGGCCGCCCGTGGGCGGCCGTGTGAAGTCGTGCTTCGAACAGGGGTCGCCGGGTCAGGCGGCCCACCAGCTGGTGGTGTGTCGGTTAAGCACCCGACCAGCATGCCACGGACCAGGGGGTGATGCACGCCACTGCGGCCGAACGCCGGCCGGTAGCGTGCCGTGCATGCCCGAGTGCACCGGACCCGCCACGGTCGTCTTCGACCCCAGCCTCACGGAGTACGACTTCGGCCACGGGCACCCGATGTCGCCGCTCCGGGTGGACCTCACGATGCGGCTCGCGCGCGGGCTCGGCGTCCTCGGTGCCGAGAACGGCCTGCGTCTGGTGGACGCGCCGATCGCCAGTGAGGACGTGATCGCGACCGTGCACGACGCGGCCCTGATCGAGGCCGTCACCCGTGTCGGAACGGTGCCGGGCGCGGTCGACGAGGCCCGTGGTCTCGGCACCGACGACAACCCGGTCTTCGAGGGGATGCATCGGGCGGCCGCGCACGTGGTCGGCGCCAGTGTCGAGGCGTTCCGCCAGGTCTGGAGCGGCGAGAGCCTGCACTCCGCGAACATCACGGGCGGCCTGCACCACGCGATGCGGGACCGCGCCAGTGGATTCTGCATCTACAACGACGTGGCGGTCGGCATCCAGTACCTCCTCGACCAGGGCGCCGAACGAGTGGCGTACGTCGACATCGACGTCCACCACGGCGACGGCGTCGAGCGGATCTTCTGGGACGACCCACGCGTGCTCACGATCAGCCTGCACGAGACCGGGCAGATGCTCTTCCCCGGCACCGGCTTCCCCAACGACGTCGGCGGGCCGGACGCACAGGGGAGTGCCGTCAACGTCGCCCTCCCGCCGGGCACGGCCGACGCGGGCTGGCTGCGTGCCTTTCACGCCGTGGTGCCGCCGCTGCTGCGCGAGTTCAAACCCGAGGTGCTGGTCACCCAGCACGGTTGCGACTCCCACATCGAGGACCCGCTGGCTCACCTGATGCTGACTGTCGACGGACAACGGGCGGCGTACCTCGCCCTGCACGAGCTCGCCCACGAGGTGGCGGACGGCCGCTGGGTGGTGACGGGCGGCGGTGGCTACGCGCTGGTCGAGGTGGTGCCGCGCGCCTGGAGCCACCTGCTCGCGATCGTGGGGGGTCGTCCGCTCGACCCGCAGACCGCCACACCCGACGAGTGGCGGGAGTACATCCGCGAGACGCTCGGGCGGACGGCGCCGCACCGGCTCACCGACGGCCGCACCCCGGCGTATCGGGACTGGTCGCAGGGCTACGACCCGAACACCTGGCTGGACCGGGCGATCCATGCCACGCGAACGGAAATATTTCCGTTCCACGGCCTGGATCCGTTGCCCTGATCCCCAGCCGATCTACGAAACTCCGCACAAATCAAGCGGACACGCCGGGGATTGGCAAGTTCCTCTAGACAACCTCTTCCCCAACAGTCACTCCAGGCCCTATTCTCACCAAGCGCGATGCGTGCATTCACCGGTGGGGAAGCCGGTGGCGCCTTGCAAAGAAAGTCGGTGCTTGATGGCTACCAACTCATCCGGGGACCTCTCCGAATCGAAGTTCCTGACCGTTGCCGAGGTGGCCGCCATGATGCGGGTCTCCAAGATGACCGTCTATCGCCTGCTCCACAACGGCGAAGTGCCCGCAGTGCGGGTGGGTCGCTCGTTCCGGGTCCTCGAGGAGGACGTGAACGAGTACCTGCGCAAGAGCTTCTACAACGCGGGCTGACGTCCGCCTTGCGGTTCACCGGCCCGGTGGGGCGTCCGGCTGTTGCAGTCCGGACGCGCCGCCGAGGTCCGATGGGTGACCAGGACCCCACTCGGATTCTGCTGCCCGCACTACGCCCGATAGGCTGTGCGGGTCCTCCGGGCGTTCCCCGGAGCGACCGACAAGCGTTCTGAAAGGTTTCCCGTGGGTTCTGTCATCAAGAAGCGGCGCAAGCGCATGGCCAAGAAGAAGCACCGCAAGCTGCTCAAGAAGACGCGCGTGCAGCGCCGCAAGCTCGGCAAGTAACCTCACAGCCGGTATGGGCGCAGGCGGCAGGGTAGTTCTGGTCACCGGGGTCTCTCGAGATCTCGGTCGGCGGTTTGCGCGTGCCGTGTCCGCCGACCCGTCCGTCGCGCGAGTCATCGGCGTCGACGTCGTCCCGCCCCGGGGTGACATCGGCGACGTCTCTTTCGTCCGCGCGGACATCCGCAACCCGGTCATCGCGAAGGTCATCGCGAAGGAGGACGTCGACACCGTCGTCCACATGAGTGTGATCGCGACCCCCGGCAGTGCCGGGGGTCGCAACACGATGAAAGAGCTCAACGTCATCGGCACGATGCAGCTGCTCGCCGCCTGCCAGAAGGCACCGAGCCTGCGCAACCTCGTGGTCAAGTCGACGACCACCGTCTACGGCGCGAGCAACCGGGACCCGGCCATGTTCACCGAGGGCATGGAACCGCGTCGCGCACCACGTGCGGGCTACGCCAAGGACGTCGCCGAGATCGAGGGCTACGTCCGCGGGTTCGCTCGCCGGCGCTCCGACGTCCGCGTGACCCTGCTCCGCATGGCCAACGTCATCGGGCCGCACGTCACCAGTCCCATCACGTCGTACTTCCGCCTGCCCGTGATCCCGACCGTCATCGGTTACGACGCCCGGATGCAGTTCCTCCACGAGCAGGACCTCCTCGAGGTCCTGCGTCACGCCACGGTCAGCGACATCGCCGGCACCTTCAACGTCGCGGGCGACGGCGTCCTGATGCTCTCCCAGGCGATCCGCCGCCTGCAACGTCCGTCGGTCCCGATGCCCGCCTTCGCGGTCGGGAGCCTCGGTTCGGTCCTGCGTTCCGCTCGGATGGCGGACTTCTCCCCCGAGCAGATCGGCTTCCTGACCTATGGTCGGGGAGCCGACACGACCCGGATGCGGGAGATCCTGGGGTTCCATCCCCGGTTCACCACCGCCGAGGCGTTCGCCGACTTCAGCTCGCTCTTCCCACCGTCGGGCGGCCGCTCGGACAAGGTTCTGGCCGGCATCGCCCGCGCCCTGCCCGCCCCCAACCAGGTTGGAGCAGACCATGGGTGACGCCGAGATCATTCCCATCGGCACCCGGGGCCGCCCCGGACGCGGCACCGGACGTCAGCCGTCCTCGGCTGCCCGCAGCCTGGCTCCGGCCACGAAGGCAAAGCCCGCGACACGCCGCACCTCCGTCCCGAACGCCCACGACACGCCTGGCAAGGCGCCGGCGAAGGCGCCGCCCACGCCCGGGGCTCCGGTCGCCGCAGCCGCGTCGAGCGCCGCTGAGGTGGCGCGTCAACCGACCACCACCCACGACCGAGGTCCGCTCGCGGGGATCCCGGCGGGTGACTGGTTGGCCGCCTTCCAGCATGCATCCAAGGAACTCTTCGGCGAGCAGTGGGAGCCGCAGCTCGCGCGGTTCCTGGCCTTCCTGCGCCGCCGTCTAACCGGCGACTACGTCGTCGACGAGTACGGCTTCGACCAGGAGGTGACCCAGCGCTTCTTCATGACGGCGCTGCGGCCGATCGCCGAGAAGTGGTTCCGCATCGAGGTGCGCGGCGCCGAGAACATCCCCACCGAGGGCGGTGCCCTGGTGGTCTCCAACCACTCGGGCACCATTCCGGTCGACGGTCTGATGACGATGGTGTCCATCCACGACCAAACCGGCCGATTCCTGCGGCCCCTCGGCGCCGACCTGGTCTTCAGGATGCCGGTCGTCTCGACGATGGCCCGCAAGGGCGGTGCGACGCTGGCCTGCAACGAGGACGCGGAACGCATGCTCAGCGGTGGCGAGCTGGTCGGCGTCTGGCCGGAAGGGTTCAAGGGGATCGGCAAGCCGTACGCCGACCGCTACAAGCTGCAGCGCTTCGGCCGTGGCGGCTTCGTGTCGGCGGCCCTGCGCACGGGCGTCCCGATCATCCCGCTCTCCGTCGTCGGCGCGGAGGAGATCTACCCCCTCGTGGGCAACGTCCCCTCGTTGGCCCGCCTGCTCGGGATCCCCTACATCCCGATCACGCCGTTCTTCCCGCTCCTCGGCCCCCTGGGGCTGGTCCCGCTGCCCTCGAAGTGGTTGCTGGAATTCGGCGAGCCGATCCGCACCGACGAGTACGACGCCGGTGCCGCCGACGACCCGATGCTGGTCTTCAACGTGACAGACCAGGTGCGCGAGACCATCCAGCAGACCCTCTACTCGCTGCTGATGCAACGGCAGTCGGTCTTCCGCTAGCCCAAGAGCGGGGTTGGTTCGTCCGGGTCGGTCCTCGTGGACCGCGGCCGAGGCTCAGGGCGTGACGGGAGCGGTCGGCGGGTCCACGACCTCGTCGACGGCGTTCCCGGTGTCCTGGAGCAGGTCGCCCACGCCGGGCACCGACGGGGTCGCGGTGGGGCTGGCAGTGCCCCCACCGATCAGACCCTGGGTCAGACTTCCGATGGGGTCACCGGGCGCCTGGTCGGCACCGCCGTCGGCAGCGGTCGAGCCACCTGCGTCCGGAGGCGGGCTCAGGACGCTGCCGGGCGGGAGCGAGACCCCGCCGACGGAGGGCACGCCGGAGTTGTTCTTTTTGTGGGCCTTGCCGCTCTGACCCGACCCAGCACTCGACACGGCCTGCTCGGTGCCGGACGCGATCGGGACGAAGACGTTGGGGATGCCGCTGATGCCGGCCCCGCCGCACGTCGGGCAGGCCTGCTGAGCCGCGGCGTCGATCTGGAAGAGCACCTGGGCGGCCCGCAGCAGCTCGTCGCGGGCGTCGTCCGGCACCACCTGCTCGAGCCTGGTGAGTTCGGCGATGCTGGTTGAGGTGAAGTCGCGCAGCTGGGCGATCGAACTCTCGTCACCGCTCTGGGTGTAGTTGGACAGGAGGAGGTCGGAGGCCTCGGTCGCCTGCTCGGTGAAGGCGTTGAGCGTCTCGGCGATCATCGCGGGGCGAGAGCCGTCGCGGCTCAGGGCGCTGACCTCGTCCAGGCGGCCGGAGGCGCTGGCGAGTAGCTGGGTGCCCTTGTCGCCCTCGCCGACGCTCACCCCGGTGTGGATGTTCTCGATCGCACGCTTGACGGGGTAGAGCAGGTCGCCGGGGAGTGCGCCCTGCGCGGCCATCGCCATGGACGTGGTCGCGCCGACGAGCGCAAAGCCACCCACGGCCGCGGCGATCCGCCGCTCGCGGGTCGAGCGGCGCACTGGCAGCGCGAGGCGCTGCAGGTCCTGGGGGGTCAGCGCGGTCTCGGCGGCCACCAGCAACCGGTCGCGCAGGGAGGCCACGAACTCGGGGCGTGCCTCGACGGGGGCGGCGTCGCGAAGTGCGCCGACCACCTCGAGGAGGTCGGCGGTGTGGGGGTTCGGGGACTGGGGGGTGGACGTGCCATCGACCAGGGCTGCGAACTCCTCGACGCGGCGTCGCGTTGCGAACACGGGTGTCATCGGATCCGTCCTGTCATCACGTCGTCTGCACGACTCCGAGTCGCGAGTGCCGACATACAGTCCAACGACAGGCGGGAGCGGGAGGTTACGGGACAAGTGCCCCGCGAGCGACGGTATTTCTGCTGGTCGGCCATCAGTCCCGGATCCCGTCCGGCATCAGCTTCGCCAGGTTGCGTACGCCGCGGAGCTGGAGCTGCTTGACGGCTCCGTCGCTGCGACCCAGGACGGCGGCCGTCTCGGCGATGCTCATGCCCTGGAGGAACCGCATGATCAGGCAGTCGCGCTGCTCGTCGGGCAGCTCCTTGAGCGCGCCCAGGAGGATCTCGTTGGTCAGCCCGGCGAGGACCGCGGACTCGGGACCCTCGGTGGCGTCGTCGTGCAGTCCCATGTCCTCGGTGGTGAGCTCGAGGCGGGTGCGGCCGGCCTTGAAGTGATCGGTCGCCAGGTTGCGCGCGATGGTCATCAGCCAGGCGCCGAAGTCCTTGCCCTGCCACCGGAAGTTGGTCATGCTCCGCAGCGCCCGGAAGAAGGTCTCCGAGGTGAGATCCTCCGCCAACGTCGCTGAACGGGTCCGGTAGAACAGGAAGCGGTAGACCGAGCTCTGGTAGTGGTCGTACAAAAGTCCGAAGGCATCGGCATCGCCCTTGCGGGAGAGCTCGACGAGCGCGATCAGCCGCGTGCGGTCGGCCTCGGACTCCTCCGAGGATGCGGCCAGGCCGGCGTCGCCGTAGCCGTCCGGTCCCCCGGGACCTGCCCCGGGCGGGGGGAGGTACTCGCTGGTCGGCAGGGTCTCGGTCAGCATGGTGACCGGGCCGCCCGCGAACGCGGGCTGCTCGAGGAGCAGAAGTTGGGTCACCGCTGCGCGCAGGGCTGAGAGCCCACGCGCGGCGTTGAGCCCGTCCCATGTCACGTTGATGGAGACCCTCCCGGTCGCTTCCCCCGAAGCCACCCCCATGCTAGAGGGGCGGCACGGGTGGTGGGAACAGTTCGGCAGAAACGTGGGCCAGGCCACCTTGGTAAAGAAATGCCATCTTGCTCAGCGGCGGCGGCCGCGCAGGGCGATCCCGGCGGCCACGGCGCCGCTGGTCGCGCCCGCGACCGCACCCACGACCAGTCCGGCGCGGGCGGCCTTGCGGCCGGTGCGGTAGTCATGGATTCGCCAGCCGGCCTCGCGCGCGTGCGCCCGCAGCTTCGCGTCCGGGTTGATCGCGCAGGGGTCCCCCACGAGGTTCAGCATCGGCAGGTCGTTGTAGGAGTCCGAGTACGCCGAGCAGGTCGCCAGGTCCAGGCTCTCGCGGGCGGCGAGCGCCTTGATCGCCTCGCCCTTGGCCGGGCCGTGGAGCAGATCGCCGACGAGCCGGCCGGTGTAGACGCCGTCGACGTGCTCCGAGACCGTGCCCATCGCGCCGGTCAGCCCCAGGCGCCGGGCAATGATCTGCGCGATCTCGATCGGGGCCGCGGTCACCAGCCAGACCCGTTGGCCCTGGTCGAGGTGCATCTGTGCGAGCGCGCGGGTGCCGGGCCAGATGCGGTGGGCCATCGCCTCGTCGAAGATCTCCTCACCGAGGTCCTCGAGCTCGGCGACGGTGTGCCCGGCGATGAAGCTGAGGGCGGAGCTGCGGGCCTCGGCGACATGCTCGGGGTCCTCGACGCCGACGATCCGGAAGTAGGCCTGCTTCCAGGCCGCGCCGGCGCTCTCGGGGGTGGTGGAGAACTTGCGCCGATGTAGTCCGCGGGCGAGGTGGAAGATGCTCGCGCCCTGCATCACGGTGTTGTCGACGTCGAAGAACGCCGCGGAGCGGGGGTCGACCGGGTGGTCCAGGGCGGCCTCGACCTCGGCCGCGGCCGCGGCGGCCTCGCCGGCCATCGTGGAGCGCTGCTGGAGGTCGAGCCGCGGTCGAGGACGCTCCGGCGGGGCCATGCGGGCCAGGATAGTGGCCCGGGCCGCCGGGCCGGTGACCTCGGCGCAAG
>JBKJLD010000091.1:0-39959 GCA_046597165.1 Nocardioides sp.
CGAGGTAGTCCCGGTGCTGCTGCAGGAGCTCGGAGAGGGTGTCCGAACCAACCTCCTCCTCGCCCTCGACGAACATCGTGACGCCGACGTCGAGGTCCGCACCCAGCGCGCGGACAGCCGCCAGGTGCGCGGCTATCCCGGCCTTGTCGTCGGCGGCTCCGCGGCCGTAGAGACGTCCGTTGCGCTCGGTCGGCTCGAAGGGTGGGGAGTCCCACTCGGCGTGGTCGTTCTCCGGCTGGACGTCGTGGTGGGCGTAGAGCAGCACGGTCGGCGCGCCTTTGGGACCCCTCTTGTGGGCGATGACGGCCGGGGCGCCCCCCTCGGCGCTGACGATGTCGACGGTGTCGAAGCGCTCGGCGCGGAACAGCTCGGCGACCGCCTCGGCGCTGCGTCGTACCTCTCCGGCGCGGGCCGGGTCGGCGCTGACCGACTCGATCCGGACCAGGTCCTCGAGGTCCTGCCTGATGCCGGGCAGCACCCCGGCCACCAGGCCCCTGATGTCGTCGATCGTCCGCTCGTTGCTCATGCTCGCCAACCTATCCGGACCTCCCCCACCCCTTTGAACCCGGTGTTGCCGGCCGGGATTTTCGGGATACTCCGTGACGGAATGCAGGATTTAGGGGTCAATTTCCTGCATTCCGTCACGGACTATCCCAGTGGGAGGTACGGCGTGAGGTCGGCGCGTTCGCCGGAGGCCCGGACCGATCCGGACAGTTCCGCGGCCGGCCAGGCGACGTTGCCGGTGGCCAGGTCGATCCAGGTGGCGGCGTCCATCTCGACGACGGCCGGGGGCGTGCCGCGGGTGTGGCGGACGCCCTCGATCGCCTGGACCGCGGCGTACGGCGGGACCCGCACCTCGACCGAGCGGCCGGGGGCATTGGTCTCCAACACCGCGAGGTAGTGCTTGGTCAGCAGCCGCAGGTCGGCGGGGGCTCGCTCCCCCGCGGCGAACCGGGCCAGGGCGGGTGCCAGGTCGACGGGATCGGCGGGTTGGAGTCGTGAGGGCACGCCCCGACCCTAGGGCCCGAGGTCAGCCGAGGGTGTCGAGGACGGCCAGGGTCTTCGCCCAGGCGTCGGAGGAGGCGTCGATCACCGTGAAGTGGTCACCGTCGACCTCGACCAGCTCGGCGCGCGCCCCGGCCGCGGTCGCCGCCGCGACGTAGCCGCGCGACTGGCTGATCGGGACGATGTCGTCCGAGGTGCCGTGCACGCACCAGAGAGGTACGTCGAGGGGGAGCTGCTGCGCCGGATCGAGGGGCGCGTCGTCCGGGCCGGGCGCGTGACCCAGGAACGCCTCGACCGCCCCGCCGCCCAGGTTCTCGTCGTACGCCGTGCCCAGGTCCAGCACCCCAGCCTGCGAGATCACCGCGGTGAGGTCGACTCCTCCGGCCCACTGCTCGAAGCGACCACGCGAGGCCGCCCACGCCGCGAGGTGACCACCAGCAGAGTGCCCGACCGCGACGACGGTCGACAGGTCCAGCCCGAGGTCGGCGAGCTTGTCGATCGCCGCCGCCACGTCGTCGAACGTCTCGGGCGCGCCACCACCGGACCCGACGCGGCGGTACTCGATGTTCCAGGCGGCCCAGCCGCGCCGCGCGAGGTCCTCGGCCAGCGGGGCGCCGTACTCCAGGCCGTACTCCGCCTTCCAGAAGCCTCCGTGGATGACCACCACCACGCCGCGGGGCTCGCCGTCGGGCAGGTAGAGGTCGCCGAACTGGCTCGGGTCGGCGCCGTAGGTCGTGCGGCCCTGCGCCGGCGCGGTGGCATCGGGAGCTGCGGGGGACAAACCAGACCCCTCCTCGGAGCAGGCGGACAGGACGAACGGGACGGCGAGCCCGAGCACGGGCAGGGTCAGGAGCGTACGACGGCGCATGCCCGTGGTTCGGAGCCGCGGCCGATCCGGGTCGGAGGCACCCGCCGGCCGAAGCTCAGCCCAGGGCGTGCGGGAGGGTGGCGCTCCACGCCGCGCGCAGCTCCGCCAGAGGTACGACGAACGCGTCGGCCACGTCGATCGCGTCGCCACCGGTGCGACCCAGCGCGGTGACCGGGACCCCGTGGCGGGCGGCGAGCTCGGTCAGCCGCTCCTCGTCACCGATCGCGACCGTGACCACGCAGCGCGCCGCCGACTCGGAGAACAGGCCGACGAAGGCGTCGCCCGGCAGCGTCACGGTGGCGCCGACGTCGTGGCGCAGCCCGGCCTCGACCAGGGTCTGCGCGAGGCCGCCCTCCGAGAGGTCGTGGGCGCTGGTGAGCAGGCCGACCCCCTCGTGGAGGAGCTCGGCGAGCGACCGCTCGGCGGCCAGGTCGACCCGCGGCGGCTGGCCGCCGAGGTGCCCGTGGACCACGTGCGCCCACTCCGAGCCGCTGAGCTCCTCGCGGCTCTCGCCGAGCAGGAAGATCGTCTCGCCGGCGCTCGACCAGGCTGAGGGGGTGCGCCGGGTGACGTCCTGGATGACGCCGAGCACCGCGACGACCGGCGTGGGCAGGACCGCGGTCTCGCCGGTCTGGTTGTAGAGGCTGACGTTGCCGCCGGTGACCGGGATGCCGAGCTCGAGGCAGGCGTCCTTGAGGCCGCGGCAGGCCTCGGCGAACTGCCACATCACGTCGGGGTCCTCGGGGGAGCCGAAGTTGAGGCAGTCGGAGATCGCCACCGGCACCGCGCCACCGGTGGCGACGTTGCGGTAGGACTCGGCCAGGGCCAACTGCGCGCCGGCGTACGGGTCGAGCTTCGCGAACCGCCCGTTGCAGTCGGTGGAGACAGCGACCCCGAGGTTGGTCTCCTCGTCGACGCGGATCATGCCGCTGTCGGAGGGCTGGGCGAGCACGGTGTTGCCGCGGACGTAGCGGTCGTACTGGTCGGTGATCCAGGACTTGTCGCACAGGTTGGGGCTGGCCACCATCCGCAGCAGGGTCGCGCGCAGCTCCTCACCCGTCGCCGGCCGCGGCAGCGCCTCGGCACCGTCGGCCTGCAACGCGTCCTGCCAGGACGGGCGGGCGAACGGGCGGTTGTAGACCGGCCCCTCGTGGGCCACGGTCCGGGGGTCGACGTCGACGACGGTCTCGCCGTGCCAGTCGATGATCAGCCGTCCGGTGCCGGTGACCTCGCCGACCAGCGCAGCCTCGACGTCCCACTTGCGGCAGATCTCCATGAACTGCGCCTCGTCCTCGGGAGCGACGACGGCCATCATCCGCTCCTGCGACTCGCTCATCAGGATCTCCTCCGGCGCGAGCGTGGAGTCACGGAGCGGGACCCGCTCGAGCTCGACGTGCATGCCGCCGTCGCCGGCGGAGGCCAGCTCGGAGGTGGCGCACGAGATGCCTGCCGCGCCGAAGTCCTGGATCCCGCGGACGATCCCGGCAGCGAAGAGCTCGAGGGTGCACTCGATGAGCAGCTTCTCCATGAACGGGTCGCCGACCTGCACGCTGGGCCGCTTGGCCGGGCCGTCCTCGTCGAACTCGATGGAGGCGAGGATCGAGGCGCCACCGATGCCGTCGCCGCCGGTGCGGGAGCCGTACATGATCACCTTGTTGCCCGCGCCCGACGCCTTCGCGAGGTGCAGGTCCTCATGCTTGAGGACGCCGATGCAGAGCGCGTTGACGAGCGGGTTGCCGACGTACGACGCGTCGAACACGGCCTCGCCGCCGATGTTGGGAAGGCCCAACATGTTGCCGTAGCCGCCGACGCCCGCGACGATCCCGGGCAGCACCCGGTGGGTGTCGTCGGCCTCGAGCGGACCGAAGCGCAGCGAGTCCATCACCGCGACCGGGCGGGCGCCCATGGCAAGGATGTCGCGGACGATGCCACCGACGCCGGTCGCGGCGCCCTGGTAGGGCTCGACGTACGACGGGTGGTTGTGCGACTCGACCTTGAACGTGACGGCGTAGCCCTGACCGATGTCGAGGACGCCGGCATTCTCGCCGATGCCGGCGAGCATCTTGCCCACGGGCGTGGTCTGCGGGATCTCCGAGAACTGCTTGAGGTGCACCTTCGACGACTTGTAGGAGCAGTGCTCGCTCCACATGACGGAGTACATCGCCAGCTCGGAACTGGTCGGTCGCCGGCCCAGGATCTGCCGGATCTCGTCGTACTCGTCGGGCTTGAGACCCAGGTCGGCCCATGGCTGCACACGGTTCGGGTCCGCGGAGGCGACGGCGACCGTGTCGAGGGCGGGAGTCACGGGCGGGGACGTCGTCTCGGGCACGGGCGCCAATCTACCGGCGTGCCTGCGCGGACGCCGAGTCGGCGTACGCCGTGGACCGGCCGCACGAATTACAGATCTGTAGTTCGCCGCGACGCCTGTTACTGGTGTGACTTGTGAGGTTATGGTGGCTCGACCCTGCCGGAAACCGCACCGCCTTCCCCCCTGGAGATCCGCCATGTCACGCCCGGTTCCACGCAGACTGCTCACCACGATCGCCGGCACCTGTGCCGCCCTCGCGGTGGGCCTGGGCGCCCTGGGTCCGGCGCCTGCTCCGGCGCTGGGCGCAGCCGGGACCTCGGGCAATCTGGTGACCCCCGGCGACTTCACGGGCTACGGCTTCGACCAGTGCCTGGCGCCCACCCAGCGGGCGATGAACGTGTGGCTCAACCACTCGCCGTTCCTCGCCGCGGGCATCTACATCTCGGGTGACTCCCGGGCCTGCCGCAGCCAGCCGAACCTGTCCGCCACCTGGGTCGGCAGGCAGCTCGCCAAGGGGTGGCGACTGCTGCCGATCACCCTTGGGCCGCAGGCCTCGTGCCAGCCCCGGTTCCCCCGCTACGGCAACGACGCGACGATCATCGCCAAGCCGGGCTCGAAGAGCCACTACAAGTGGGCCCGCCAGCAGGGCCGGGCCGAGGCCGTCAAGAGCGTCAAGGCAGCCCAGGCGCTGGGCATCGTCGAGGGCAGCACGATGTGGTACGACCTCGAGGGTTTCGACGCCGGCAACACCAACTGCCGCGAGTCGGCGCTGGCCTTCCTGAGCGCCTGGACCTGGCAGCTCCACGCCCTGGACTACGTCTCCGGCGTGTACTCCAGCGCGGGGTCCGGCATCTTGGTCCTCGACAACGCCCGGGTCAACCGGCCCGACGCCTTCAACCTGCCCGACCAGATCTGGGTGGCCCGCTGGGACGGGGTGGCGAACACGTCCACGTCGTACATCCGCGAGGACGGCTGGAACCCGCACTCCCGGATCAAGCAGTACCAGGGCGGCCACGACGAGACCTGGGGCGGCGTGCGGATCAACATCGACCGCAACTACCTCGACATCGGGCGCGGCTCCCGGGCCCCGGCCGAGACGCACTGCAAGAACGTCCCCGTCAGCTTCAGCAAGTACACCGCGCTGCGACCGCCCAGGGCCGACCAGGTTTCCGACCCGGCCCTGGTCAAGGCGTTCCAGTGCCTGCTGCGGGAGCAGTCCGCCTACCGGGGCAGGCTGACCGGCGTCTACGGCCCGGCCACCCAGGCCGCCGCGAACGCCTGGCAGGAGGCCCACGGCTTCCCCGCCCGGACGGGCTGGTCGAAGCGGAACTGGATGACCCTGCTGGCAACCGGGGCCACCCCGGCGCTCAAGACCGGCTCCGCTGGTGGTGACGTACGCCGCCTCCAGCGCTCGCTGATCGCGGCCTACCCCGCGCTCGGACTGGTCGAGGACGGGGTCTTCGGCTCCGCGACCACGGCCGCGCTGCGCTACTGGCAGGACCGGAACGGGCTCGAGGTCTCCGGGGTCTCCGGGCCGAAGACCTGGACCGCGCTCAACGCCGGCATCCGCTGAGCAGGCCTCAGTTTCCCCGCACCACGTGCCGAGCGGGCCCCAGTTTCCTCGCGCCACGTGCGGAGTGGATCAGCTTCCGGGAGGTCCGACCGCCAGCGCGACGACCGTGAGGCCGGCCAGCGCCACGAGGCCGGCGAGCGCACCGTGCACTGGGTTGCGCAGCAACCAGGAGACCGGGCGGTCGAGGATGCTGGACGGCTCCTCGGACGTCAGCCGCCACGCGGGGGCCAGGGCGCCGCGCGCCTCGGCGTACCTGTCGAACCAGACGGTCATGAACGGCGGCACCGCGCAGGCCAGCCCCAGGACAAGGCGGCCGACGGTCCACTTCTGGTCGACGTAGACCAGCAGGGTCACGAGGCAGTAGGCCAGGAACACGACGCCGTGCACCATCCCGAAGACGCGGACCGCGAGGTCGGTGGTTTCGGTGACGTACTTGAGGAACATTCCCGAGAGCAGCAGCGCCCAGGTCACCGCCTCGGCGATCGCCACCCGGCGGAAGAGGACCAGCGGGCTCACGCAAAGGCCGCTTCGACGAGGCCTGTGAAGAAGCCGAGACCCTGCACGCCGGCGCCGGTGAGCGCCTCGACCGCATGCTCGGGGTGTGGCATCAGGCCGACCACGTTGCCGCGCTCGTTGCTGATGCCGGCGATGTCGCGCAGGGAGCCGTTGGGGTTGACCTCGAGATAGCGGGCCACGACCCGGCCCTCGCCCTCGAGACGGTCCAGGGTCGCCTCGTCGGCGACGAAGCCACCCTCGCCGTTCTTGAGCACGACGGTGATCTCGGCACCTTCGTCGTACGACGAGGTCCACGGCGTGCTGGTGTTCTCGATGCGCAGCAGCTGGTCACGGCAGACGAACTTGCGGTGGTCGTTGCGGATCAGGGCCCCCGGGAGAAGGTGGGACTCGCAGAGGATCTGGAAGCCGTTGCAGATGCCGAGGACCGGCATCCCGCGACCGGCGGCGTCGATGACCTCGGTCATCACCGGGGAGAAGCGGGAGATCGCGCCGCAGCGCAGGTAGTCGCCGTACGAGAAGCCGCCCGGGAGGATGACCGCGTCCACGCCGCGGAGGTCGTGGTCGCCGTGCCACAGCGCGACCGCTTCGTGGCCGCCGATGCGGACCGCGCGCTGGGCGTCGACGTCATCGAGGGAGCCGGGGAAGGTGACGACGCCGATCTTCACGGGCGGGGCTCCGCGGCCTGCTCGACGTGGACGGTGTAGTTCTCGATCACCGGGTTGGACAGCAGCGTCTCTGCCATCTGGCGGACCTCGGCCAGCACGGATTCGGTCACCTCCCCGGCGAGCTCGAGCTCGAACCGCTTGCCCTGGCGGACGTCGGTGACGCCCTGGAACCCGAGCCGCGGCAGGGCGCCGAGAACGGCCTTGCCCTGGGGGTCGAGAATCTCAGGCTTGGGCATGACGTCGACGACGACTCGGGGCACGAGGAGCTCCTGGCTGCGGGGGACTGCACTTGATGCTGCGCTGCAAGTCTAGGAGACCTGCGGCAGACTGGTTGCATGAGCATGCCCACCCCCGGTCGCGAACGCATCAACCCGACTTCTCCCCTCAAGCTGAACTTCCCCCAGTCGCTGGCCGTGTACGACGACTACGCCGACGCCCAGCGCACCGTCGACTTCCTCTCCGACGAGAAGTTCCCCGTCGAGCAGTGCATGATCGTCGGCACCGACCTGAAGCGGATCGAGCGGATCACCGGACGACTCACGACCGGCCGGGTGGCGGTCGGCGGACTGCTCTCTGGGCTGTGGTTCGGCCTCTTCATCGGGGTGATCTTCACGCTGTTCACCACCGGAAACGGCTTCGCCACCATCGCCTCGACGATGCTGGTCGGTGCCCTCTTCGGCGTCGTCTGGGCGCTGGTCGGCTACGCCGCCACCCGCGGCCAGCGCGACTTCTCCTCGGTCACCCAGGTGGTGGCGACGAAGTACGAGGTGCTTGTCGAGCACAAGGGTGCCGCCCAGGCCCGCGAGCTGCTCGCGCGCCTGCCCGGCGCGCTGCCGAACCCCTTCGCCTGAGTCGCGCCTGCCGGTCGACGCGGGGGCCGATCAGCGGCCTGCTGCGGCCTGCTGCCGGTCACTTCCTGGGCACTCCCTGACGTTCCCGGGTGTTGCAACGCCCTGGAACGTCAGGGATCGCCGGTGCACCGGCGATCCCGACAGGTCCCCACCCGCACCGGCGATCCCGACAGGTCCCCACCCGCACCGGCGATGCCGACAGGGACAGGCTCAGCTCAGCTCGCGCTTGAGGATCTTCCCGGTTGCGGTCATGGGGAGCGCGGGGACGATCTCGATCTTGCGCGGGTACTTGTAGGCCGCCATCTGCTCCTTGCTCCAGGCAACCAGCTCCTGGGCAGTGACCGTCGCGCCTGAGTTGAGGATCACGAACGCCTTGATCTCCTCGCCGTGACTCTCGTCGGGTACGCCGATGACGGCAGCGAGCGAGACGTCCTCGTGGGTGAGCAGGACCTCCTCGATCTCGCGGGGGTACACGTTGAAGCCGCCGCGGATGATCATGTCCTTGGACCGGTCGACGATGTAGTACCAGCCGTCCTCGTCGCGCCGGCCCAGGTCGCCGGAGCGGAACCAACCGTCCTGGATCGACTCGGCGGTCGCCTCGGGGCGGTTGTAGTAGCCCTTCATGATGTTGTGGCCCTTGATGGCGATCTCGCCGATCGCGTCGGGTCCGCCCTCGACCTCGTCCCAGGTCTCGGGCTGGAGCAGCTTCATCTCCACACCGGGGATGGGGATGCCGATCGAGCCCGGCCGCGGGGGTTGGCCGTACGGCGAGAAGCTGGCCACCGGCGAGGTCTCGGACAGGCCGTAGCCCTCCAGGATCGTGACCCCGAACTTCGCCTGGAAGTCCTTGTGCACCTCGACGGGCAGCGCCGAGCCACCCGCGGCGGCGACCCGCATGTGCGCCGCAAGCGCCTTGACGTCGACGGTGTCGTCCAGCGCGCCGAGCAGACCCCAGTACATCGTGGGGACGCCGGCGAAGAAGGTGACGTTCTCGGAGGCCATCAGACCCAGCGCGGCCTTCGCCTCGAAGCGCGGCAGCATCACGACGGTGCCGCCGAAGGCGAAGGCACCGTTCTGGATGACGGTCTGGCCGAACGAGTGGAAGAGCGGCAGCACGCACAGGTAGGTGTCCGGATTGGCGGAGTCGGCACCGAACAGCTCGACACCGGCCAGCGCGTTGTCGCGCATGTTGCGGTGGCGCAGCTCGGCGCCCTTGGGCTGACCGGTGGTACCGGAGGTGTAGAGGATGACCGCGGTGTCGTCCTCGTCGGTCGCCACGGTCTCGAAGGTCGGCGGCTGGGCCGCCATCGCGGCGCCCAGCGTCTCGGTGCCCTCGATCGGGGAGTCAGCCGCGGGGTCGGCGGTGATCATGAAGAAGTGCTCGCAACCGTCGGCCTGCTGGAACCCGGCGTAGCCCTCTTCGCCGATCGCCAGCTCGGGCGTCCCCTGGAAGCAGAAGTAGGCCTTCGCCTGCGCGTCACCGAGGTGGTAGGCCACCTCACGTCCCTTGAGCAGCACGTTCAGCGGGACCACGGTCGCGCCAGCCTTGAGGATGCCGTAGTAGACGAGCGTGAAGTACGGCAGGTTGGGGCAGCTCAGCGCCACCTTGTCGCCCGGCTTGATGCCCCGGGAGACCAGGAGGTTGGCGATCATGTTGGCCGCGCCGTTCACCTGGGCGTAGGTCAGCCGGGTGTCTCCCAGGACCACCGCGTCCCGGTCCGGGAACTGACGAGCGCTGTCTTCGAGCAGGGTCGAGAGGTTGTACACAGGCGGCCTCCATGACGTCGGGTGGTGCAATCAACCTACGGGGCACCCGTGAGCCCCGTCACTGGTTCGATCACGGAGTGGGAAACTCAGGCCCGCTCAGCGGTACGGCGGGGGAAACTCAGGCCTGCTCGGCGAGGAGGCGGGCTGCGTGGCGGAGGTCGGGCAGCACCGCGAACACCGCGACCTTGTCCAGCAGCCAGGCCACCGGATAGGCCGCACCCCGCCCGGTCACCCGGAAGGTGGGCGTCACGAGGCACCCGCCGCGTCCGGCGGCACCTCCCCCGGCGCCCCCGTCGCCTTCGCCGCCGCCTCCGGCCGCCTCGTCGGCCGCGAAGTCGAGGGTGAGCTCGGCGGCGATCCCCCGCCAGGTGCCGACCTCGGTCCAGGTGGTGGCCCGCTCGAGCGCGGTGGTCTCCATCCGTGGCCGGAGGCCGGGCACGGTGACGTCGATCCACGTCTGCCCGACGCCGGGCAGGGCCGGGCTCACGTCCTCGACACGGCGCAGGGAGGACTGCCACTCCGGGCGGTGGTGCGGGTCGACGAGATAGCCGAACGCCGTCTGCACCGGCACCTCGAAACGGACGCTTCGTGCGCGACCGGCAGGCACCTCAGAACCGTTCGCCGGTGAGCAGCTCGTAGGCCTCGACGTACTTGGCCCGGGTCCGTTCGACGACCTCGGCCGGCAGCGCCGGCGGGGCCTCGCCCGTCGAGGAGTCCCAGCCGGAGCCGGGCGAGCGCAGCCAGTTGCGGATCACGTCCTTGTCGTACGACGGCTGGGCGCGACCGGGCTGCCACTGGTCGGCGGGCCAGAACCGCGACGAGTCCGGGGTGAGCACCTCATCGGCGAGCACGATCGTGGCGTCGGGCCGCGCGCCGAACTCGAACTTGGTGTCGGCCAGGATGATGCCGCGTTCCCGGGCGATCTCTTCGGCGCGGCCGTAGACGGCGAGCGTGAGCTCACGCAACCGGGCGGCCGTGGTCTCTCCGACGCTCCCGACGACCGCATCGAAGGAGACGTTCTCGTCGTGGTCGCCGAGCTCGGCCTTGGTGGCCGGCGTGAAGATCGGCTCGGGCAGGCGGCTGCCGTCCTCGAGCCCGGGTGGCAGGGCGATGCCGCACACCTCGCCGGTCGCGGCGTACTCCCGCAGCCCGGAGCCGGTGAGGTACCCACGCGCTACGCACTCGACCGGGAACATGGACAGCCGCTCGCAGACGACCGCGCGACCGCGGACCGCATCCGGGACGTCGGTGGACACGACGTGGTTCGGCACCAGGTCGGCCAGCTGGTCGAACCACCACAGCGACATCCGGGTGAGGATCTCGCCCTTGTCCGGGATGCCCGGGTCGAGCACGAAGTCGAACGCCGAGACCCGGTCGCTGGCGACCATGAGCAGGTGCCCGTCGGGCAGCGAGTAGAGGTCGCGCACCTTGCCCGAGTGCAGGTGCGAGGCCCCCTCGATCGTGGGGGCGGCGGGGATGCTGAGGTCGGCCACGGGCCCCAGCCTAGGGCGGGCGGCGAGCCGCCGGGCCCCGGGCCGGGTCCGAGGACCGAAGGTTCAGCAGCCGCAGGTGTAGTAGAGGACGTCCCAGTGGCTGCCCTCGTCGGCGTAGATGTTGCCGGAGGCCGCCTGGTACTGCGCGGCGCCGTCGCTGCGCTGGCCGATGTAGGTGTAGGTGTTGTGGATCCAGCTGGTCAGGCAGGTGGTGCGGGAGAAGTCGAGCTTGTAGCCGTTCCAGTGGCTGTAGGTGCCGCTGGCGTGACCGGTCTCGGTGCCGCCGGTGATGTTGAGGCCGCAGCCACTCGCGCTCTTGAGGGTCTTCGCGCCGTCGATGGTGGCCTGCCGGATTCCCTCGAACGACGTGCACGTCGAGTTGTAGCGGTCGGTGCACCCGCCCGAGGAGCTCCAGGTGATGCCGGCCGCGCTGAACTGCGAGGCTGCGCTGGACTGGGTCACCGCTGAGGCGGCCCCGGCGAAGCCGAGGGTGCCGGCCACCGCGAGGCCGAGGGCTGCCGCCGCCGTGCGCGTCCGCAGGCGCGTACGTCGAGCCGGTGCGGCCACGTGGTCGTGAGTGGGGGTCGTGGTCATGGTCATGGTCGTTCCCGAGTTCGTTTCCATGCCCGTCCCCTGCCCGCTGACCGGCCCGGCAAACCCCTAGGCCGCCGGAGCCGGGTGAACAGTCGGGGTCAGCCGGGGTTGCGGCGCCACGGGGCTGGCTGACCCTGGAGCCACCAGCCGAGCGCGCGGGTCATCCGCGGCAGCACGAGGTAGGTCATCAGCGGGGTCATCACGAGCGTCGTGCCGAGCACCCGTGCGACCAGGGCCAGCTCGGGCAGGTAGCGACCGGAGAGGAAGGTCGCGGCCAGGCTGAGCGGGAAGAAGGCCAGCCAGATGATCACCGCCTGCTTGTAGCGCGGAGGAGCCGCGGGAGCCACCCGCAGGTCGCGGACGTCGCGGGTCGTCGGGTCGTCGAACCAGCCCTCGATTCCGGTGCGTCGCTCGACCCGCGACTCCACCACCCCCAGCCCGCCGGCGGAGTCGCGCCACCACTGTCGTTCGTGCGAGGACTCCCACGCCGCGAGGGCCTCGGCGTCGGCGAAACGGTAGAGCACGTGCCAGGTCTCCGAGTCGCGGCCGGGCCGGACCCAGCCGGCTCCCAGGAAACCGGGAAACCGCTCGGCCAGCGCGACGCCGGCCTGCATCCAGCTGACCATCTCGGCCTCGCGTCCGGGGTCGAGGTGGCGCGTGATCGAGACGGTGACGGGAGCGCTCATGAGGACGATGGTCCGCGAGTCACTCGGCCACCGCCAAATCCCGCGCCCCGGGACGAGACCCAGGTCACCGAACCTGCCGCGCGAGCGTCGCCGCGGTGGCACAGTGTGCGCATGGCGGAGTCTGCAGAAGAGGTCTACTCACGCGTCGTGGCCATGGTCGGCACCCTGGGCCGGCTGCCGATGCCCCCCACCGGAGAGTGGGAGATCTTCCCGTGGGAGGTCGTGGACGGGAAGCTGGCACCGAAGGTGCTGCAGCCCCCCACCGAGGAGCCACCGCGGTGGGGCGAGACCGAGGCAAAGCCCTGCGGCGGCTGCGCGGGCTTCGAGGCCAAGCGGATCGTCTGGGAGGACGAGAACTGGGTGCTGACCCACGACGGTCACCCGACCGGGCTCCCGCTCGTCCTGCTGCTGCACACCCGCGCGCACCTCGACCTGCCCGACCTCGACGACGACCTCGCCTCCGAGCTCGGCCGGATCTCGACGCGGCTCTCGCGGATCATGGGCAACCTGGCGAACATCGGTCGGGTCCACGTCAACCGATGGGGTGACGGCTCCGCCCACCTGCACGTCTGGTTCGCGGCCCGCACCGCCGGGCTCACCGGCGTGCTGGGCTCCTACGCCATCGAGTGGGACGACCTGCTGCCGCCCGGTCCCGAGGAGATCTGGCGCGCGGACATGCACGAGGTCGCGGTCAAGCTGGCCAACTGGGGTGGCGAAGCCCGAGTCTGAGCAGTCCCGACCCGGACTCCGCGTCAGAGGATGGCGCCCGGCTGGTACGCCGCGGCGGCGGGATACCGGGCGGCAACCTCACCCACCCGTCGTACGACGCCCTGGACCTGCGCGACCGCGGCGCCGGTGAAGGTGATCGGGTCGGCCACCAGCGTCTCCAGCTGGGCGGCCGTCAGGCCGAGCCGGCGGTCCGCCGCGAGCCTGGCGAAGACGTCGTTCTCGGCCTGGCCGCGGCGCATGTCGAGGGCGACGCCCACCGCCGCCTCCTTGATCGCCTCGTGCGCGGTCTCGCGGCCGACGCCGTTGCGCACCGCGGCCATCAGGACCTTGGTGGTCGCGAGGAACGGCAGGTAGCGGTCCAGCTCGCGCTGGATCACCGCCGGGAAGGCGCCGAACTCGTCGAGCACGGTGAGGAAGGTCTGGAAGAGCCCGTCGGCCGCGAAGAAGGCGTCCGGCAGCGCGACCCGGCGCACGACCGAGCAGGAGACGTCACCCTCGTTCCACTGGTCGCCGGCGAGCTCGCCGACCATGGACAGGTAGCCGCGCAGCACGACCGCGAGCCCGTTGACCCGCTCGCAGGAGCGGGTGTTCATCTTGTGCGGCATCGCCGAGGAGCCGACCTGGCCCTCCTTGAACCCCTCGGTGACGATCTCGTTGCCGGCCATCAGCCGCACCGTCGTGGCGAGGTTGGACGGCCCCGCGACCAGCTGGACCAGCGAGGAGAGGACGTCGAAGTCCAGCGAGCGCGGGTAGACCTGGCCGACGCTGGTGAGCACCCGGTCGAAGCCGAGGTGGGCCGCGACCCGCTGCTCGAGCTCGTCGAGCCGGCCGGCATCCCCGTCGAGGAGGTCGAGCATGTCCTGGGAGGTGCCCATCGGGCCCTTGATGCCGCGCAGCGGGTAGCGCTCGAGCAGCTGCTCGACCCGCTCCAGCGAGATCAGCATCTCGTCGGCGACCGTGGCGAATCGCTTGCCGAGCGTGGTCGCCTGGGCGGCCACGTTGTGGGAGCGTCCGGCCATCACGGTGGTCTCGTGCTCCGTGGCGAGCCGCGCGAGCCGCGCGAGAGCGGCGACGGCCCGGTCGCGGAGCAGCTCGAGGGACTGCTTGACCTGGAGCTGCTCGACGTTCTCGGTGAGGTCGCGCGAGGTCATCCCCTTGTGGATGTGCTCGTGGCCGGCGAGCGCGCAGAACTCCTCGATGCGCGCCTTCACGTCGTGACGGGTGATCCGCTCACGGGCCGCGATGGAGGCCAGGTCGACCCGGTCGACGACCTGCTCGTAGGCCTCGATGACCCCGTCGGGGACCTCGATGCCCAGGTCGCGCTGGGCGCGCAGGACCGCGATCCAGAGCTGCCGCTCGAGCACGATCTTGTGCTCCGGCGACCAGATCTGGGCCAGGTCGGCGCCCGCGTAGCGGGTGGCCAGGACGTTGGGAACACTCATCAGCGGTCCTTCGCGATGTCGGTGCGGCGCTGGACGCCTTCGAACTCTACGGCCGCCACGCCGGCGTACGCCGCGTCGCGGGCCTCGGCGACGCTGGCGCCGGTCGCGATGACGGCCAGCACCCGGCCGCCGGCGGTGACCAGGTCGTCGCCACTGTGGGCGGTGCCGGCCTGGATGACGTGGACGTTCGCGAGCTCCTCGGCCCGGTCGATCCCGGTGATGACGTCACCCGAGGACGACGACTCGGGGTAGTCCCGGCTGGCCAGGACCACCGCGACGGCCGCCCCCGACTTCCACACCGGGGCCGGAACGTCGGCCAGGGTGCCGGTCGCGGCACCGAGCAGCAGGGGGGCCAACGGGGAGTCGAGCAACGCCAGCAACGGCTGGGTCTCGGGGTCACCGAAGCGGGCGTTGAACTCCACCACCCGGGTGCCGCGCGCGGTCAGCGCGAGCCCGGCGTAGAGCAGGCCGGCGAACGGCGTGCCCCGGCGGGCCATCTCGTCGACGGTCGGCTGGAGGACCGTGGCCAGGACCTCGTCGACCAGTCCCTCCGGTGCCCAGGCGAGCGGCGTGTAGGCGCCCATGCCGCCGGTGTTGGGGCCACGATCGCCGTCGAAGATCCGCTTGAAGTCCTGGGCGGGCTGGAGCGGGTAGACGGTCACGCCGTCGGTGATCGCGAAGAGGGAGACCTCGGGTCCGTCGAGGAACTCCTCGATGACCACCCGGTCGCAGCCGGCGGCGTGGTCGAGGGCGGCCTGCCGGTCGTCAGTCACCACCACCCCCTTGCCAGCGGCGAGCCCGTCGTCCTTGACGACATACGGCGCCCCGAACTCGTCCAGGGCGAGCGCCACCTCCTCGAGGGTGGTGCAGACGAAGGCGCGGGCGGTGGGGACTCCAGCGGCCTCCATCACCTCCTTGGCGAAGGCCTTGGAGCCCTCCAGCCGGGCGGCGGCGCCGGACGGACCGAAGCAGGCGATCCCGCGAGCGGTGACCGCGTCGGCGACACCCGCCACCAGGGGCGCCTCGGGTCCCACCACGACCAGGTCGGCGCCGATCAGCTCGGCGAGCGCGGCCACCTCGGCCCCGTCCATCGGGTCGACCGGGTGCAGCGTGGCGACCGCCGCCATGCCGGGGTTTCCCGGGGCGGCGTGCACCGCACGCACGGAGGGGTCCTGGGCCAGCTTGCGGGCGAGCGCGTGCTCGCGGCCGCCGGTGCCGACCACGAGGACCGTCAGGGAGGCGTGCGTCGGGGTGCTCACGGACGCCAAGGCTAGTGCCGCGGCGCGCTCACTCCTCCTTCGGCTGCATCCGGAGGGACACCGAGGCGCTGTAGGCGGCCGGCCGGTAGCGCAGGATCGGGTCGTCGGAGAGCTCAATGCCGTCCACGACCCGGGTCGGGTCGAAGACGATCACGGCCTCCTCGTCCTCGGGATCGGGCAGCGCCTCGGTGACCGTGACCCGGCCCGCGAGGAGCTCGCGGGCACCCCGCCACACCGACATCGTGTCGTGCGGGTCGTGGCCGGAGCCGGCGACCCGGATTCGCACGTCGTACTCCACGGGCCCGCGCGCCAGCCGCGCCGCCATCTCCTCACGCAGCCGGTCCGGGCCGGTGAACTCCTGGGGCAGCCGGTCCTCCTCGGTGGCGACGGGCGCAAACGTGTAGCGCACCCAGGTGCCGTTGCCGGCCGCGTCGACCCAGCGGTAGGCGTGGATCGGGTAGTAGCGGGGCTCGGCGTAGCTCACCGGGGAGGACAGCGCCTGCGCCCGGGCACTCGCGACCAGCGCCGGGATCGTCGAGGGGTGCCGGGCCAGGAAGATCGGGAAGGTCAGGGGGCGCAGGGAGGCCTCGGTCATCGCCACGAAGTCCTCGGGCGTGCGGACCGGGAAGCGGGGTGCTGTCTGGGCCAGCAGGTCGGTCGCGGTGCCGTCATGCAGTCGGAAGGAGACCGCCATGCCGCGGATGTCCGGCTTGGTGTCACCCACCCGCGGGTTGCCGCCCGCGTTGGACCAGCGGACGGTCACGGGCACCTGGCGGCCGGAGAGGTGTCCCGCGCGGGAGAGCTCGGCGGCCTCCGGGGTGGCGGTGAAGACCCCGGAGTAGAAGTCCCCCTTGGCGTGCAGGGTGCGGTAGCCCGACGGCGGCCTGAAGGCCGCACGGATGCGGGCGATGGCCTCTTCTGGATCCAGCATGCTGGGCACGTTAGTGCCGCGCGGGCCGCCGGGTCACCCCTTCGGCGGGTACGGCGCGCCGACCGGTCGTGCCCCGGGTCCCGGTCAGTCGTCGTGGACGACGATGGTCTGCTCGCGACCCGGTCCGACGCCCACACCCCAGATCCGGGTGCCCGACATCTCCTCGAGCGCCTTGACGTAGACCTGCGCGTTCTTCGGGAGCTCCTCGAAGCTGCGGCAGCCCGAGATGTCGCTCCCCCAGCCGTCGAAGAACTCATAGATCGGGGTCGCGTGGTGGAACTCGGTCTGCGTCATCGGCATCTCGTCGTGACGCACGCCGTCGATCTCGTAGGCCACGCAGACCGGGATCCGCTCCCAGCTGTCGAGCACGTCCAGCTTGGTCAGGAAGTAGTCGGTCAGCCCGTTGACCCGCGTCGAGTAGCGCGCGACGACCGCGTCGTACCACCCGCAGCGGCGGGTGCGCCCGGTGGAGACGCCGATCTCGCCACCGATCCGCTGGAGCGCTTCGCCGTCGTCGTCGAAGAGCTCCGTGGGGAACGGCCCGGAGCCGACCCGGGTCGTGTAGGCCTTGATCACGCCGATCACCCGGTCGATGCGGGTCGGACCGACCCCGGCGCCGACGCAGACTCCCCCGGCCACCGGGTTGGAGCTGGTCACGAACGGGTAGGTGCCGTGGTCGACGTCGAGCATGGTCGCCTGGGCACCCTCGAAGAGGACGGTCTGGCCGGCGTCGAGGGCGTTGTTGAGCAGCAGCGAGGTGTCGGCGACCATCGGGCGCAGCCGCTCGACGTAGGACAGCAGCTCCTCGAGGACGGCGTCGACCTCGATCGCGCGCCGGTTGTAGACCTTGGCGAGCAGGTGGTTGCGCTGGTCCAGCGCGGCCTCGATCTTCTGGCGCAGGATGCCTTCGTCGAAGAGGTCGGCGATCCGGATGCCGACGCGGTTGATCTTGTCGGCGTACGCCGGACCGATCCCACGTCCGGTGGTCCCGATCTGGTTCTTGCCCAGGAAGCGCTCGGTGACCTTGTCGATGGTCGAGTGGTACGACGCGATGACGTGCGCGTTGGCGCTGACGACCAGCTGGTCGGGCCCGATCTCGACGCCGCGCGCAATCAGCTCGTCGAGCTCGCGGAAGAGAGCCTCCGGGGAGACCACCACCCCGTTGGCGATCACCGAGGTGGCGCCGGGGGTCAGGATGCCGCTGGGCAGCAGGTGGGTGGCGAACTTCTCGCCGTTGACCACGATGGTGTGGCCGGCGTTGTGCCCGCCGCTGGTGCGGACGACGAAGTCGATCGAGCCCTCGCCGTGCTGCTGTGCCAGCAGGTCGGTCGCCTTGCCCTTGCCCTCGTCGCCCCACTGGGCGCCGAGGATCACGATGGCGGGCATCGCTCACCCCTCAGATATTTCGATGGCGGAAATGCAAAAGGCCCCGGCAACAGCGCACCGGGGCTCTTGCGGCAAGAGGTTACCAAAGGGTGAGGACGGCCTTCGCACCCTCGGATAGTGTCCGGTCAATGGACCCGCTTCTCGTCATCACCAACAGCGACGCCGGCACGGCCGACGACGCGACCCTTGAGCGAGCCCTCGGCGTGCTGCGCGAGCAGGCCTCGGTCGAGGTGCAGGCGACCTCGAACCCCGGCGAGCTCGACGGCGTGCTGCACCGGGCCGGCTCGCGACGCATCATCGTCGCGGGCGGCGACGGCAGCCTCCACGCCGTCATCGCGGCGCTGCACCGCCGCAACGAGCTCAAGAGCGCGGTGCTGGGACTGCTCCCCCTGGGGACCGGCAACGACTTCGCCCGCGGCACGGGCATCCCGCTCGACGTCGACGAGGCGGCGCGCCTGGTCCTCGACGGGCAGGTGCGCCCCATGGACGTGGTCGTCGACGAGGTCGGGGAGATCGTGGTCAACGGGGTCCACGTCGGCGCCGGCGCCAACGCCAGCCGCCGCGGCGCCCGTTGGAAGGAGCGCCTGGGCTCCGTCGGGGTCGGCCGGGTCAACCTCGGCAAGCTCGGCTACCCCATCGGCGCCGCGCTCACCGCGTGGAACCCGCCCGTCGTCCGGCTGCGGGTCGAGGTGGACGGCGAGGTCGTCAACGACGTCGACCGGCCGATCCTGATGGTCGCGGTCGGCAACGGCTCCTCGGTGGGCGGCGGCGCCGAGCTGACCCCCGAAGCCAGTCCCGAGGACGGTCAGCTGGACGTGATGATCTCGCGCGCCGTGCGACCCCATCAACGGATTGCGTACGCCGTGCGGCTCGGCTTCGCCCGCCACCACCTCGCCGAGGAGGCCACCTACCTGCGGGGCCGCTCGGTGTCGGTCTCGGGTGGGTCGTTCTGGGTCAGTGCCGACGGGGAGATCTACGGTCCCGAGCGGCAGCGGGCCTGGCACGTCGAGTCCGCGGCGTACTCCATGATCCTGCCGAAGCACGAAGCCCGGGCGGGCTCCTAGAGCCAGCCGCGCCGGACCGCCTCCACGCCGGCCTGGAACCGCGAGTCGACGCCCAGTTCGATGAGCAGGTCACTGATCCGCCGACGGACCGTGCGCAGGCTGATCCCCAGGGTGCGGGCGATCTGCTCGTCCTTGGCCCCCTCGGCCAGCTGCATCAGCAGCAGCCGACGCAGGTCGGGGCGCGCCGCCCCGAGGTCCAGCTCTGGCACCGGCGAGGCACGGTCCCACATGAGCTCGAAGAGGAGGGTGAGCGCTTCGACCAGCCCGCGCTGCCGGATCAGGGACCGCGGCTCGTCGGCGAACCCGAGCGGCTCGGGGAGCACGGCGTGGGTGGTGCCGATGATGAACATCCGGGTCGGCAGGTCGGGCAGGATCCGGATCTGCTCACCGACCTGCGCCCGCGCCAGCAGGGTCTCGCGCGCCTCGTGGAGCGCCCGGGCGGGATAGATGGCCCGGGATCGACGGCCCTGGGCGATCAGGTCCGCCACCACCTTGAGCATCAGGTCCTCGCGCGGGATCCGCCACTGGTCGGGTCGCAGCCAGAGGATGTCGCCCTTGCTCTGGGCGAAGAGCGCCGCGATCAGGCCGACCGGCTCTCCGCCCGAGCTGACCTCGCCGTCCAGGGGTTCGATGTCCTGGACCTCGCCCGGAGCCGGTCGGGCAGCCGAGGCGGTCAGGAACGGGATGGCTGCGGCGAGCGAGGCCAGCCCCTCCCCGGCGGCGGCGGCAACGTCGGCATGCCGGCTCGCCATCCGGACCAGGGCCTCGGCCGGTGAGTCGACGAAGACCCGGGACCCCTCGACGCGCACGATGCCCGCGTCGAGGAGTGGGCCCAGCTCGACCAGGAGCCGCTCGGGGGTGCTCCTCAGCGCCGACGCGACCCAGATCAGCTCGCGCCCGGACTGGGTCCGGACCCGCTGGTAGGCCCGATCGACGGACGCGGTGAAGCCGAGTGCGGTGATCATGCTCGAGGGTGCGGAACGGCCCATGGTGGCAGGTTAGTGACAGCGGCTGTTGTGAGCCACCTGGCACGGACCGGACAATGCCATGATCGGTGCTGCGCCACACCGGCAGCGCCGCCCTCTCGGGGGCATGCGCGCCCCGGCAGCGACCCACATCGGGGGATGCGGTCGCCGCACGTGACGCAGGGACAGGGCGCCGGAGTTGCCGCAGGGGATGACTCCGGCGCCCTTCCGCCTGCCGCGCTCGGGTACCGTTGCCGCCCGGATCACCCTTCCCCGGCAACAGGAGCACCGACCCATGGCACGTGGCGCCAACGCCGCCCAGGAGCCCACCGACTGGGTGACCCGAGCCGCGGACGACGCGATCCGGCACGCCGGTGCGACGGACAGCGCTTCCGACGGCGCCGGGGACCGGCTGATCACGTGTGCCTCCGGGGCCAGCCCCTCGGGTCCGATCCACCTCGGCAACCTGCGCGAGTTCCTCACCGTGCACTTCGTCGCCGAGGAGATCCGCCGCCGCGGCCTCGCCGTACGCCACCTGCACAGCTGGGACGACTACGACCGGTTCCGCAAGGTTCCAGCCGGGGTCGACCCGTCGTGGGCCGAGCACATCGGCCGCCCCCTGTCGGCGGTGCCGGACCCGTGGGACTGCCACGCCTCCTGGGCCGAGCACTTCAAGGCTCCCCTGCGCGAGGCACTCGCCGAGATGGGCGTGGAGATGGAGGAGGTCTCCCAGACCGAGCGCTACCGGGCCGGGGCCTACCGCGACCAGATCCTCACCGCCGTCGCTGCGCGTGCCGAGATCGAGCAGGTGATGGCCCGCTACCGGACCAAGGCCGCCCCGGTGCCGGAGACCGAGGAGGAGGCCGCCACCCTCGCCGACTCCGTCGCCAACGACGACGAGCCCGCCACCGGTGAGACCGGGGACGAGCTGGCCCGGTTCCCCTACAAGCCCTACTGCCGCGACTGCGGCCGCGACACCACCACGGTCACGTCGTACGACGACGACTCCACCGACCTGGCCTACACCTGCCAGGTCTGTGGCTTCTCCGGCGTCACCAACCTGGCCACGCAGAGCGAGGGCAAGCTCGTGTGGAAGGTCGACTGGCCGATGCGCTGGACGGTCGAGGGCGTGGACTTCGAGCCCGGCGGGGTCGACCACGCCACCCCCGGCTCGTCGTACACCGTCGGCAAGGAGCTGGTGAGGGCGATCTACGGCGGCCGGGCGCCGTCGTTCGTCGGCTACTCGTTCGTCGGTGTGGCCGGGATGGCCAAGATGTCCTCGTCGAAGGGGGGCGTCCCGACGGCGGCCGACGCGCTCAAGGTCCTCGAGGCACCGATCCTGCGCTGGCTCTACGTCCGCCGCCAGCCCAAGCAGGCCTTCAACGTGGACTTCGGTCCCGAAGTCGTCCGGCTCTACGACGAGTGGGACTCGCTGGGCCGCAAGGCCGAGAAGGCGGACGACGGCACCGCCAAGCGCGACGCCCAGGTGCTGGCCTACGAGCGGGCCTCGAGCACCGCCGCGGCCGGGCGGCTCGCCACCCCCGAGGTGGTCGTCCCGTTCCGCACCCTGTCGTCGGTCGCGGACGTCACCGCAGGGAGCGCCGAGCAGATCAGCCGGATCGTCTCGCACGTCGGTCACGAGCACGGCTCGGTCGCCGAGCTCGAGCCCCGGCTGACCCGGTCGATCACCTGGACCGTCGAGTTCGTGGCGCCCGAGGACCGGACCACCGTGCGGGCCACCGCCGACGCCGCCCGCCTCGCCACCCTCAGCGAGGACGAGGAGCTGTGGCTGGCCCAGCTGCTGGACCGGCTGCCGGACGAGCTCGAGCTCGACGCGGTGACCTCACTGGTCTACGGCGTGCCCAAGCTGACCCACGGGCTGGGCATCGACGACGCGCCGACCGAGCAGGTGAAGGTGGACCAGAAGGAGTTCTTCCGGCTGCTCTACAACCTGCTCGTCGACGCTGAGCGGGGGCCCCGACTGCCCACGCTGATCGTGGCGCTGGGTTCCGACAAGGTGCGCTCGCTCCTCACCCCACCGGACTGACCGCGCGACGTCCGCGGCCCCCGGTCGAGGAACCTCAGCCCAGGAGGGCGTCGTAGGCCTCGGGGCTGGAGTCGCGCAGGAACTCCGAGCAGCGCTCCCACTCCGGGGTCTCGCCGATCGCGCGGGCCGACAGCGCGAGGATCGCCAGGCAGCGCAGGAAGCCCCGGTTGGGCTCGTGCTGCCACGGCACGGGGCCGTGGCCCTTCCAGCCGTTGCGGCGCAACATGTCGAGGCTGCGGTGGTAGCCGACCCGGGAGTAGGCGTACACGGTCACGTCGTCGGCGCCGCTGTCACGGGCCTGCTCGGCCAGGGCGGCCCAGGCGAACGGCGAGGCCGGGGTGCGGCGTACGACGTCCGCAGCCGCCGCGCCCGCCTCGAGCTCGGCGGCGCAGGGGTCGACGGGCAGGTGGGTGGGAGGGGGGCCGGCCATCAGATCCATGTGACTCATGGAATGCATTGTCCATGGTCGGGTGTTGACTACTGCCATGACCCAGGCTTCCGCCCCCATCACCCCGGCAACCCCGGCGACCCAGGAGAAGGACCCCTGGCCCGCGCTCTTCGCGCTCTGCCTGGGCTTCTTCATGATCCTGGTCGACTCGACCATCGTGTCGGTGGCGACTCCGGCCATCATCGAGGACCTCCAGACCGACGTGAACAACGTCGTGTGGGTGACCAGCGCCTACCTGCTGGCCTACGCCGTGCCCGTGCTGATCACCGGGCGTCTGGGTGACCGCTTCGGGCCGAAGCGGCTCTACCTCGCGGGGCTGACGGTCTTCACCCTGGCCTCGCTGTGGTGCGGCCTGACCAACTCGATCGAGGGGCTGATCGTGGCCCGCGTCGTGCAGGGGTTCGGCGCCTCGATGATCACGCCGCAGACGATGGCGATCATCACCCGCATCTTCCCGGCGGCCCGCCGCGGTGCCGCGATGGCGCTGTGGGGCGCCACCGCCGGCGTGGCCACCCTGGTCGGCCCGATCGTCGGCGGCGTCCTGGTCGACGGTCTGGGCTGGGAGTGGATCTTCTTCATCAACATCCCGGTCGGCGTGATCGGCTTCGCCCTGGCCTGGCGGCTCGTGCCGACCCTCGAGACCAACACGCACCGCTTCGACTGGCTGGGTGTGGCCCTGAGCGGGGTCGGCATGTTCCTGCTCGTCTTCGGCATCCAGGAGGGCGAGCAGTACCACTGGAACACCTGGGTCTGGCTCTCGATCGGCACCGGGCTGGTCGTCCTGGGGATCTTCGTCCTCTGGCAGGCCCGCAACACCCGGGAGCCACTGGTGCCGCTGCCGCTCTTCCGGGACCGCAACTTCTCGCTGGCCAACGTGGCGATCTCGGTCATGGGCTTCGCCATCACCGCGATGGCGATCCCGATCATGATCTGGGCCCAGGTCGTCCGCGGCTGGAGCCCCACCCGGGCGGCCCTGCTGCTGGTCCCGATGGCCCTGATGACGATCGTGCTGGCCCGCTTCGTCGGCGGGCTCACCGACCGGGTCCACCCGCGCCTGCTGACCAGCTTCGGCTTCACCAGCATCATCGTCTCGCTGGTCTGGCTCTCGACCGAGATGACACCCGGCTCGGCCGTCTGGCAGCTCGTGCTCCCGATGCTCCTGCTCGGCATCGGCAATGCCTTCGTCTGGGCGCCCAACAGCGCCACGGCGACCCGCAACCTGCCGATCCACCAGGCCGGTGCCGGTGCCGGCATCTACAACGCAACACGTCAGGTGGGCGCCGTACTCGGCGCCGCCGCGATCGCCGTGCTGATCGACGCCCGGATCGCCGCCGTCGGGCTGCCGCCGTTCAACGGCAGGAGCGGCTCAGGTGGCGGAGAGCTGCCCACTGCCGTCGCGCAGAAGTTCAGCGACGCGATGTCCCAGTCGATGCTGCTCCCCCCCGCTGTCCTGCTCCTCGGGCTGGCTGCAGTGCTCTTCTTCGAGCGCCCCCGCCACGCCGGATACGTCCCGGCCGCGGCCCCTGCGGCGGCCGCCGCCGAGTAACCCCGGGACGGGGGTTCAGCCGATCGAACGGCCTGCGGAGCGCAGGTTCTCGCAGGCCTCCACGACGCGGGCGGCCATGCCGGCCTCGCCCGCCTTGCCCCAGGCGCGGGGGTCGTAAAGCTTCTTGTTGCCGACCTCGCCGTCGACCTTCAGGACGCCGTCGTAGTTAGCGAACATGTGCGCGGCCACCGGGCGGGTGAAGGCGTACTGCGTGTCGGTGTCCACATTCATCTTCACGACCCCGAAGTCCACCGCTGCGGCGATCTCCTCGGCGGTCGAGCCCGAACCGCCGTGGAAGACCAGGTCGAAGGGGCGCGAGCCCGCGTCGAGCCCGAGCTGGCCCGCAGCGGCCTCCTGCGCGGCCTTGAGGATCTCCGGGCGGAGCTTGACGTTGCCGGGCTTGTAGACGCCGTGCACGTTGCCGAAGGTCAGTGCGGTCAGGTAGCGACCCTGCTCGCCGGCGCCGAGGGCCGCGATCGTCGCGAGCGCGTCCTCGGGCGTGGAGTAAAGCTTGTCGTCGATCGCGCCCTCCACACCGTCCTCCTCGCCGCCGACGACGCCGATCTCGACCTCGAGGACGATCCGGGCGGCGGCACACCGGGCGAGCAGGTCGCGGGCGATCTCGAGGTTCTCGTCGAGAGGCACCGCGGAGCCGTCCCACATGTGCGACTGGAAGAGCGGGGCCTCACCACGGGCCACGCGGGCGGCGGAGATCTCGATCAGCGGCCGCACGAAGCCGTCCAACTTGTCCTTGGGGCAGTGGTCGGTGTGGAGCGCGATGTTGACGGGGTAGTTCTTCGCGACCTCCATGGCGTACGCCGCGAACGCGACCGACCCGGTCACCATGTTCTTGACCGACGGCCCGGAGAGGTACTCAGCGCCTCCGGTCGAGACCTGGATGATGCCGTCGGCACCGGCGTCGGCGAACCCCTTGAGGGCCGCGTTGAGGGTCTGCGACGAGGACACGTTGATGGCCGGGAACGCGAAGGCGTTCTGCTTGGCCTGGTCGAGCATCTCGGCGTAGATCTCGGGGGTGGCGATGGGCATGAAGGACTCCTCAGGCGGGCTGCGGACGGCACTTCAACCCTAGTGGCTACCCGCGGGTCGCACGACGCCGCTCGGCGGCCGGACCATGCCGGACAGGTCTGGACCGGTCGCCGCCCGACGGACTCGCGCGGGCGAGGTCACCCGTGACCCGCTCACCTTGGGGCCGTTTGCCCTGCAGACGACACACCCTGTCGTCCGCCCCCACCTCAGGAGTTACGACGATGACCCGCCGTTCCCTTCGTCCCCGCACCGCCCTCGTGGCCGCGCTCGGCGCACTGGCCCTGACCGGCACGGTGCTCGCCCAGCCGACCCTCGCCCGAGACCAGCCCATCGCCTCGACGTTCGCCGCCCAACTCGTCACGGTGGACACCCCGAGCCGGGCCGAGAAGGAGCGGCTGCAGACGCTGGGCCTCGACCTGACCGAGCACGCAGGTCACGACTACGTCGAGGTCCTCCTGCACACGCCTGCCGACCTCGCGACCCTGCGCGCCGCCGACTTCACCTACGACGTCCGGATTGCCGACCTGGTCCGTCGCGAGGCCGAGAACAACGCGATCAACGCACAGTTCGCCGCCGCGACAGTGACCTCGAAGCTGCCCTCGGGCCGCGACACCTACCGCACCCTCGACGACTACGAGGCCGACATGAGCGCCCTCGAGAAGGACCACCGGTCCCTGGTCCGCAAGTTCACCCTCGAGCGCCCCAGCCTCGACGGCCGGGAGATCCACGGCGTCGAGATCGGCAGCGACGTGCGCCACGCTCCCTCCGGGCGCCCCACCTTCCTGCTGATGGGGCTGCACCACGCCCGCGAGTGGCCCTCCGGCGAGCTCGCGATGGAGTTCGCCGTCGACCTGGCCCAGGGATACGGTCACAACCGCCGGATCACCGGTCTGCTCGACAAGGCGCGCGTCATCGTCGTCCCCGTCGTGAACGTGGACGGTTTCGACCTGTCCCGCACCGACGGTGAGCTCGTCGACCTGCGCGACCTCAACCAGTACGACCCGCTCGAGGGCACCGGAACCACGGTCGCCACTCCGGGTCGCACCTACATGCGCAAGAACTGCCGCATCGTCGACGGGCAGGACACCGAGGACGGCAGCTGCCAGGCCGTGCTCGGCTCCCCCGGCGGCTTCGGCCTGGGCGTCGACCTCAACCGCAACTACGGGGGCTTCTGGGGCGGTCCCGGCGCGGCGGCCACCGAGCCGAACCCCGACCAGACCGAGGTCGGCCCGGCCGACCCGACCTACCGCGGCGCCTCGGCCTTCTCCGAGCCGGAGACCCAGAACATCCAGGACCTCGTCTCCTCGCGCCAGGTCACGATGCTCATCTCCAACCACACCTTCTCCAACCTGGTGCTGCGGCCCAACGGCGTGAGCCCGAGCACCGTCGGCCAGGACGGCATCCCGGTGGGTGACGCCCCCGACGAGGCCGCGCTCAAGCGACTCGGTGCCCGGATGTCGGCGCAGAACGGCTACCGGAACATCCACGGTTGGCAGCTCTACGACACCACCGGCACCACCGAGGACTGGTCCTACAACGCCACGGGTGGCTTCGGCTACACCTTTGAGATCGGCGCCAACGAGTTCCACCCGCCGTTCCCCGAGGTCGTCGATGAGTACCTCGGCGCCGGGAAGTACGCCGGCAAGGGCAACCGGGCGGCGTACCTCATCGCCCTCGAGCACGCCGTCGACACTCGCGCGAACTCCCGGGTGAGGGGCATGGCTCCGGCCGGCGCAACCCTGCGGCTGACGAAGTCGTTCCAGACGCCCACGTGGGAGGGCTCCTTCCACGACGGCCTCGACAGCACCCTGCGCGTGGGGCGCAGCGGACGGTTCTCCTGGCTGGTCAACCCGTCCACGCGCCCGGTGGTCCGCTCGCGCAGCTACCAGGTGATCGCCGCCCAGCCCTACCTCTCCCAGACCTTCGAGGGCACCCCGCAGCCGGCCGGCAACGTCGACCACGCCTTCCGGATCACGAACAATGCCGCCTCCTGGCGCACCGAGCTGGACTGGCCGACCCCGGACGACCTCGACCTCGAGATCTACCGCCAGCAGGCCGACGGCACGCTCGTCCAGGTCGGCTCGTCGGGCAACGCTCCTGGCGAGAAGGAGTCCGTCGAGATTCCGAACGCCCCCAAGGGCAACTACGTCCTGCGGGTCGTGGACTACGCCTCGGCCACCCCGTCGTACACGCTGACGACCTCGCTGTTCGCGGCGACGACGAAGCACACCGCCGGCAAGCGCGAGAGCTACACCCTGACCTGTGAGAAGAACGGCAAGGTCCTCCAGACCGAGAAGCTCTTCGTGCGCCGCGGGCAGCAGGCCAGGGTCAACCTCTTGGAGTGCCGCCGGAAGTGGTGACGTGCCGCGGTGGTGAGGCGACCCGCCCACCACCGCGGACCACCGTTCGGTCGAGGAGCTCGAGCCGGTTGCCTCGAGCCCGCGTCAGGGGCCGCCACGCCAGGCGTCGTCTCCGGACAGGTCGGCGTAGGTCCGGACCCAGCTGTGCATGGCGATCGCGGCCGCGGCACTGGCGTTGATGGACCGGGTGGAGCCGAACTGGGCGATCGAGAAGGTGCCGTCGCACACCTCGCGGGCCCCGACCGACAGGCCCGGGCCCTCCTGGCCGAAGAGGAAGCAGACCCGGCGCGGCACCGTCATCGTCTCGAGGTGCCGTGAGCCCGGGAGGTTGTCGATGCCGAGCAGGACGACCTCCCGCTCGCGGAGGTGGGCCGCGAGGTCGGCGGCCGTTTCGTGGTGACGCACGTGCTGGTAGCGGTCGGTGACCATCGCACCACGGCGGTTCCAGCGCCGGTTGCCGACGATGTGCACCTCGGCGGCGAGGAACGCGTTGGCCGAGCGGACGATCGTGCCGATGTTGAAGTCGTGCTGCCAATTCTCGATCGCGACGTGGAAGTCGTGCCGGCGGGTGTCGAGGTCGGCGACGATCGCGGCCATCGACCAGTAGCGGTACTTGTCGACCACGTTGCGTCGGTCGCCGGCGGCGAGCAGCTCGGCGTCGTACTCCTCGCCCGTGGGCCACGGGCCCTCCCAGGGACCCACCCCGACCTCCTCCGGGCCGTGCGGCATCGGGTCGTACGGCGCCCGCCGTTCCTCAGGGGGCTCATCGGCCGGGGCGTCCATGCGCGCGACCCTAGCCTTCCGTGGGTGGGACGCCGCCCCGACCGGTACGGTTTGCACGTGACCGAACTGCTGATGCGGCCCTTCCTGCTCGGCATCCCCTGGATGGATCCACAGTGGCTGCTCTCCCAGTACCACTCCCAGTTCTTCTGGCTCAGCCTCGCGATCGTCTTCGTGGAGTGCGGACTCTTCTTCCCGTTCCTGCCCGGGGACACGCTGCTGTTCGCGGTCGGGCTGTTCATCTCCGGCGGCGACCTCCAGGTGAACCTCGGGGTGGCACTGGTGGCATTCACGATCGCAGCGGTCCTCGGCAACGTGGCCGGCTATGAGATCGGTCGGGCCATCGGCCCCCCGCTCTACGATCGGGACGGCCGGTTTCTCAAGCGCACGTACTTCGACGAGACCCGCTCCTTCTTCGACAAGCACGGCAGCAAGGCGCTCGTGATCGGGCGCTTCGTTCCCTTCGTGCGTACCTTCATCACCGTCGTCGCGGGCGTCACGCGCGTGGACCGCCGCAAGTTCCTGGTGTGGAGCGGGGTCGGCGCTGTCCTGTGGGTGCTGACGATCACGCTGCTCGGATACTTCCTCGGCAATGCGTTCCCGTGGCTGAAGACCAACATCGACTACGCGATCCTCGTCATCCTCGCCTTCTCGGTGGTGCCGGTCGTGATCGAGTGGTGGCGGCACCGGCGCCAGGCCAGCAGCACCAGCTGAGGCGACCGGGACGGCGCCACGCTCAGCCGCGCACCGCGTCCAGCTGGGCCTTGGTGAGCACCGGGCGCACCTCGAGCCCGACGTCGGCGAGCGGGTTCTCCCCGGCCGGGCTGCGGTCGATGGCGCAGACCACGACCTCCACCACAGCACCGGCCGCGCGCAGGGCGTTCGTCGCGTCGCGGACCGCGCCGCCCGTGGTGATGACGTCCTCGATGATCGTCACCCGTCGTCCGGCGACCTCGGGCCCCTCGGCCAGCTTGCAGGTGCCGTACTCCTTGGCCTTCTTGCGCACGAACAGCGCCCGGTGCCGGGTCAGGCTGCTCAGAGCGGTGACGATCGGGATGCCGCCGAGCTCGAGCCCACCCAGCAGCTCGGTGTCCGGCGGGAGCAGGTCGACCATCTGCGCAGCGATCCGGGCCAGCAGGTCCGGGTCGGACTCGAACAGGTACTTGTCGAAGTACTCGGACGCCACCTGGCCGGAGCGGAGGGTGAACTCCCCGGTCAGGCGGCAGCAGGCGTCGATGTCACGGGCGAGGTCCGGGTCGGGAGTCGAGGTCACGACCGCAGATTACGCGGTCCGTCGGCACCGTCCCGGCCGCGGTCGCAATCACCTAGCCTCGGGACATGCTGGCTACCCGACTCCAGGGCATCGCGCCCACGATCTTCTCCCAGATGTCCGCGCTGGCCGCGCGGACCGGGGCCGTCAACCTCGGCCAGGGCTTCCCGGACGTCGACGGACCACCGTCGGCGATCGCCCGGGCGGTGGAGGCGCTGCGCGAGGGGCACAACCAGTACGCACCCGGAATCGGGATCCCCGAGCTCCGCCAGGCGATCGCCCGGCACCAGCAGCGGAACTACGGCCTCGAGCTGGACCCGGACACCCAGGTCGTGGTGACCACGGGCTGCACCGAGGGGATCGCCGCCGCCGTCCTCGGCCTGGTCGACCCGGGTGACGAGGTCGTGGTCCTCGAGCCCTACTACGACTCCTACCCCGCGATGATCCAGATGGCGGGCGGCGTACGCCGTGCTGTGACGCTGCGGGCGCCCGACTTCCGCCTCGATCCCGACGAGCTGCGGGCGGCGGTCGGCCCGCGCACCCGCTTCCTGCTGGTCAACTCCCCGCACAACCCGACCGGCACCGTGCTGAGCCGCGCCGAGCTCCAGACGATCGCCGACGTCGCGATCGAGCACGACCTGGTGGTGATCACCGACGAGGTCTACGAGCACCTCACCTTCGACGACCACGAGCACGTCCCGCTCGCGACCCTGCCGGGCATGTTCGAGCGGACCCTGACCCTGTCGAGCGCCGGCAAGTCGTACTCCTTCACCGGCTGGAAGGTCGGCTGGGCAACGGGTCCCGCCGAGCTGGTCGGCGCCGTGCTCGCTGCCAAGCAGTGGCTGACCTTCACCTCCGGCTCCCCGTTGCAGCCCGCGGTGGCACACGCCCTCGACCACGAGTCCGACTTCCCGCGGCGGCTGGCCTCCGAGCTCCAGAGCAAGCGCGACCTGCTCTGCGCAGGTCTGGGGGCCGCCGGTCTCGACGTCCGGGTCCCGGAGGGCACCTACTTCGCGACCACCGACATCTCGTCGCTGGGCTGGGAGGACGGCCTGTCGTTCTGCCTGGCGCTGCCCGAGCGGGCCGGGGTGGTGGCGATCCCGACCCAGGGGTTCCACGACGACGCCGAGGCCGGACGGCACCTGGTGCGGTGGGCGTTCTGCAAGGAGCCCGACCTGATCGAGGAGGGGCTGCGTCGCCTGGCCGGGGCCGACCTGCGCCGCTGAGCCACGCTCAGCGGCGACCGGACGACAACCAGGCCCGCACCTCCGGACGCACCAGCAGTGCCCAGGTCACGACGGCCGCGGCCATGGGCAGCGCCATGAGGACCTGCCCGAGCGTCCCGAGGACACAGATGGCGGCGGTCGTGGCCGCCGAGACCACGAGCGGCAGCCGGGCCCAGGAGACCCGGCGGAAGACCAGGACCGCCAGGACGATCGCGAGGACCGACCAGACGACCACCACGGCACCCATCGCGTAAGTGAGCGACACGATCGTATCGTGGGTGATGCCTTGGTCGGCCAGCTCGGGCCGCTGTCGGTCGAGCTCCTCGAAGAGCAGGTCGGGGCTGGTGGCGACCGCGACCATGCTGACGCTCATCACGAGAGCGGCCAGCGAGGCGAAGGCCCACGTGAGAGCGCAGGCCCACGTCACGACGGTCGGCCGGACGGCAGGCGACCCTTCGGGCTCGGCGGCGTCCGGCGGGAACGGCACGTCCCGGCTGGCGTCCCCCCTCCCGGGGGCGCCGGGCAGGGAGCCGAACCCGGGGAAGGAGCGCGGTCCGGTCGCGGGCGGCGCAGTCGCGGCTCGCGGTGTCGACGGCGCCGCCTCGCGGGTGATGCCGTCGAACCAGTCCCGGGACGGCTGGAACCAGAGCATCACGGCAGAGGCCGCGACGACCGAGGACAGGAAGCCGCCCACGGTCATGCCGGAGAGGAAGAGCGGCACGGCCAGCACCGAGAGGCCGAGGCGGGCGCTGCGACTGCGCTGCAGGACCTGGAACCCCAGGATCGCCGCGGCCGTCGCGCAGCCTCCCGCGACCATGGCCAGGACCCGGAGCACCGTGAGCACGCCCTCCACGCCGAGCCCGAGACCGTCGCCCGGCGGCGCGGCGAGGAACTTGCGCACCGCATCCTGGGTCTCGAGCGTGTGCAGGCCGGCGATCCGCTCGAAGACCGTCGCGACGACGAACACCGAGCCCAGCATGATCAGCCAGGCGGCGAGCGTCACCTGGCGCGGTCGGGGAGGTGCGGTCGACTCGGTCATGCACCCATTGCACCAGTCGCCCGGTCAGGCGCGCAGAGCCAGCCCCTGGTCGCCGCGATCCACGTGCACCGTGGCGCCGTCCACGACCTCGCCCCCGATCAGCATCCTGGCGAGCGGGTCGCCGATGGCAGTCTGGATCAGGCGGCGCAGCGGCCGGGCGCCGTACGCCGGGTCGAACCCGGTCTCGGCCAGCCAGGCACGGGCGTCGTCGGAGACCTCGATCGTGATCCGCCGGACCGCCAGGCGCTTCTCCAGCAGGGCGAGCTGCAGGTCCACGATGTGCACGAGCTCGTCGCGGGTGAGCGCGTCGAAGAGGACGATCTCGTCGAGCCGGTTGAGGAACTCCGGCTTGAACGAGGAGCGCACGACGCTCATCACCGACTCCTTCTTCTGCTCCGGATTCAGCGCGGGGTCGACGAGGTACGACGACCCGAGGTTGCTGGTCAGGATCAGCAGGGTGTTGCGGAAGTCGACCGTGCGGCCCTGGCCGTCGGTGAGGCGGCCGTCGTCGAGGACCTGCAGCAGGATGTCGAAGACCTCGGGGTGCGCCTTCTCGACCTCGTCGAGCAGGACGACCGAGTAGGGACGGCGGCGGACCGCCTCGGTGAGCTGGCCGCCCTCGTCGTACCCGACGTAGCCGGGCGGCGCGCCGACCAGCCGCGCCACGGAGTGCTTCTCTGAGTACTCGCTCATGTCGATGCGGACCATGGCCCGCTCGTCGTCGAAGAGGAAGTCCGCGAGCGCCTTGGCCAGCTCGGGCTTGCCGGTCCCGGTGGGGCCGAGGAAGAGGAAGGAGCCGGTCGGCCGGTTCGGGTCGCTGATCCCGGCGCGCGAGCGGCGCACCGCGTCACTGACGGCGCTGACGGCGCTGCGCTGGCCGACCAGCCGCCGGCCGACGACGTTCTCCATCTCGAGCAGCTTGGCCGTCTCGCCCTGGAGGAGCCGGCCGGTGGGGATGCCGGTCCAGGCCTCGACCACGTCCGCGATCTGCTCGGCGCCGACCTCCTCGCCGACCAACGGCTCGACGACGGACTTCTCCTGCGAGGAAGCGGTCTCGATCTGCGTCTCCAGCCTCTGGATGCCCTTCTGGGCCTCGTAGCGCTTCGCCAGCAGGTCGTACTTCCCCTGCCCCTCGGGCAGGACCGCGCTCTCCCGGGCCAGTCGCTCGGCCTCGATTCGGAGCTGGTCGAGTTGGCGGCGCAGCTCGCCCTCGCCCTCGAGCGAGGCCTTCTCCTGCTCCCAGCGGGCCTCCAGCGCGCGCAGGTCCTCCTCCTTGTCGGCGAGGTCGCGCCGCAGCACGGCGAGGCGCTCGACCGACGCGTCGTCGCTCTCCTTCTCGAGCGCGAACTGCTCCATCTTCAGCCGGTCGACCTGACGGCGCAGCTGGTCGATCTCCTCGGGCGAGGACTCGATCTCCATCCGCAGCCGACTCGACGCCTCGTCGATCAGGTCGATCGCCTTGTCCGGCAGCTGGCGTCCGGTGATGTAGCGGTCCGAGAGGGTCGCGGCCGCCACCAGTGCGGCGTCGGTGATCCGGACGCCGTGGTGGGCCTCGTACTTCTCCTGGATGCCCCGCAGGATCTGGATGGTGTCCTCGACGCTGGGTTCGCCGACGAAGACCTGCTGGAACCGGCGCTCCAGAGCGGGATCCTTCTCGATGCGCTCACGGAACTCGTCGAGCGTGGTCGCACCGATCATGTGCAGCTCGCCACGGGCCAGCATCGGCTTCAGCATGTTGCCGGCGTCCATCGCCGAGTCGCCGCCGGCGCCTGCACCGACCACCGTGTGCAGCTCGTCGATGAAGGTGATGATCTGGCCGCCGGCGTCCTTGATCTCCTCGAGGACGGCCTTGAGCCGCTCCTCGAACTCGCCGCGGTACTTCGCGCCGGCGACCATCGCGGCCAGGTCCAGACTCAGCACCCGACGGCCCTTGAGCGAGTCCGGCACGTCGCCGGCCACGACCCGTTGGGCGAGTCCCTCGACCACAGCGGTCTTGCCGACGCCGGGCTCACCGATGAGGACGGGGTTGTTCTTGGTGCGCCGCGAGAGCACCTGGATCACCCGACGGATCTCCGTGTCGCGCCCGATGACCGGGTCGAGGCGGCCGTCCTCGGCGGCCCGGGTGAGGTCGACGGAGTACTTCTCGAGCGCCTCGTACGTCGACTCCGCGTCCTGGCTGGTCACCCGGCGGTTGCCGCGGACGGCCGTGAGGCCCTCGCGCAGCCCGGCCTCGGCCAGCCCGGCGTCGGTGAGCAGCTTCTGCGCGGAGCTCTCGACGCCGGCGAGTGCGATGAGCAGGTGCTCAGTGGCGACGTAGTCGTCCTTCATCCCGCCGGCGAGGTCGATGGCACTGGCCAGCACCCGGGTCAGGGCCGACGAGGCCCCCGGCTGCTGGACCGTGGCCCCACTGGCCTGCGGGAGTGCCTCCATCACCTGCTCGGCCCGGCGGGTGAGGGCTACCGCGTCGACGCCCGACCTGGTCACCAGGTTGCCTGCGGTGCCGCCCTCCTGGCGCAGCAGGGCGACGAGCAGGTGGATCGGCTCGGTGGCGGTGTTGCCTGCCGTTGTCGCCGAGAGTTGAGCTGCCTCGATGACCTCGCGGCTGCGCGTCGTGAACTTTCCAGCATCCATGCCCTCATCCTTCCCGTCGTACCCGTCAGCGTCGAGGGCCGTCGGTCCTCTCTCCACCCAACAGCGACAAAGTTGAGTCTCTTCCACTCAACTCTGAGCACCTTTCATACGGCCCAACCGCCTGCACCCGGCTCCGGACCGAGCCGCCGGGAAACCGCCCGAAGTTCCAAGGGCCGGGAAATTCGCCCAATTCGGCCGCGCATGGTCGCTATTGCGCCCTAACCTGCAGTCCGGGGGTCATCGCACGGAGGGAACCTGATGTCGCCCTGGACGCTCGTCAGCGGCGGTCCGCCGCTGGCCCATGCCGTCCACCGCACGATGGTCTCGATCTGCCCGGTCGACGTCGTCGCCCAGACCGACGAGAGAACCACCAGATGACCCCGGAGATCAGTGCTGAACCGCTGCGCGTCGTCGTCATCGACGACACCGCAGACCTGCGCGATCTCCTGCGGATCGCCCTGGTCCGCGGCGGCTTCGACGTGGTGGGCGAGGCCGGCGACGGCGAGGCCGGCATCGAGGTGGTCCGGGCCGAGCGGCCGGACCTGATCCTGCTGGACCTCTCCATGCCGGTGATGGACGGCCTCGAGGCGCTGCCAAGCATCCGGCGGCTGGTCCCCAACGCCCGGATCGTGGTGCTGTCGGGCTTCGGGGCGACCCAGATGTCTGCGCGGGCGATCGCCGCGGGTGCCGACGGCTACGTGCAGAAGGGGGCGTCGCTGAGCACGATTCTCGAGTACGTGCGGGGCCTCATGGCGAGCGCGGATCGCCGCCCGCACCCACCGCTCTCGATCGTGAGGGAATCCCCGGTCGACCGGGCGCCGGCGCCGGCCGGACGTCCCAGGGCGAGCATCCGCCTGGGCCAGTCCGAGTCCGGAGAGGCGACCCCAGCGCCGGTAGGGCAGCACGTCTCGTCGTGGGAAGTTCTGGGCATGGCCCCGCTCGGGATCATGGAGCTCGCCGACGAGCCGCTCTTCCGCATCGTCTACGCCAACACCATCGCCCAGCGCCTGCTGGCGCACCGCGCCGACCCGGGCACGCCGCTGAGCCTCGCCTCACCCTCGCTGGCGAGTCTGGTCGCATTCCACCGGATGGACGCGGACGCGTCGTTCGATGTCGAGCTTGAGTCCGGTCACGTCCGGGCGACCTTGAGGCGGACCGGTTGGTCGGTCCTCGTCTATCTGGACTCCACTGTCGACGACGTCGCCCTGCTGCGTCGGGCCATCTCGACCGCGGCCCACGAGGTCCGGGGTCCGGTGGCGGTCATCAACGGGATCGCCGAGAGCCTGGGCTGGACCAGCGGCGTCACCGATCTCGAGCAGCGCGAGCGCCTCCTCGACTCCGTGGTGCGTCAGACGCGCATTCTCGACAGCATCACCGCCGACCTGCTGACCGCGGCCCAGATCCAGCGCGGGACCCTGCGCATCGACGTCCAGACGGTCACGCCCGCCACGGTCATCGAGTCGATCGTCGCGGACCGCTATCCCGACGCCAGGCTCGTGGTCGAGGACGAGCGAGCGGTGCGCGCCGACCCCATGCGACTCGAGCAGATCCTCAACAACCTGCTGAGTAACGCCCACAAGTACGGCGACCCGCCGGTCACCGTCCGGGTCCGGAACGCCGGGGACTACGTGGCCATCGACGTCTGCGACGAGGGAGCGGGCGTGCCCGTGGCGTTCCGTGACCAGCTCTTCCGGGAGTTCGCACGGGCCGCGGGGACGGTCGCGACAGGCACCGGGCTGGGCCTCTTCGTGGTCCGCACCCTGGCCGAGGCCATGGCAGGGCGCGCCGACTTCGCCCCTGGTGCGGACGGCGGTGCGGTGTTCTCGGTGCTGCTGGTCGCCCACTGACGACCGCACCGGGGCGGCGGGTCAGAGACCCCGACGCCACACCACCATGGACTGGCCAGGAACCGGTCGGCGCAGCACCGGCAGCTTGTTGACCGGCGAGACCGCCTCCCCGCGGCGGGCGACCAGGGCCTGCCGCAGCGTCTGACGGGTCGCCTCGAGCTCGGCCAGCAGCTCCTCGTTGCGCGCCGCCAGGGCGCTGGCCCGGTTCTCGAGGGCGAGGATCCGGCGCACCCCCTCGAGGCCGATCCCGGCGGAGGTGAGGTCGGCGATCTCGCGGAGCAGCTCGATGTCGCGGTGGGAGTAGCGCCGGCCACCGCCGCCGGTGCGGCCGGGCGTGATCAGGCCCAGCCGCTCGTAGGTGCGCAGCGTCTGGGGGTGCAGGCCGGTCAGCTCGGCGGCAACGCTGATCACATAGACCGCGGCGTCGGGTCCCGGACTGCCGAACGGCTGGCGCTCCATCACGCCTGGCTCCCGAAGAGGTTCGCCCGCAACGGCTTGTCGACCGTGGCGTCGCGGTAGGCCGCGACGGCGTCCCGGGCGGCCTGGTCGAGCGTCGCGGGCACCTGGACCTCGACCGTGGCGAGCAGGTCGCCGTGCGAGCCGTCCGGCTTGGGGGCACCCTTGCCTCGCACCCGGAAGGTGCGCCCGTTGGGCGTCCCCGCCGGGACCTTGAGGGTCACCGGGGCGCCCCCCAGGGTCGGGATCCGGACGTCGGCCCCCAGTGCGACCTCGTCGAAGGAGACCGGCACGTCGAGGGTGAGGTTGTCGCCCTTGCGACCGAAGAGGCGGTGCGCCGAGACCTTCACGGTGACGTAGAGGTCCCCGGCCGGTCCGCCGTTCTCACCGGCCGCGCCCTTGCCCCTCAGCCGGATCCGCTGGCCGTCCTTGACCCCCGCGGGGATCCGCGCCTGGATCGAGCGCGCGGAGAGGCCGCGGCCACTGCCGTGGCAGGTGGGGCAGGACTGGTCGTAGACGAGCTGGCGGCCACCGCACGCAGGGCAGGTCTCGTTCATCGAGAACGCCCCGCCGACCCCCGCAACGACGTAGCCGGCACCCTCACACTCGGCGCAGACGTGGGGGCGCGTGCCCGGCTTGCCGCCGGTGCCCGAGCAGTCCGGGCACGGCGCGTCCGAGGTCAGCCGCAGCGAGATCGTCACCCCGTCGAGGGCATCGGTGAAGCTGATCGTGGCCGTGGCCTCGACGTCGGCCCCCTTGTGCTGGCGCCGCTGCTGGGGGCGACCTCGGCCACCCCCGAAGAGGTCTCCGAACATGTCCCCGAACCCACCACCGGAGCCCGCGGCACGGTCGCGGAGCAGGTCGTTGATGTCGAAGCCACCACCGCCACCGCTACCGCCGGGGAAGCCGCCGCCGAAGCCGCCACCGGAGCCGTAGAGCGAGCGCATCTCGTCGTACTTCTTGCGCTTCTCTGCGTCCCCGACCACGTCGTAGGCCTCGGCGACGGCCTTGAACTTGTCGTGCTTGGCGGTGTCCCCGGGGTGGGAGTCGGGGTGGTTGGCGCGCGCCAGCTTGCGGTAGGCCTTCTTGAGCTCGTCGGCTCCCGCGTCCTTCTTCACGCCGAGCTCGGCGTAGAAGTCCTTGGTCGCCCAGTCGGCCCGCATGCCGTCCGTGGCACTCATCAGTGCACCCCTCCTTCCGTCGTCGGTCCTGCCCTCATCCTGCCGGTCCTGCGGGTGGTTACTCGCCCGCCCCGCTGGCGGGGTCGACGACCAGCACCTGCGCCGCCCGGACCACCCGGTCGGCGATCCGGTAGCCGGCCTTGGCGATCACCTTGCAGGTGGTCACCGCGACATCGGGATCCTCCCCGATGTGGGAGAGGGCCTCGTGGACGGTCGGGTCGAACGGGTCGCCCACAGCACCGAACTTCACCAGGCCCACGGCGCTGACGATCCGCTCGAGCTGGTCGGCGACCGCCTTGAAGCCGCCCTCCAGGGGAGCGTGCTCGCGAGCCCTGTCGATGGTGTCGAGGACCTCGGTGATCGGCGCGAGCGCGGTGTAGGTCGCGTTCTCGCGGATCAGGTCGCGATCCCGGTCCACCCGGCGCTTGTAGTTGAGGTACTCCGCCTGCAGGCGCTGCAGGTCAGCCGTCAGATCGGCCACGTCTCGACGGGTCCGGCTGAGGTCGTCCTCGAACTCGGCGTCCCCGCCGTCCACACCGGACGTAGTATCGGCATCGTTCGCCCCGGCGGCCGGCCAGGCCGCCTCGACCTCGGACTCGTTCGCCATCTCCGCGGCCTCCTCCCCGAATCCCTCGGGCGCGCCGACGGGCTGACCCCCGGGGGGAGCCGCAGTCTCCTGCGACTCCCCCGGGGGCGTGCCGACCGGATCGGTCACTTGTCGTCCTCGGCGCCGCCGTCGCCAGGCTCCTCGTCGACGATCTCGGCGTCGACGACGTCGTCGTCGGCCTCGCCCGTCGCACCGGTGGAGCCACCGGCCGCGGCCTGCTCGGCCTCGGCGGCGGCGTACATTGCGGCGCCCATCTTCTGGCTCGACTCACCGAGCTTGCTGATGCCCGCCTTGAGCTCATCGCCGGCGGACTCGGCGTTCTCGAGGGTGGCCTTGAGGGCATCCAGATCCGCACGCACCTCGGTCTTGACGTCGTCCGGGAGCTTCTCGTCGTTCTCGTCGAGGAACTTCTCGGTCGAGTAGACCAGCGAGTCGGCCTGGTTGCGGAGCTCCACGACCTCGCGACGCTGGGCGTCCTCCTCGGCGTACTGCTCGGCCTCCTTGACCATCCGGTCGATGTCGTCCTTCGACAGCGCGGAGCCGCCGGAGATCGTCATCGACTGCTCGCGGCCGGACGCCTGGTCCTTGGCGGAGACGTGGACGATGCCGTTGGCGTCGATGTCGAAGGTGACCTCGATCTTCGGGATCCCGCGGGGGGCGGGCGGAAGGCCGGTGAGCTCGAAGTTGCCGAGCCCCTGGTTCTGGGCCCACATCTGGCGCTCACCCTGGGCGACCTTGATCTCGACCGACGGCTGGTTGTCGTCAGCCGTGGTGAAGATCTCGGAGCGCTTGGTCGGGATCGTGGTGTTGCGCTCGATCAGCGCGGTCATCACGCCGCCCTTGGTCTCGATGCCGAGGGAGAGCGGGGTGACGTCGAGGAGCAGCACGTCCTTGACCTCGCCCTTGAGGACCCCGGCCTGGAGCGCGGCACCGACGGCCACGACCTCGTCGGGGTTGACGCCCTTGTTGGGCTGCTTGCCGCCCAGCAGGTCGGTGACGACCTCGGAGACGGCGGGCATCCGGGTGGAGCCGCCGACGAGGACGACGTGGTCGATCTTGTCGATCGCGACGCCGCCGTCCTTGAGCACCTGCTGGAAGGGGCCCTTGGTCCGGTCGAGCAGGTCCGCGGTGAGCTTCTGGAACTCGCTGCGGGTCAGGCGCTCCTCGAAGTGCAGGGGGCCGGACTCGCCGTGGGTGATGTAAGGCAGGTGGATCGTGGTGTCGCTGGAGGAGGACAGCTCGATCTTCGCCTTCTCCGCCGCCTCCTGGAGGCGCTGCTTGGCGATCTTGTCGGCGGCCAGGTCGACGCCGTTGTTGTCCTTGAACTTCTTGACCATCCACTCGACAACGCGGCTGTCCCAGTCGTCGCCAC